>JBBQXW010000180.1:0-14941 GCA_038209275.1 Chloroflexia bacterium | reverse complement strand
CCTCTCGCTCACAAGCTAGTAGAAGAATGTCAGTACAAGTCCGAAGGGCAACAACTGGATGTTTTGATACAAGCTATTGAATTTGATACTGTCCTCAATCGCCAGCGTGAATTATTCTACCGCGACCGACAAACTTTTTTACAGGCCTCAGCTGACGAACTAAAAGCCAAAATTTTGGAACTTGCTTTTGACAATTCAGAAAAAACAACGCAGCCTCAACCTTCTCAAAGTAATAGGGTGTACCTGGCGGTCAAGGCTCGATTAGATCAAAGACCTTTAATTGATATAGTACGTGAGACTATACTTTCGGTATTAGACCAAGCCTGGACACAATATCTAACTCCGTTAGAAGAGTTACGCCAAGGCATCAGTCTACGGGCTTATGGTGGGCAGAAACCCTTGCAGGCTTATCAACTCGAGGCTCGCCGATCTTGGGATGATTTTCAACGCGAAATCAAACAGACGATTATAGCGGTCGTTCTTGGAGAGGTTTTAGCATCTTGATCAGTTTTAGCATTCCACTTTTCTAAAAAAGTATTGTCAGAATTTATCACCATCAGGACTATCACCAGTTAAGCAGAAATGGAAGTTAATTCTTTTGAGTGACTAAGTGGTGCATCTGGTAACAAGCTTCCGCTTTTACTGATGCCTTCTAAGCTTAAAAGCGGCTTTTCATTCTCAAGCAGAACTGGCAGCTACTTACCAGATGCACCACTAAGCTACAAGGGCTAATCGTGTACCGTTGCAGTAATGACGTAATGGCGTTGGGCGCTACTCGCCAGGCGATTAGCAAAAGGCATCGCCCGCCGTTCTACCGCATCTACCTCAGGCAGATAGTCAATGGTAGCGTTGGTCAAACCGGCCTCACTAAACAAAGCCAGGACTTGTTGATAGTTTTGTAGCTTCATACCGGGCAGCTGCTGCATTACCTGAGGGGTATAACGGTGAGTACGATGCTTGTCGTCGCTTTTTGGCCCACTCAGGCTCAGGCGTTTTTGCAGCCCCATCAGCAGTTGGCCGGCTTGCTTTTGTAATTTTTGAGGCAATGGCACTTCCAAACCCCACAAACCATCAATCACAATCACTCGCCCACCCGCTTTCGTGACCCGCTTCCACTCTTTTAACG
The DNA here is from genome assembly GCA_038209275.1 of Chloroflexia bacterium. GTDB lineage: Bacteria > Chloroflexota > Chloroflexia > Chloroheliales > Chloroheliaceae > L227-5C. The sequence continues at coordinate 13,815 of JBBQXW010000180.1, read as the reverse complement.
CCTCCACCGGGTGGGGCAACGTCCACAATACGTGCCGATTGATCGTAAGGTCAACTGCGCCATCTGCTAACAGCAAATTTTCAGCATCACCAACCTTAAACTCTACTTTGAGCTTTTCCTGAGCCGCTTTTTGGCGGCCTACTTCCATCATTCCTTCGGACAAATCGAAAGCTTGTACCTGATGGCCCAACTCGGCCAGTAGTAAGGCCACAAAGCCGGTACCGCTACCAGTATCCGCGATGCTCAACGGCCCTGGCCCGACAATTTTGCTCAAAGCCTCCAGCCAGGCTTGTTTTTCCTGAGCGGTGTGCAGTCCGTGAGAGTATTGTTCATCATAGCCCTGCGCTCCTTCGTTCCAGATGTGGCTGATTTCTTGTTTGAGGCTATCCTCAATTTTTGTTACAGGTTTTTCCATTTTTTTATCCTTTGTATTTTCTCTGGGTTCTCTACATCCTCTGCGCTGAAAACTACTTTACTTTACTGCATAACCGCTTCCAGCGAAATCACTCGTTGACACAAGCGTTTAAGCAGCGGCGCATCGTGGCTGACTACTAGCACCCCCAGGTTATGCCTTTGGGCGTGACCCAAAACCGCCTGCCAGATTAACGCCTGGGTATTGGCATCTAGCATGGTGGTCATTTCGTCAGCAATCAAATAGCGCGTTTGCGGGCCTAACGCCCTGGCGACAGCCACCCGTTGCAACTCACCGCCACTTAACTCTTGCGGCCAGCGCGACAACCAGCCGCTTGACACTCCCAACGCCTTGAGCAAGCTTTCGTCCGGCGTATGCCCCTCATATAATACCTGCGAAATACGCCAGCGCGGGTTAACGGCCAGTTCGGGGTGTTGAAAAATCAGTTGTACCGGACAGTAGCCGTTTTTTGGTAGCGGCTTATCGTCATATGTAACCTGACCCGTGTAGTAGGACAAATAGCCAGCCAGGATTTTGGCTAAAGTTGTTTTGCCTAAACCGGATGGCCCGGACAAACCCACTACTTCGCCGGGTTCAACTGATAGCGATACGCCGCGCCAAACCCAGGGCTTATCTTTAGCGTAACGAAAACTTAAATCAGTGGCTTTAAGCACGGATACACCTCACTAAACCAGCCCGCACTGAACGCAAAATCGGTCTGCCAGCCTCACATTCGGGAATAACTAAAGGGCAACGGTCGGCAAACAAACAGCCGGACGGCAAATTGTCGGGCGGTGGTTGCGTTCCAGCTAACGGCCTAAACTTGTTCTGGGGTAAAGCCTGCCACAACGCCTTCGTATAAGGATGGCGCAAGTTGGTGCCTTCGGGGTCATCAAAATCTTTGGCGGCGGCTACCTCTACGGTGGTTCCGGCGTAAAAAACCGCCACTCTATCGGCGATTTGCAAAGCCGCCTCAATATCGTGAGTAATCAAAATTACCGCCTTACCTTCGTCGGCTAATTCGCGCAAATGCTTGAGCGTTTCGACCACCACCGTCGGGTGCAGACCGGGAGTAGGTTCGTCCGCCACAATCAACTCGGCCTGACCGACTGTTGCGGTAGCCAGCAAGACCCGCCGGGCCATTCCGCCTGACACCTGGAACGGAAACAAGCGGCCCACTCTGGCTTTAAGATCATAGCGCGCAAAGGCTTGTTGCTGCAAAATTTTGGCGGCTGGCGGTTTAGCCCCGCTCAACTGCGCCGCTCGTTGTACCTGCGGCCCGACCCGTTGCAAGGGGTCAAGATAGCTCACAGATTGAGGAATGAGCGCAATCTCGCGTCCACGCAAACTTTCGATGCGGGCCGGGTCCAAATGTTGGCCCTTGAAAACCAGCTCGCCGCTTACCTGGGCATTCGGTGGCAAAATCCCTAACAAAGCGTGAGCTAACAAACTTTTGCCTGAACCGCTTGCACCAACTACTGCGACCACTTCGCCTGCGTCGGCTTCTAAATCCAGTTGAGTTATCACGGTTAATTGGCGTTGCTTGAGACCCACTTCGTATTGGGTAAACGAAACCGCCAAATTACGTACCACTAACATTGCCATAGCTATATTTTTCTTAATTATTTATTCGTGACTGGTTTTAGGGTCAAGCAAACTGCGGACATTTTGACCCAAAATATCAAAGGCTTTGACCGCTATTAGCAAGGTTAGGCCGGGCAACACCCCTAACCACCAATATCCGGCACTTAGATAGCGGGTGGACTCGGCCAGAATGATACCGATGGCCGGGGTAGTCGGGTTGAGACCCACTCCAATAAAAGTGATGGCCGCTTCGTGCAAAATGGCGTGGGGGAAGAGCAAAATCAACCCAACCAAAAACTGGGGGAACAAATGCGGCAACATATGGTGACGGGCAATCCACCAGGGCGAATGTCCTAGCCGGGCCGATAATAGCACATAATCGGTGCTTTTTAGCTGCAAAACCTCGGCCCGCATAATCCGGGCCAGACCCGGCCAGTGGGTGACGGCTACCGAAATAATTACGCCTTGCACGCCGCCACCGACTACAAAGGCAATCAGGATTAATAAAACCAGATGGGGCAAACTCATGAAAACATCAATCAACCAGGTAATAGCCGTATCCACGACTCCGCCGAAAGTAGCTGAAAGCGTACCAAGGATGACCCCTAACACCGCGCTAATCGCCGCCGCCGTGAGGCCCACAAACAAACTCAAGCTGAGGCCGCGCACGGTGCGGGCAAACATATCACGGCCCAACCAGTCCGTGCCGAAAGGGTGAGCCAGGGTCGGGGCGGTATGCCGGGTATTCAAGTCGGTGCCAAGACCGTTATTACCCATCAAATTGCTACTAACTATTACCGAGGCGAAAAAGAGTAGACATAAACCGATGATTAGCAAAGTGCGACCCCGCCGATTGCTCAAAAAGCCCGCTATTTTACGGTGTTGTATTGGAGTAGAGGTTGGGGCGGGAGATTGATTAAGCAAGGTACTCATGTGGCTTTTGCTCCTTTGGAAATACGGATGCGCGGGTCAACCAGGCTATAAACTAAATCGGCCATAGTATTCCCGACAAAAACAAAGATCGCACTAAACAAAACAATGCCCAGCAGCAAAGGGGCATCCCCACGCACTCCCGCCTCGACAGTAGCCTGCCCCAGACCGGGATAAGCAAAAACCTGCTCTACCAATATCGTGCCGCCAAACAGTTCGCTAAACGAGGCAAATTGCAAGGTAATCGCAGGCAGGGCAATGTTACGCAAGCCGTGTTGTCGGATCAAGCTGGCATTGGTTTCTCCCTGGGCGCGGGCAAACAAAGCATAATCGCTGTTCAAGACATCTATTAGCTTCTGGCGGGTGTGTAACGCGATGTTGGCTACCCCCGTAATGCTCAAAGTAAGGGCAGGCAGGATCAAATATTGGAGGCGTTCCCAAATCGGCAAATCATCCGGAGTTAAACCGGGTGGAGCAATGCCACCAACGGGCGTTAGTTTTAGTGTTACCGCAAAAATTATTAGCAACAGCAAGCCCAACCAAAAAGCCGGAGTTGAAGCCAGGGTGTAGGCATAAAAGCGAATTAAACGGTCTACTAAAGAATTTTCGCGTGACCCGGCGGCTACTCCCAGGGCAAAACCCAGCAGTCCTGAAATTATCCAGGCGAGGGCAATCAAGACTATAGAAGCCAGAAAGCGAATACTAATTACGTGGATTACCGCATCGTTATAAATCATGGAAATTCCCAAATTGCCACTCAAAGCCTGACCCAGCCAGAGAAAGTAGCGCGTAACGGGCGGTTCATTCAAGCCCCAGCGTTGGGCAATGATGGCGCGTTGTTCGGGACTAACCCGCAGCATATCGGCCCCGATATAAGCTCTAACCGGGTCAATCGGCGACAACGACAGCAAAATAAAAGACAGCACCGAAACTGTCAACATCAAAATTATCAAGCGGAACAGTTTACGCCCCGCGAAGCGTAGCAGTAATAATTTCATATTTTTAGGTTTTTCGTATTCGTAAGATAGGAACAGGAACAGCAAGGGCAGAGCCATATACTACAATTAAATTTGTGAGACCAAGCTCTGCCTTTGGATTAGGCCATAATATATACCGACAGAGCAATCTCCCACAATTTAACTTTATAGGACATTGCTCCATCAACTAATTAACGTTTAGCTCACTTGCCGGGGCAAGTCCATTTCCAGGAAGCGATGCCCGCCGTCAAAGCCCAACCGTGACCGTGTGGCTCGACCTGGGTTTTGCCTACATCCAGACAATTGCTGACATAGTAAGTGTGGTTCAGGTTTACCATCCATGACCAGACCGCATCGCCTTTGGTGGTAAAGCCCACGCTTTTGTCATCCAATTGGGCCGCTTTCCAAAAAGTGTTTGCTTCGGCCTCGCTACCAGCCCCTAACGCCAAATCCAGATAATTGTCAACCTGTTTATTAGCATAACTACCGGGGTTATAATAGCCATCGTCCGCCGGACGGCTGTGATAAATGTTATACATCTCGGTCTGGTCGTGGCTACCCCACCCAAAAACAATGATGTTGGACTGCATTATTTTGGGAATATCGTCCCAGCTTTTGCCGTCGGTCTTGACATCAATCCCCAGGGTTTTGATTTGGTCAGCCGCCGCTAGTGCTAAGGCTTGTCGGGTGCTGTCGCTGGCCGGGAAAACGATGGTAAACGAGGCCCGCAACCCGTTTTTGGTCAAGATACCGTCGCTGCCAGCTTTCCAGCCGCCCTCGGCCAGAATCTTTTTAGCTAGCGCGGGCTGATTATCCTGAATAAGTGACGAAGGCTGCTCCCAGGCCAGACTGGTGACCGGGCCAAAAGCGGGCGAACCGAAACCTTCTAACACTCCTTTGACCAAAGCCTGGCGGTCAAGTACGTAGTTGACGGCCTGCCGGATCGCCGGGTCTGCCGTGACATTATTGCCAATCGGATAGCCTTTAGGGGTTTTCAAGCCCGTATCAGGCTGGGTTGGGAAAAGCAGGCCGCGATTATCCACACTCTTGACTACTACTACTTTCATATTATCAATCGGTTGGGTAGCCAGATTTTGGGCGACGCTGGCGAGCTGCACCTTGCCCGCCTTAGCCTGAGCAAAAGCATTTTCTTCGCTGGTGAAAAGAAAGACTATGCGCTTGATAGCGGGTTGGAGGCCGTAATAAAGCGGGTTAGCTTCTATTACCAGTTGCTGGCCTTCGTCCCAGCGAATGAATTTGTAAGGGCCAGAACCAACCGGGTTGCGGGCGTAAGCTTTAGCCTCGTAATTCTTCTGAGGTACGATACCGAGCGAAATGAGCCGATTGATAAAGACGCTATAGGGCTGCTTGAGGGTAAAGATAACTTCGCTATCGCCAGGCGCAGTAACATCACTCATAACGGTCAAGTCCGCCGTGCCACCCGCTTTAAGAGCTTGTTTGTATGTGAAAACTACGTCCTGGGCGGTCAAAGGGGTGCCATCCGAAAACTTCACGTCCTTGCGAAGCTTCACATTCCACTTGAGCTTGTCCGGGCTAATAGTATAGCTTTCGGTCAAATCGTTAACGATGTTCAAGTCCGCGTCGCGCCGCAGCAAAGTGCTTTGGAACAGGGGTGAGCCACGTTCACCCCAACCCAGGGTAGGGTCATAGCCGGTCTTACTTTCGCCATCTGCCCCCATTACAAATACAATCTGGTCTTTGGAGTAGGTCGTCCCGGCGGCACTTGCTGGCGTAGTCATAGCGGCACCCATAGTTGGGCCACCAGTGGTAGTCATCGCCGCCGCAGTTGGTGCGGTATTAGTGGTAGCAGGGGCAGTTGTCGGGGTACTATCACCGCAAGCCGCCACTAGCCCGCTCAAAATGAACAATACGAACAGGCACGCTAACCCTCTGTTCCGACGTGCCAAATATCGAGGCTTCATAAGCCGTTATCCTCCCATAAATTGAGGTAGTTGCAAACCGTCGAGCCCTTGACGGCCAAAGCGTCATCAATATTAACTTTTACCTTTTCTTTGTAATCTGTTTGAGTAAGCTAGTTTGTATGCAAGTGCATTTATAACTAATTGCAAATAATTGCATCTAGGTTTATAGTAATGGATAATCAGCCTAGTGTCAAGCCGATTTTAAGTGGATTTGGATTATAGCAGAGGCTAATTCACTGGTCTGGACGACCAACAGTATCGCCGATGTAACCATCCCGGCGGTAGCAGGTGGTCTAGTCGTCATAATTGGTCCGTCGTTTGCAGTTGGCCTGGAGGCGGTTACTTTTTCACTGTCCGCCGTTGCCCTTCTGCTTATCCGGCCTAGTTTTAACCTGGCTCGCAAATCGGCGGGTGATGTCACAGAGACAACTGGCTCCAAACAAAATACTTCGAGTGTGCGTCGGCTGCTAAAGGATGTAGGAGAAGGTTTGCACTTTATCTGGCAACATCCCTTAGTGCGCTGGCTGACCCTGCTTGGTTTTGGCAATAGTGTCACCAGTGGTGGGATTACAGGGCTAGTGATAGTTTACGCTATCAAAACCTTTGGTTTAGCCGAAAATGATGGCAGGCTGGGTCTATTATATACGGCTGGCGCAGTAGAAACTTTAACCATTACCCTTTTATTGCCGCGATTGCTACGGCGGGTGCCGGTAGGCTGGATAACGCTGGCCGGACTAAGTGCCACCCCTTTGATGGTGGTTGGATTGGTATTAGCACCCAATTTCGTGGTAGGGTGTGTCTTTTATCTGCTCTGGTCAATGTGCTTTGCGCTGGTAGTACAAAACGGCATTACTTACCGGCAAACGGTTACGCCCGATGAGTTGTTGAGCCGGGTCAACACCACTGCTCGAATGATTGCCTGGGGTGGCACTCCATTCGGGGCGATTTTGGGCGGAACTATCGCCAGTTTTAGTGAGGTATGCTTGGGTTATCTGATTATGGAGGTTGGGGTAGCGATTAGTGCTATACTGGGCTGGCTCTCACCTTTGCGTCAACGAAAGCTGTTAATCAATCATCCAAATAAATGAAAAGAAGTAAGGATTAAAGAGGTTTATGATCAATGCTACCTTGAGTGCCAAAAATCTCTCAATCGGCTATAACGACAAACCAATTATTAGCAATTTGTCTATCCAGCTTGAAACCGGGAGAATAACCGCTCTGGTCGGGCCAAACGGCTGCGGCAAATCTACGTTACTTAAAACCCTTTCCCGTTTGCTCAAACCAGGGGAAGGAGCAGTTTATTTAGACGGGCAAGCGATTGCCAAACTACCCAGTGCGGAAGTTGCCCGGCGGCTGGCAATTCTTCCACAAGGGCCAACTGCTCCGGCAGGTTTAACGGTGGGGGAACTGGTCGAACAAGGCCGTTATCCCCACGCCGGGCCTTTACGGATGTTGCGGCGACAGGACCACGAGGCGATTGCCGAGGCGTTAGCACTGACCGGCATAACCGAATTTGCTAACCGTCCCCTGGATAGTTTATCCGGCGGAGAGCGGCAACGGGCTTGGATTGCCCTGTCGTTGGCCCAGGCCACCCCTACCCTATTATTGGATGAACCGACCACTTTCCTGGACATCGGCCATCAGCTAGAAGTAATGGAATTGGTCAGGAAGCTAAACCGGGAGCGCGGCATGACTATTGGACTGGTGCTGCACGATTTGAACCAGGCGGCCCGTTATTCGGATCGAATGATTGCCCTCAAAGCCGGGCAGATTGTCGCTGATGGCAAACCGCAAGCGGTCTTGACCGAACATCTGCTAGGAGAAGTATTTGGGGTCAAAGCCCATATTCTGAGCGATCCCGAAACCGGCACGCCGGTATGTTTACCCTATGCCTGCCTAGACCCGACCCTAGAAGGCTAGAACCAGGTCATTGTAATTAACGTCATAATAGGTTAGTTATGTGGTTTATTATAATGGTAGTAGCAATTTGATAATCAGAAGTTAGGAACAAAACAATGAATATAACAATAGACCAGTTAGGTGAGAGTTGGTTGGAACAAGCGGCAACCCTATGTACTCATAACCTTGCGGCACTGTGCCAGGCGTTGAGCTTGGCACACACTAGCCCATCCACTTCGCAAAATAATGCTAATAATTTAGTGCTAGAGTACCTTCAAAATTTGCTAAACCAAAAACCAGCCCCAGTTGGCGCGAATAATTCGGCTACATCGGTGGGTTGGGTAGCCTTCGACAACTCTAGCCGACAGCTACAGGCGATGCTGGCAGGCTCTTTTCATAAGCTCCAGCCCGAAGATAGTTTATTCGTCTATATGCCGCCTAGCTATGTAACCTTACCGCTCGCCGTGTGCCAGGCGGTTTCACACGAGGCGGCTACGGAGTGCTTTCCGCTCCTGCTTGAAGCCGTCCGCACCGAGGCAGTGCGGCAGGATGTAGATCGGCTGCAAGTGTCGGTCCCGGTGGGCGACTGGCAGCAAGGGTCACTGTGGCGCAGATTGGGATTTGAACCGGATGTAATAATGGCCGGGCTGTCTTTGACAGGCTGGCAGTCCGTGAGCCATCCCCACCCGCCCGAACTTACAGTGAGAACGGCCACCGAAAGTGACCTGGAAGCCCTGACCGACCTGGCCCTGGAAGAGCATCTTTATCACGCCTTGCACACCCGCACCGGTACTAGCCCCCATCAATTGCGGGCCACCAGTTACCGTACCGCCCAGGAGACCCTGGCGCGTTCCCCTCAAACTAGCCGACAACTGGTGGCTTACTACCAGGCCCCAACCGAACCGGATGGCCTGGCGCAACCGGTAGGTTCGTTAGTCGGCTCAATTGCCCAGCTAGAAGCCGACCGGGTGGCCCGTTACTATATGCCACCACGCTACGGTTACATTGGTCTAACCAGTGTAAGTGAAAGTCTACGCGGGAAAGGGGTTGGTCGCGCCCTGGTTGAAACAATCTTGAGGTGGTTCCTTGAAAATGGCATTGAAACGGTCTTTTTGCATTATGTCAGTAGCAACGTCCTATCGCGGGCTTTTTGGTCGCGGCAAGGTTTTGCCCCTTATCAGGAAGTGCTAACCTGCGTTTTGTAAAGGGTAAGTTACAGCGTCTTCAATAAATAACTTTTGAGCCTAAACCCGTGTTGGCCGGAACGATGCCCTTCATGCTCGTGAGGATAAGATACTGGTGAGGCAGTTGGAGCGGTTTGTAAAAGCTGGGATTGGGTCTGGCTCATCAAACTCGATACCCGCCCGGCTTGCGATTGCTTTTATCCCTTCTAGTTCTTCAACCCGGCTGCTATGACTGACATCGCCAATCGCAAAGACCACATCGGGTTGTACCTTTTTAACGGTGTCGAAAAGCCGAAAATAAAACTCGTCCCGCATATCTGCCAGCTTTTTACCAGGATAAATTGAATAATGTAAATCACCCAGTACTACAAACCGCATTAAATTTCCTCCTGATTACCAACCTCTGACTCTCTTCATCTTTCAGTTTAGGTTAGTAGGCCAGCATTGAGTTCCACTATGTTCGCACTTTTATAATATTTGAGGCCAAGGCGCAGCAAGCACGCGCCCCTACCCGCCCCAAACTGCAAAGATAGTTTGAGTTTTTAAAATACTCTCGAATAGGACATATTGTAGCATAAATGCAGATTCAATGATACTAATTATCATTTAAGAGAGCTAAACGGCCCTTAACTCTGAAAATCTGGATTTCCCAGTTTGACATTTTGGAATGGTTCTGCTATTCTTTAGGCTGATAATGATATTAACTATCATATAGATATTTCTGGTAAGAAACGGAAAATTAGAAAGTCTAAAATAGTATGGGCAAAGTTGAAGCTGGGTTATTTGGCTGTGCTAATTCAATTCAAAACGAATTGGCAAAAGCTGATATAGCTGCTTCGTTACAAACTGAACTGGCCTATTGGGAGAAAGCTGCGCCCGGCTATGACCAAACTAATTCCCTGGCTAAAGATGGGCCGGAAATTGTAGCGCGGTTGGTGGAGCTATTACCTTCTGAGCGGCCCCTCTCGATATTAGAAATTGGGGCAGGCACAGGTGAATTTACGTTGCCTCTGGTTAAAGCTGGGGGCGCGGTTGTAGCTTTAGATCAATCTTCGGCAATGTTAGCCATCCTTCAGGCGAAATTGGAAGCAGCGAGGTTAAGCGATTTTGAGATCCTTAATTGTCTTTGGGAGGATTACATATCGCCTCAGACGGGTTTTGAAGTTGTAGTAGCGGTTAATTCGCTTTACCGGGTGACTGACCTGACAACTGCGCTGCAAAAAATAAGTACTGTTGCTCAAAAGCGGGTTATTCTAATTCGCAGTATTGGCGGTCAACCCGAACCGCCACTTCAATTCTGTCATCAATTTGGCCCTGATCGGACTAAAGAAAATAAATCAGACCATCTGGCTATTTTAGAAGCACTTTACCAACAGGGCATCCCCGCCAATCTGGAAATCTGGCCGGTCAATCGCGTTCGTAATTACAACCAGCCGGCTGATTTAGAACGAGTCGCCTGGGGATGGTTCAAGACTGAACCTACTGAGGAAGAAAAAGAGCGGTTTCGCCTGCAAATCTTGCCCGCGATTGCCGAACCAACTGAAAAAGGTGGCCTGATTTACCGACATCATCACGTAGTGGCAATTATTCACTGGCAACCTGGCGATTGGCCTCAAACCTAAAATAATCTTACACCAAAGGAGTTTCAACGTGCAAATTTCGCTAAGAACCGGGAAGTTAGTCAACCAGTCAGGGCTAATTGTGCTTTTGATAATTATAGCCGGGCTTATCCTGACGGCCTGCGGCGACCCGACCACTCCCCCAACTTCCAATCCAACTTCTGGCTCTACTACCACCCACGCAGCGGTTACTACTACCAATGTTACAAATGCTACCACTAACAACAGTGCCACTAGCCTGACCACCATTGCTGCCAGCCTGACCGCGAGTCCAAAAGGCACATTAAATCTAGGGGTATCGCGTGACCTGGTAGAGGGCCAGAAAGACCCCTATTTTACCCACAATAGCCTGAACGTGTGGGAAAGTTTGACTTATCTGGATAACGATTTGAACCCCCAGCCCATGCTGGCCGAAAGCTGGCAACAAGCTCCCGATGGCCTTAGTTGGACTTTCCAGATACGCAAAAATGTCAAATTTACCGATGGCACAAGCCTTAATGCCAAAGTAGTGGTTTTCAACATTGAGCGATTTCTTAAAATTGCGCCGCGCCAATCACCCTTCTTCAGTTTGGAAAAAGGCATGAAGGTGGCTTATGGCGATTTGAAAAATGTTGAAGCCCTAGACGAGTATAGTGTTAGATTTAACCTGAATGCTCCCGCCCCCGGCTTGCCTTTGATGCTGGCGAATTTCTTCAGTATGGTGCAAGCTCCTGCCGCCTTTACCGAGCAATTGGAATTTAAAAGTTTGCCAGTCACTACCGGGCCATACAAGCTGGTGGATTGGAAAAAGGGCCAGTACGCCCTGCTCGAAGCCAACGAAAATTATTGGGGTACACCGCCCAACATCAAAACTATCCGGGTACGGGTGCTGCCAGATGCCAATGCACGAGTGGCGGCCCTTAAAGCAGGCGAAGTGGATGCCCTAACCGAACTCGGCTCGGTGTTGCCGGAACAGGCCGCCGACCTCAAGAAAGACCCTCAATTTGAAGTGCAGGGTCAGTTAGCTGCCCTGACCCACTATCTGACCTTCAATGGTTCTAAAGCACCTTTTAACGACGTGCGCCTGCGTCAGGCCGTCAACTTCGCCCTTGACCGTGAGAGCGTGGTCAAAAACATTCTCTATGGTTATGGCAAAGCCGGTGGCCCGTTCCTGACTTCGGTATTGGGAAGCTGGTCGGATGGCACTATCAAGTTTGATTACAATCTGGATAAGGCCAAAGAATTATTCAAACAAGCCGGGGCGCAACCAAACACGCCGATTCTGCTGTTAATTTCCAGCGCCCAGGTTAATCAGTATCCCTATAAGCCGATTGCCGAACTGATGCAAAGCCAACTTGCCAAAGTCGGCTTTACCCTGGAAATCAAAGTAATTGATAGTGGCGTACTGACCCCGGCCCTGGCAAACGGTGACTACAACCTATATTTAAGTACACAAGGATTGGCAAACGGCGACCCCGATTATCTAGTCAGTCGCTACCTGACTAGCAAGGCCACCCAGAATACCAGCCGCAAAATGGGCTACAGTAATCCGAAAATAGATGAATTGACTGACCAAGCGGCGAAAGAGCTTAATCTGGGTAAGCGTAAGGAACAATATCGCCAGATTCAGCAGATTGTGGCCCAGGAAGTGCCGATTGTACCGCTCTATTATACCGTCATTGTAACCGCCAGCCGTAAAATCGTTAAAGGGCTAACCATGGATGCTACTTACAAGCCGACGCTGGCAAAGGCCAGCCTAGAGAGGTAGTTTTGGTATGGCTATGGAAAGAGTAAGGGAAGGCACCCAGGCAAGCAGTTCATATGACCGTATTGCCCATTATTACGACTTATTTTTCTCAGCCAGCTCTGAAGTCAGGCTAGAATTACTTCCCCGGAGTGACTTCATTATCCAAGAATGTTTCGCCGATAATAATTTTGCACCTTTCACGCCAAATGTTACCACGAATAATCGGGTAATCGTCGCACGAGTGGTGGAATCGGCTTAATAAAACTGAATTAGGGCTAATAGAAATCTGATTACGTATATGAAAAGTTACCTTATTCGCCGAATGTTCTACCTGCTTCCGGTGTTGCTGGGCGTTTCTATTCTGGCTTTCTTGCTAGCAAACATCGCGCCGGGCGACCCGGCAGAACTGGCTTTGCGACGGGGTGGGCAGGAGCCATCCCCTGAATCAATCGCGGCTTTACGTCAGCAGCTTGGTCTTGACCTGCCCGGCCCGGTGCGCTATCTGAAATGGCTAAGTCAGGTTTTGCAGGGTGATTTAGGCCAGAGCTACCAAACTCGCCAGCCGGTATTCAAAGAAATAGTAAACCATTTTCCGGCCACTCTCAACCTGGCGGTACTATCAATGTTGATGGCTCTGCTGGTGGCTTTGCCTTTAGGGGTCCTGAGTGCAGTCTGGCCTAACAGTTGGCTTGACCAGGTCGGGCGGACACTGGCCCTACTCTTCACCGCCCTGCCCACTTTTGGATTGTCGCTGCTTCTAATCTATTTCTTTGCCGTAAACTTAAAATGGCTACCGACCAGTGGAGCAGAGTCACCGACGCATATTATTCTCCCTGCCCTGGCCCTAAGCCTGCATAGTGCCGGAAGCCTTATGCGCCTGACCAGGGCCGAATTACTGGAAGTGCTGAGTAAAGACTATTTGCGGACGGCGCGTTCCAAAGGTCTACCAAATCGCCTTGTACTAACCCGCCACGCTCTCAAAAACGCCCTTTTGCCGGTTGTAACGATGGCTGGCATCAGCTTTGGTCATTTGCTGGGTGGGGCGGCTATTGTCGAAACTATTTTCGCCTGGCCGGGGATCGGCAAATTAACCGTAGATGCCATTTTTAGCCGGGATTACCCGATGGTGCAGGGCTTTGTGCTGCTAAGTGGGGTCTTCTTCGTGTTAATAAACCTCCAGGTAGATTTGCTCTATCGCTACTTAGACCCACGTCTGCGATTGGGGGCAACCAATGACTAATAAAATCTCGACTTTATCTCCCCATGACGAGAAACCTGCCCGCCAACCCAATCCGGTACTACTGGAACTGGCTTCGGCTCAGAAAAGCCGGGGCAAAACCGGCCAGCAAGTCTGGCGGAGGTTGCGGCGTAACCCGGCGGCTCTGGTCGGTCTGGTTATTTTGGTGATATTTATTGCGCTAGTGCTGACTGCACCCTGGCTGGCTCGTTACAGTCCTACTGAAATAGATTTAGAGGTGAAACTGCAAAGCCCCAGCCTGGAACACTGGCTCGGTACAGATAACCTGGGCCGGGACATTTTC
>JBBQXW010000179.1:0-14959 GCA_038209275.1 Chloroflexia bacterium | reverse complement strand
CTCATCCAGCGTCAATTCCATCTTCAAATTGAGCATCGCCACCACCGTGCGGTCAACTACTGGTTGGCGGAACTCCTCAATCAAATCAAACACCAGACTCGGCTTACCGGGTCGGTCAGTGTGGACAAATCCGGCAAAGGGATCGAGACCCGCCAGCACTAGCGCCTGCTCCACCTTCGTGTACAGCACCCCATAGCCATAATTGAGCAAACTATTCACCAGGTCACTCGCCCCCTGCCCCTCTCTGCCAGGCCAATCAGTTTCTACCAATAGCAACTTCCCGAACTGATCCCAATAGCGCTGCGCTGCCCGCCCTTCCAGCGAGAGCAATAAGCCGCGCACTTCGTCCACATTTGCCCCCTTCAACTGGGCTAATTCTTCTGCCAGCCCTTCCAAAGCAATTAGTGCCTGACCCAAATCCTCCTGCTTTTGCGCTCCCCGGTTCTTGCCCATATAGCGCAATAAATTCGCCTGATTATAAATCTTGCCACATGCGAAAGCCTTGCCGAGTAACAACCCGCGCTCATCGGTGTAGGCCAGCAACTGTTCCCGCCGCGTCTTGACCGTGCCAGTAAGCTGCCCGGACATCATACTGGCATAAACCCGTCCGCTATAATCCAGAAAATGAATCGGAATACCCCGCAAGGCACACTCCTCAACCGCATCGCTGCTCAAACTCACTCCACCGTTAGTGATTAACACCTGCTGCAATCCACCCAACGGCACTTCCTGTACCGCTTTACCCTTCTTCGATACCCGTAGCCGCTCACTATGCTTGCCGATATACAAACCCCATTCGTCCACAATCAACTCCTTGACTGGCTTCAAAATCGCCAGCGTTTCCTCATCCAACATTGCATCAACTGCCGTCGTAATCTCGCTTTTCCTGGTCATTGTTACAGCCTACTTCCTTTTCACTTATTAAAATCTTCCGCGCCGCATCAGTTCAGCTATTAGAACTGCTTTTTATCTCTTCATGTAAATATTCCCATCTCGGCTTACCAAGTGCGACAGTTTAGCCTTGAACAAAATAAATACTGGTCAAACAAAAAAGAGGCCGCTCTATAGCGACCTCTAAAGTTCTAAAAATTGGCTCAGGAAGCAGCTTCAGCAGGCTGATAGTGCAATTGCATTAAGCTGGAAGCAGAAAGAGCAATCATGGCATAAGTGCGTCCGTCGTTACCGCTAAACTCTACCTCAAAAACACCCGGTTCGAGAACTTCAACTATCGTACCTACCTGACCACGCTTCAGGTTGTGTTCTGGCAAATCATCAACCAGTGCTACTACATCCAATACATTCAGAAAACTTTCCATCTAATTTCCTCCTTACAATACATAGCAAGTTGTTAGACGCGGAAAATCCTCATCATTCCGCACAATCCAGCTACTCCTAATCATACCTTTTCCTGCCGGGCCTTGCAATTCAAAATCAATTACGTAACGTTGTCCGTAAACATCTTGCCCGGTTAAAATAGCATATTCGTCTGCCGCTGCTCGCAACAAACTATCTCGCAGAAAATCGGCTTCCCTATCAGTCAAGCCCATGGCGGCGGCAAAAACACGAGCTTTATGCTGCCCACGCAGATGCGTTATACTCAGGCAATAATCCCGCAACTTCCTGACATCTACAACTGCCCGCTCTCCACCAGGTATTTTCATTCTTTTATACCTTTGCTTCCTCCTCGAATTTCAAAGCGTACCAGCCGTTGCCTTTGGTGGCATCTTTACCGACATGGGTAAGCTGTCCCCATAATAATAAAGGCAGCACCTTATCCACCCGCCCCACAAACGAAGCCCGCCCTACGAACCCGCTCAGTGACAAATCCTGGTGCTGGCGCTGGCTGTAGCCACGCACACTCTGCCAGCGCGTGCGGTCTTCCACCAGCCGCACTGCCCGCGCCTCCGCCATTATATCTTCAAAATCAAGGCCCAACTCAGCCTCACCATATTCCGCCGAGAGACTGCTCAACCGTTCGATTAAGCGTTGCACTAATACCGCAAAATCGGGATATTGTAGTGGCTTCCTGTTCACAATCAGGCGGGTTGGCGTAAGAAAATCAAGGTGCAGCTTGCGAACTGCTTGAGCCTCAGAATGACCTATTACTTGTGAAATTTGAGCCATATCCACTGGCAATTGGGGCAGCGCGACCTGACGGCTACCCGGTTCAAACAAAACCTGTTCCTCATCCGACAAAATATTGCGGGCTACAATCTCCTGCACCCGAATCGAACCACGCCGCCACTGCCCCGGCCTCTGCTCAAACTTCGCCCCTAGTCCCTCCCGCTCCATTTGTTCCAGCGCCACTACCAGATAAGGCCAAAAGTTCGCTGGGCGGGCGAACAGCGTCAAACCGAAAGTAAAATTATCACCGGGCTGAAAAATATTTTTGGACTGTAAAGGCGGGTTAATCGTAAAAGGGCGCGGCACATCGCCACCCCGTTTGGCCTCATCATCCACCGTCGCCAGTAGAAACGAAACCGGGCAAACCTGCACCAGCGTACAGCCCCGGCAACTCTTCAACTCCAGTCGGCTGCACCCCACCTTCCGCAAACTATGAAACAACGCCCCCCGTAGCGCCGACCCCTTATGCTCGTTCAACACCACCGACTCCGTCACCTCGCACCGAAACTCGAACGTCTGCGCTGCAAACCCCGTCGCTACTTCAAGCATAAATTTACATTCCCCTTCCCACTGTTATAATTCCAATCCAGTTTTGGCATCATACGGTAAATCAGCTACAAATAGCCCTAAATCCTTGTCAAACTTAATCTTGCCCCACTTCTTATACTTTTCAAATTGCTTGAAACTTATTGGCACAAGCAAATTGGCGGCTGCCAGCGCAGTTGCTTCGGCCTCTTGCTGGCGGTAATCAGCCACCAAACTTTTAGGTAAAATTTCTGTCCCATCGAACAAATCTTCAAAATCCTGCTTCAACTCGTCGTCACTTTGGAAAGCCCGCAAGGTTTCCAGTGTATTTTTCTTAAACTCATTTAAGTGATATAAAACCTGCGCTGTCCACTCTTTAGCCAGTTCTGATGTGTAAACCTCGTTCAGCCAGTCGCTCAGTAACCCCTCATCCAAAATTGCTCCATCGTGTCGGGCCAATAAATCCAGGGTATTTTTGACTAGCCGCTCATCATAAATGCCCTGTCCGTCGGTTGGCTCGGTTAGCACCCGTACCGGCTTAATAATCGGCTGTCCGGCAACATCCTCTTTGGGGCGACGATTGACTCGCCCGAAACGTTGGGCCAACGCTTCCAGTGGGGCAGGCTCAGTAACAATCGTATCAAAATCTAAATCCAGACTAACTTCAATCGCCTGCGTTGCTACTACTACGAGCGGCTCTCGGTCAGCCTTGCCCGCGTCCAGTGCCGTTATAATCTCCCGCTCTCGCTCAAAGCGGTCTCGCCCGGCAAACCGACTATGTAATAGCAACACTTTATCAGCAGACAAGCGCTCTTGCAAAATCGCCTGAGTCTGCCGCGCCCCTTCAACCGTATTAGCGCAAACTAATACCGAACGCCCGGCCCGAAATTCCGCCTCGATTAACGCCAGCACCTCTGGAGTCTGCAACCCACCTTCTTGCAATTCTAGTTGGTGGCGCTGAAACGCCCGAAAGAGTGCTTTATCCGGCTGTGCTGTCGTGCCACCGATTTTTTGCTCCAGCAAAGTTAGTAACCAGCCCGGTAGTGTCGCCGTCATAACACAAATTTCAACCTGCCAGTTCTGACGCAACTCTGCCAGCAAACCCAAAAACAAACCCAATCGGGCCTGATCATAAGCATGAACTTCATCCACGATTAGCCGCGCCCCGTGCAAAGTTGTCCAGAGCATCTCGTAGCCCGGTAAACGGTAGGCCGCCCGCAATAATTGATACGGCGTTGTCACCATCGCTGGTGGCTGATACAGTTTGGCTAAATTTTTTGAACGGCGAGCCGCTTTAGCCGCGTCTTTAGCATCGCAGCCCTGCTCCAAAATCATGCGGCGGAAAATAACCTGGGCGCTCCGCCCATGCATTAAACCTACTTCGTCTTGATTAAGGCCCAAATCACGCTCAAGCCGCTTTTGCATGGCGTTCAGGCTGGCCTGATAAGGCAGGATGTAAATAAGCGGAGTGTTTTGGCAAGTCTCGCGTTGTTGCCGTTCGGCCCACAATAAGGCCGCTTCGGTTTTGCCGCTGCCAGTTGGAGCAACCAGCACCAGCGAACCAATCGTTTCAGCGGCAAGCTGCTGATGACTTTTTGGCGTGCGTCCGGCCTTGCCTAAAAGTTGGTGGCTATCGGGCAAACTAATACTAAGAATCTTCGGCGTTTGGGCCGAGGCCATACGGTCGGAAAGCAGTACCATACCCCGTAGCGCAATCGCCTGCCAATTTTCCAGGCTATCGGCCCTTTCATTGTTCAATTTCTCGGTAAATTTGCGATGGATTTTAAGTGCCCGCCAAATATTAGCCTGAAACTCTTGCCCAAATTGCGCTTTTGTGATAGCCGACGGCACATTAAGCGGCAATTCAATTCCTAACCCTTGCAAATCATACTCTTTCAGCCATTGAGTAGGCCGACTGTTTAGCAATGCCGCTAATCCCTGCACCGTTTCTTCACTTAGTTCGTTTACCATTTCTTGCAGCGTTACAAGGTCATACTTCGAGTTTGTGAGGTAGCTATCAAAGATGGCTTGAGCATCTTTATGGTGCGAAACTATCCCGGCGGCTACCCAGCTAAAATCAGGTTGCTCTTCCGGCATAATCCAGGGCAAAAAGGCCAGCGATATTACCTCATGGCGCAGCCCGCCCCAACTTTTGCCCGTTTGCACCATCAATTGAAATCCGTTTGCCCCTTTGCCAAAATCGTGCAACAGGCATGACCAGAAAACCCGATTCCAGAAGCGCGGCTCTTTCAAAGCGGTTGGCAAATGAGCTGACCGCCGTGCAAGTTGACCAAATTTCTCGATAACTTGCTGGGTATGCAAATCCAAAGACTGCCCTTGAAGGTCTTTCGAGGGAGCGCTTTTGGCCCAAATATCGGGTAACATTACTTCTTTGGTAGCCATAGATTTACTCCTTCACGAAACTATGCCAAACCACTGCCCGGTTCAGGCCGTTCCATTTCGGGCCAGTTGGGTCGAGCCAGATAGGGCCGCTTTCGGGTGGACAAAAAACACTGTTGGCTTTAATACCTTCTGGTGCTTCCCGACTGGCTCTGGCCCGGCTATCCAGCACCAAAAACATGGCCCAATCCACCTCGCGTCGGTTGCGCGGATTGATATAGAGTGGCATATTGGTCAGCACACCCGCCGTAGTACGGGAACGAAAATCGGTTGTGAGTAGCGTGCCTTCAAAATAGCCCTCTTCGCCCTCGATTAGTTCAACTATCTCAACGCTGCGGTAGCCCGCTAAATCTTGCGAACGGCCCAACAAAACCGGGTAGCGCGGCGCTCGAAAAGCCTCGCGCCATTCCTCTAAATTCGGCGTTTGCAGGTAAAGACTCAGGCAAGGCCGCAACAACAGTTCACGCGGCAAGGGATTGACCGTCGCTTCCAGGTTGCGCGGAATCCCAGCCTTTTTATCCAACCAGCCCGGCTTTACCTCGGCAATATGCACGCTTTCCAAATCGTCGCCCTTCCCATCGCAGCGAAAGGAATAACCAAATTGCACCTTATCGCGGTCAGGCCAATCACCCAACGCACTTGAGATATGACCATAAATGGTGGCGGGCGGTGGCAAAGCATAGCTCGGCTGTCGCCCGACCATAAAGTGAGGGTAGCGGAACGAGGTTAACGTTCCCTCTAGTTCTATTCTTAATGCCCGCATAAGTCGCCTCAATCCAGCCAGTCGGTGTGTTCGGGCAAAGTAGCCGCAATTTGCTTGAGAATAGGTCGGGGATGGTCGAGGAACGCTCCGAACGGCAGCCCGTTTCCCTCAGTTTCAGCCTGCCGCAGCTTGTCCAACACACCTTCCAGTTCGCGGCGCTGATCGCTACAAAAGCCTTCGACCCAGCCGATGTAAAGTGGCGATAAAATCTGGTCGCGCCAGACCCGCACCATTTCCAGCAAAGCCTCACCGTTAATTATTGGCAAACCCTTGCCGTCTTTATCTATCAAATACTGCAAAGGGTTATTGCCGCCTTTTGTCACCATCGCCATTACCACCGCCGGAGCGACATCGGTGTAATGCAACGCCTGTTTAGCCCCACCGTTCAGTTCAGCCAGCCCATTTACCAGCGCCGTCACCCGCTTCACTCGTTCGTCCAGGGGTAAGCGATAACACTTTATGTCGGGCAGATGTTCAATGCCGGGGTAATTCTGGGCGGCTTCCTGGCGGTTGCTGTCCAAATTCAAAAAGCCCGTGCGGTCTTGATAGCTGAAAGTTCCCGCCGAATGTAAATCAAGCGAGAAAAGCCCCTTTAGCGCCGTCCGATAAAACTGATGTTCGTGCGGTACAGGGTCGCCTTCATGCCGACTCATCGTGCCGAAATCCGAAGTCAGACGCACTGGCGCAATCGAAACCAGGGTACTGACCCGGAAAGGCGAGACACGAGTAATTGTGGTTGCAGTCGGGGTAACATTGGCTTTAGACTGGTCGCCTCGGCTGGCAACCGCCTCTTTCTTGCTACCTTCGGCCCGCATATAGCCTAAAAGGTCGTCGTCCCAGTAAAGCAAGGGATTGGCATCGGTGTAGGCAATCTTCTTCTCCCGAAATATGGGCGCGCTCCGCCAGCCGTTGTCTTGCTGCTCCAGCGTATTTCGCAGCCAATAGCGCACTGCCTGGGCTGAAACATAGGGATAAACATCGCCACCCCTGGTTTTAATCGCCTTGACCGCTACCACATTGTCGGTACTACCACCTTCTGCCGCGCCCGCGTTGTTCAGGGCGCTGGCGGGGGCATCTACTAACATCATTCCAGTTAAAAAAGCCATCTGTGTTCTCCTTCTCTTCTATAGCTCAATATGATTGGTTAAGCCAGCGCTAGTTCTTCTTCTTCGGTTTCCGATTCTTCCAGAGCTTCACGGTGCAAATCGAACCATTTGCGACGATAAAGCTCATCAAAGAAGCGCATTTGGACTAAATCCCAGGCCAGCCGCCAATCAGTCTTTGCCAGTTCCTCGCCTTCCTCGAAAATCAGCAAAAAACCATCAAAATCCAGTACTGGCGCTTGTCGGTTCTTCAGTCGCCGCTTGTTTACCTTGAGAATTTGCCCGCGTAATTCGCCATAGGTTCGCACCTGCCGGGTCAGGCTATCAAACAGGCGGCGGTCATTCTCCCCAGCCACTTCTACAGCCAGTGCATCCCCCAAATCGCGGATAGCCCCGATTCGTTCTTTGTCCATGTTGAGAACCTCCTCCAAAAATAGTTCGGTTAAATTCCAGATAGATTTCAGCAGTTGTTCCGCCTGTTCACGTTCGGCCTCAGAATTATTCACCCCACGCTTGACCACACTTTTGACACTGCCTTTTAAAAACCGCCTGATAAAGCTGGTCGCTTCTTGCGGCAAACTAAACAGCGCATCGTAAAAGCGGTTTGGCAAACTCCGTTGACTCTCCGCGTCTGGCTCACTGTTGATGTCAGGCACGCTTCCTTTCTCTTTGGGCCTGACCCAGCTGCGCCGACTGATAGTTTGCCAGGCCAGTTTGAAGCGGGGTATCTGGGCGATTTGCACGAAGCGCGTGACGGTGGCGGGCAAAAGATAAATAGTCATAGATGGCCCTTGCCCGCTGTTGGATAGATGGTAGACTGTAATGGCACTACTCAGTTCAGCTTCCTCATCAGGACGGCGCTCATTCTCTAATTCCACCAACACCTTAATAATGCGGGTCTGCGGCGACTTAATCTGCTCACCTTTGATTTCCGAAAGCTGCACTCGCCGCCGAATTTCGGGTTGCCACTTGCGAATTATCTTCAAAGTTAGCTTCGGGTCATCCGCCGCTATAACAAGAATTTTGCCCTGCGAACGTAAAGCTGCCAGGGTCAAAGCCTGCAAAATCACTAAGGTATGGCCTGATACTGGTAAACCTGTGTGACCATAAGGCGAGAAATTAACGGTATCGCGCCCAGTTAACATTGGAATCAGGTCACGGGCGGCTATTTCTCCTGCTGCTTGATTGGTGTAAACATCCATTGGCAAATCGTCACGGGCGGCTTTATTGGCAAAGCTTCGCAATACTTCCCCGGTCTTTTGCCGCTTCGTTTCTAGCGAATAGCTGGGGTTCATAAAATTGTTAAGCGTAAACAACACCGAGATAGAACTGACCATATCCGACGCAAAGTAGGCTTTTTCAGCATACTGGGCGAAGTTCTCAAAATCAGCATCGGTCAAATCGTCTGGACTGTTCTTTCCAGCAAAAACCACCAGTGCCGCGAGACCCGCATCGTAAAGAGGATGGCCTGTCCAGCCCAGACCTAGCCCAGTCTCAACTTCCATATTTAGCTCCTTTCAAGACCTAAACCATCCGCCTATGGGTGGTTTCTTCGTTGCAAAATCGGCATGGCATGGCCTTCTTTTCGATGGTTGCTCCCCGTGATACAAGTTCGCGCACCAGCCCAGCACTTTGAGTTCCTGGCAATTCGTGCTTACCACAATGCCACTTTCCATCTGCCAGAACTTGATAAGCTCTGTGAAGCTTCGTACCTTCGTTAAGTTTCAATGCTACACTCATAATCGCTATCAATCCTTTCTAAAGTACAAAATACTAATCCACCATCCTTAACTTCGCCGTTGCTGGGTCTATCGCGACCAGGAGGGGGCGGGCCATGTGGGTGAAGCTACAGATGGCCTGACCCGGCGCGAGACCCGGCAAGCGTTTCCAGAGACTCTCGTCTATGCCCGCGATGGATTTTTGTAAACTGCTGATGGTGGCGGCATCGTTAATCTTGTGCAAAATGTAGTTGTTAATCAGGCCGAGCAGTTCGCGGGGCAGGTGCTGCGGCAACTGCGTCACGAAGACCAGCGAGAGCCAGCGCTTGCGCCCACGTTTGGCAATTTTGGCAACCTGCTGGAACAATAGGGGCATCCGGCTGACGCGGCTATCGCTCAAAAACTCGTGGGCTTCCTCAATAATAATCATCACTTTGGTCAGGGGTGTGCCGTCTTTTTCGTGACGGTCATAGGCTATATCCTGCTGCTGTTGAATCCCCCGCAAAATCTCGGTGATAACCAGATTATTTAGTTCAGCAGAGTCGGTGTCCGACAAATCCACGATATAAACCCGGCCCGGTTCGAGCATCCGGTCATATTCTAATGGTGCGACTTTCCTGTTGTCCTGGTCTCTGTCCTGGTCAAATACTTTCAGGCGGTTCAGGCGATGCAGCCGGGCCAGTAGCGCCAGCCAGCTAACCTCGCTATCCGTTCCCTCTTTGCGAACTCGTGCGGCTACTTTTTGCGGATGAGCCGCAAATTCGGGAGTACGAAAAGAAAAGTTGATTTCCTCCGCCTCTGGCTCGGCCTGTCGTTTTTTCGCGTCCTTATCTTTTGCATTTTGCAAACGGGCCACGTAGTAAGAAGCTACGTCAATCAAGTGTTCAAGCTTCAGGCACGGTATGCCCGTTTCAAACTCGTCCAAATTTAGTGCTTCTAGTTCTTCTTGGGGATTAGCTGGATAAATCTTCAGGTCGCGCAACAACAGCTTGGCCCAATCGTAGGCCCGTTGAAAGCGTAATTCCTGGGCCTCGCTCAAATCCAGAATTTCCTTGATGAAATAGGGCGATAAGCTAGAGAACTGTAAGCTGAAGGCGCGTTTCAAGGGATAGTCAGGGTTAGCCGTCTCCCGTCCGGTCAGGTGCAAAATATAGGGCTTATCTAGTCCCGCCGGAGACATGCCACGCTTTTGCAGAGCCGTCAGCATAGTCTGGTCGGTGGTTGGTTCAGCCAGCTGGGTATATTCACCTTCTACATCTAGTACGATAACGGTGTATCCTGCTTGTTGCGCCTCCCCGATCAGACGTGAGACAGTGGTACTCTTGCCACCACCGGTTGTGCCTAAAATCCCGGTGTGACGCGGCAGCACCGCTTTTTTATCGCTGGGAATACCGACCTGAATATTCTCGTGACCACTGGCCCGACCCAGCTTAATATCGCCTCCAGCCTTCAAGTAGTGGGCGGTTTCAGCTTCATCCAGTACCCAGACCGGGCTTTTAGGCAATGGTCGAAAGCGGGGCGGCATAATCTGTCCTTCGATTTCCTCACCCAACAACTCGACCTGGCAGCGCCCGTGAAACTGCGGGGTGAAAACCATTCCCTTAATTGTGGTAGTTATTACCAGGGGCGCATCGGCCCGCAAACCGTCTGGCTCGGCAAATGGCCCTTTGGTGACAATTCCCAAATATGTACGTTCGCTATCGTCAGTCTTGTCACGGCTTACGATTCGTACCATCGCCTGTGAAGGGGTCAACCGAATATTTTCCCTTTCCAGGAGGATAGTCAAAGTATTATCGTCACTGCCAGGGGCATCGAACATCGTCCAGGCTACCACTCCTTCCAGACCAGGTTCGCCTTCCCATGCTCCGCCTGCTTTCTCGGTAATTTCGGTCAGGCGATTAAAAATAGCTGGGTCAATTTCCTTAGCTGCTTCATTTTCAAAACGGTAGCCCAATTTGCTTTCGGCTATTCCGCGTCCATCTCCATCCTCGAAAGCAAATTGCTGCCGTCCAATTTTTCGACTTCCGTTTATATTTTCTTCCATAATAAATATTTTCCTTTGCCCTCGTTCTAGCGTCTGGTTTCGCGTTCAGTCAAATAGCGGAAGGGGTATCCGGCTTTAGCATAGCTTTGCTGCACCACTGCCCGGAAGCTTCCCGGCTCAAAGCTGGCCCGGCACAAATTATCCGCAATATCCAAAAGCAACGGAAAGCCGCGCTGCTCCTGCATTACGCTATCCGCCAGGGCAATCAAAGCCGCTTCCTGCGCATGGTCAATGTGAGCGTAAAAGATATGAGCGGGACTATTTGCCGAAGCCCGGTATACTCCCCGCACTACTTTTGGCCCAACTTCATTGACAAATTCACGAGCCAGCTTACCCATTTCCCGACTGAAATTACTTTGCTCAATCCAATTGTTCATTTGGTCGTACAAACTATCCACAATCACAAATTGAAGTGGGCCGAGGCTATCACCTAGCGTGCGTATCAGTAGTTCGCGGGCTTCACTGGGTACAAACACAAACTTTTGATGCTTCAGAATAAGCTCGCGTAGTAAATCAAAGCTTTTGGTTAGCATCGCCCGAAAGCTAACCGTCATTAATTCGCGGGGAGCAGGAGTGCCATGTCCCATTAGCCATTTATCCGGCCCGCAAGCTAACAAAGCCTGTCTTTCACCATAAGCCATCAGACCGCGCCTTATCAAACTATTAAGTTCATCGCGAGCATCTTCATAACCCAAAGCCGGACGAGTTTGTCGCGCCTCTAGTACCGCCATCATTTCTTCCACTGGATTGCCTGCATTCAGACGAATATCACGCCGGAAAAGCTGCCGTTTAAATTCACCGAGCGTACCGCTATAGCTGGCGACACAAATACCAATTTGAGCAATCGTTAGAATCAGAGTGTCGTGCGCCGTAACTGTACCATCGGCGGCAATCGTCGCGCCGTTTAGTAAAAGATTGGAATGTATCCACTTAATTTGCTCTGGCCTGACTTTATAAAGACCTGCCCCTTTTGGGGCGTTGGGCCGATTTTGAATGTAAGGCAAGACGCGCTGCCGGATTTCGGCATTAACCCGTTCTTCCTGCTCTAGTCCATCGCCAATTTCAGCTTCAATTCGGGCTAAGGCCGTTTCTAAATCGTCGGCTTGTCGCCAGCTATCAAAGTTCAAAATATCATCGAGTGGTTCACCCAGCTGCGGCAATACTCCGTCACTTACATTTTGCTTACTATTAGTCTCGCCCCGCGCTTCATTCATAATTGCTCACTTAACGGCTTCTTGTAAAATTGTTTTGGCGAGCCGTCCGGCCATTCTTGTGTTGCGACTGATTGTTAAAAGAAAAAGGCCAAAATTTTCCCTTCTATATTTATTTTCCCACCAGAGTTTAAAAGTGCGACATGTGGGAAATTTTTCTGAAGTGCTGTTACTCCTGAATTTTTTAACTCTCAAAAATTTTTGTAAAGAATTAAAATATAAAGTGATACTAGAGGTAGCTGAAGATCTGTTTCTAACAACCTCGTCAATTACTTATTCCGGGCTAAGGGAGAAAATGCGACAAATAAAAAAGGGGTAAAATTTAGAGGCCAAGCCATTCGCGGACGGTAGTTTCTCCCCCGGCTATTTTTACAAGTATAACGGCGTAGCTGTGAGCCACCGTTGGAGGAAGCAAGAATTTCTGAGCAAGCGCCTGAGCAGCAGCTTCGAGGCGCAAGGCATAAGTGGGTTTATCCTGTATAGCAAATTGCACCAGGGGCAAGGCTAATTCTTCAGGAGCCAGTAATTCAAGAGCCAGCGTGTCGGCCTGGTCTTCTGCTAATAAAACACGCCCGGACAAAATATTGCCGCCACCATCGCGTTCCATAAAATGTTCATACTGCCCAACCCAGATTCCTTCGAGCAAACCCTGTAAACGTTCTTCAAGCGTAGCTGGGCGCAACCCGTCCATTACTTCAAGAATGGAAGGAACCAGCCGGGACTGCGCTTTCTGGCGAGGGCGTACATAATCGAGCAGAAAATGGGCAATTTCATGTGCCACACTAAAGCGTTGCTCGGCAGGTGAGTCGTTTTTATCGAGGAAAATAAAGTTATGAGCATGACCATGTGCTACCAGACAGGCTCGCAAACGCCGCTCCTTCACCTGAGTCAGACCGGGCAGTG
This sequence comes from Chloroflexia bacterium, assembly GCA_038209275.1. Lineage (GTDB taxonomy): Bacteria > Chloroflexota > Chloroflexia > Chloroheliales > Chloroheliaceae > L227-5C. The sequence goes on along the minus strand of JBBQXW010000179.1, from coordinate 2,168 downwards.
GGAAATCCCGCTGCAACAGCCACGACTCGACCTGGCGCACCGATAATCCGTCTATCCGCTCGATATTTAATGGGTAGCCCATCAGAACTGCTTCTTCCAAATCTGGCACAAATTCGCCTGTTCCGGCTCCTGTCCAAAAATGGTCTGCCGTTTCTAGCAGCCAAAGTTGTGCCATGCTTATTCTTCCTGCTCCTTTTCGATTTCGGGCAATTCCTCGTCATAATCCCGCGCCGCCATCAAGTAGGTGCTGGTTGAACGGCTTGCCTCATAAGCTTCGGCGCGGCGCAGTAGGGCGGCCAGTTGTCTGGTTTCAATTGCAAATTTTGTAGCAATGCTGGAAATATCCCGCCGGAACGTCGTCGGGTCAGTTGAGTAAGGGCGGCGACACAAAGCCAGACGGTGTAACAATTCAGGGGCAATTCCTAAAAAATGAGCCAGTGCTTTGTCGTCAAGTGCTTCTTTCCTCTGGTAGAGTTGGATGGCTGAACCAAGAAAAAACTCATCCCCGGCAGCTTTGCGCGCAGCGTATTGCATTGCCACCTCTTTGGTAATTTCATCTTTTTGCATATTCATCTTCCTGCCTCTTTTTGGGCTAATCGCTTCTGGCGCAGCCGCAATCGGTCTTTGTGCCGCTTGACCGTTTCACGCTGAATCTCAAGTGGCTCATCCGAGATACCCAGAACTTTGGCATAATCTGCGGTTGTCCGTATTTTGGCCTGCATTAAAGCTAAAAGCTGGCGGTCTTGCTCATTCAGCGCTATTTCACTTCGCAAATCTTGAGCTGCTTTCAGTCGCAGTGTTAAATCTTCGCGGCTAATAAATTCTTCTTCTATATTTATATTCCCAGCCATATCGCCAACTGCGACATTTTCTAACGCCACCACCCGCATATTATATCGCTTTTGGCGATTTAACAAATTGATGAAATCGCCCTCGGCAGCCATTTTAAGAAAGCCGAACAGAGATCTTAATTCGGGTTTGTAGCTCTGAGGATTTTTGACATAATTAAGAATGGCAGTGGCGGCTGCATCCAGAGTCGAGTCCTTATCAACTCTGAGATGTTTGCTCTGTAAATATTGTTGAAGCGAAAAAAGGTAACGCTCGGCTACTTCTTCAGGGGCTACTGCATCCCCGTCTAGCAAGCGCTGATGCAGTTCCAAATCGGCTTCATTGCTCACAAATCGCCTCTTTTCACGACTCTTCAGCTGCCGCAATTAGCTGTTGCACCCAGAGTTTATCAGTAAAGCCGGGCCTTTTCAAAAGTTGAGCTTCTTTAATTCGTGCTACAATCTTTTGAGCATATAATTTACGAAGTTCCGGGTTAGTTTCTTTGGCACAACGATTTTTCCAAATCCCACCTATTTTTTCGTTTATTTTAACAGTCGGAATATCGGCAATTTCGTCTAGCAAATCGTTAACAACCTTTGGATATTGACTTGGGGCAGACTGCGGCGGACGGGTCGCACCTGGTTGGTTTGCGCTAGAATTTTGCCTCTGCCCTGCCCTATCTTCCTGCCTGACATTTTGCCTGCCCGTATCGGGCCGATTAGCGCGACCTCTAGAATTTCCTGTATTAGTAGGCTGGTTTTGATTCTGGTAAGGAGGTCGCGGCTCTGGTGCAGTGGGAGGTTGTACAGGATAACTAGCCGACTCTCCCTTCCAAACCTCGTGGGGCGAAAGCAAAATATAACGGTCTCTGTATTCCTTGATTTTACCCTGTCCTTCTACACGGCGCTCAATCTCCATATAGCGGGTACGCTCCTGCATTTGTGGCGACCAGTCGCTATAGTTGAGCATAAATTTAAGTTCACTCAATCGCTTATCCTGCCAGATACTTTCAGCCGTAACATCTTCTCGCTCCAGCAGCCATTTAGCAAATTCTCGCTGATACTCTGTTACATTTGTTGCTTCCGCTTCGACTTGCCCGGTATGCCAATTATCGCCGTCCTCAGTAAAAAGAGCGCTATAGCGTTCGCCTCGCTCTATCAGGGTAAGCTCTCCCTTAATCCTTACCGAACCCAGACCGCGCGGCTTACCCATTCCCAGTTTATGCGCCAACCCTTCGGGCAAGAACAAAGCGGTTGCCAGTGCGCCAACCTCAGCCTCGCTCAAATTATCAAAGCGCACTCTAAAGCGGAAAGTAACTCCGCTGTCGACAGGGCGAATAC
>JBBQXW010000178.1:0-15073 GCA_038209275.1 Chloroflexia bacterium | reverse complement strand
AAAGTATTCCTACCTTTGGGTGCTTATGCTCCGCGTAGTTTTTCTCGTTACAAGAATGGATCAATACAAGTTTTTCGAGAGTATGAAAAAGAAGAAAACCTACTACCAGAGCGATCATTGGCTCGATGGCTGCAAAATGACCTTGTTCCTGTAGCTCCATAATTTCCGGCAAAATCTCAAGGGCGGCCACTCCTAGCAGCACACCACCTGTAAAACCCATCAAAAGAGATACCCGATTTTTGAAGCGCAATGTAAGCAAGCCACCTAAAATAGTGGAGGTAAAGGCAGCCAGTGCCACTACAATTTGTTCCATCTTCGGTTACACTCCTTTTATTGCTTAAAATTTATGGTTCAAACGTAAATGGCCTTATCCGGCCCGCCGTGAACCGATAAGTCGGCTTGCTGGTCGCCCTCAAAGTTAAGTTTGTCTACTTTAACGCGCCCCTCTACTGGCTCTTTGAATATCCCGGTAGAAACTGAATAGCCTTTCCATTCAACGGTGCGGGGTAGCCCAACATTAACCGAAAGAACTTCACCGATTGTAGCTGATTGCATATTTTTCTCTTGCTTCACTAACAATAAATTTTTGATCAAACCCCTTCAAAGTATAAAAGGCTATTGTGAAGAAAGCACTAGCCACCAGTTCCCACCTCACCTTCCATTACACCTCCCATTATATATAACCAGTGCCTGGGATGTTTGGTGAAACGTGGGCAAAGGAAACGAAGCGTAGAGAAACCTTACTATGGGAAGCATTTGCAGAAATCCACTGCGAACTGAGATGGCAGGTGAAGTGTAAGCTAATGTCGGCTGACTTGTTGTTTCCGACCGCCTATACTTGTTTTAGCAAGCCCTGCTATAGCAATTTGCCAATCAGTAAAGGTTCTGTAGGAAGTATGTGAGATGCCAGACGAACCAACCTCTCCGGTAAGTAATTGGCGTGAAGAACGGCGACTACGGGCCTGGGAACTCCACCAACAAGGCTGGTCGCAACGTCAGATTGCCGAGGCGGTGGGAGTCACCCAGGGTGCGGTCAGTCAATGGCTCACTCGTGTCCATCAAAGCGAGAGCGTGGAGAGCCTGCGTCGTCACCCTGCACCGGGTCGCCACCCTGCACTCACTGAGGAGCAAATTGGTCAGCTTCCGGCCCTGCTTGCGCGTGGGGCGGAAGCCTTCGGCTTTGAGGATAACCACTGGACTACCAGGCGGATTGCTGCTGTTTTTAAGGAGGTTTTTGGCGTTTCCTATCATCCGGCGCACGTCAGCCGCGTGTTACGCAAATATTACCCTGGTTGGCGCAATAAGCAGAAAACGTGAGACGAGTTAAAGCTGATTTGTTGGTTAGTAAAAATGTGAAAGGAGACTAATTATGCTTTTGGATAATCAAGCCTCATTCCCAACTCTGGGAGAGGAGAAACAACCGTCCGGCGTTAAAACCGCTATGACCCGCCGCCGTCTGGTTAAGCAGCTTGGGATGGCTGCCGCACTTGGCGGTCTGGCGGTAGCCGCTCCGCAAACCCTGGCCCTGGCCGAAGATGAAGGCCTTGATGACGATACTTCGTCGGCGCGCAAACCCTCCGGGTTTAACGTAATGCTGTTGCACGGGGCTTACGCCAACGCTTCCAGTTGGAACGCGGTGATCGGTCTGTTGCAAAAAGAGGGCCACAATGTACTGGCCGTCGAGCTGCCGCTAACCTCACTGGCGGACGATGTGGCAGTTACCCGGCAAGCCCTGGCTTCCGCCGCCTTCGCTGGCCCAACCGTGGTGGCGGGACACTCTTACGCCGGGTCAGTTATGAGCGAGGCAGCCAGTGGGGCAAAAAATGTGATTGGTCTGGTTTTCGCTACGGCCTTTGCTCCGCTAAAAGGCGAAAGTATTCTTGACCTGGCTGGTCGCTTTCCGGCCCCACCCGCCAATCAATATATCGTTCCATCCTATCGAGACGGCTTTATCTGGCTTGACCCAGCCAACTTTCCACAAGTGTTCTGTCAGGACATTAAGCTAAGTCAGGCACGAGTGCTGGCGGTTACCCAGAGACCAATTGTGTTTGAGTGCTTTGCCACAAAAGTCCAGGCGGCCGCCTGGCAAGAACTGCCTTCGTGGTTTCTGGTTTCAAAAAATGACAGGTCAATCAATCCCGATTTGGAACGCTTCATGGCAAAACGGAGCGGAGCAGCTACCATTGAGGTAAATTCGAGCCACGTTTCGCTCATTTCCCACCCTCGTCAGGTGGCAGGTTTGATTGAGGCGGCGATTAAGCATTACAAAAAGGCGTAAGCAAAAGGCAGTTAAGAACTTGTTTCATAATAACTCGAACAGTGCAATCGGATTTGAGCAGATGTCCCAGTAATCTGCCCTGAATCACTTGTTTGGGTTGTGAAACAGGTTCTGGCCTGATTCTGTACCTTTTGCGCCTCATTCTTCTGATTTTTATAGCATTAAACAGGCTTGGCTGGAGAGGCACATTGGAAGAGACCCGTATAATAATAATTTTACTGGTGGTGATGGTCGGCTTGATTGCCTTAGCTCGCCGGATAAAAGTGCCTTACCCAATTTTACTGGTAGTGGCTGGGTTGGGCATCGGCTTCGTACCGGGATTGCCCCGGTTTCAACTGGCACCGGATACAGTTTTTTTCTTGTTTTTGCCCCCCATCATTCTACTAGCCGCTTATTACATGCCCACCCGCGATTTTAAGGCCAATTTGCGTTCGATAAGTTTGCTGGCGATTGGATTGGTGTTAGCGACGATGACTGCCGTGGCGGTAATTGCACATACGGTAATTGAAGGCTTACCCTGGTCAGTCGCCTTTGTGCTGGGGGCAATTGTGGCGCCGCCTGACACCGTTGCCGCCGGAGCTGTAGCACAGCGTTTAGGTTTACCTCGCCGGATGCTTACAGTTTTGGAGGGCGAAAGTTTGCTCAACGATGCAACCGCGCTCGTAGCCTATCGGATCGCGATTGGGGCAGTGCTAAGTGACTCATTTTCCTGGCTTGAGGCGGGTGGGAAATTTGTGTTGTCAAGTGTGGGAGGTATTGCCATCGGGCTGGCTGTGGGCTTCGCAATTACTCCAATTCTCCGGCGGCTGGTCAAAGATGTGCCGGTTTATATCATCAGCACCTTTTTATCCAGCTACATCGCCTATCTGTTGGCGGACACTGCCGGGGTATCTAGCGTGCTGGCGGTAGTCGGGTTGGGCTTCTTTTACGCGCAGCCCCGCTTTAACTCAGCCACCGCCGAATTACGGTTGCAATCTACGCCGGTCTGGGACATTGCCGTTTTTTTGCTCAACGGTTTTATTTTTATCTTGATCGGATTACAATGGCCCTTTATTGTAGAAAGTTTAACCCAGGAATCAGCCTTAACCCTGCTAGGGTATGCGGCAGCGATTTGCCTGACGGTAATAATTGTGCGGATACTATGGGTTTTCCCTAGTACGTACCTGCCGCGCTTGTCCAAAAAGGTGCGCGCCCGTGACCCCTTTCCGCCCTGGCAACAGGTGGTAGTGGTGGCCTGGACCGGGATGCGAGGAGTAGTTTCGCTGGCGGCGGCGCTGGCCTTGCCTCTTACCAGTCAAAATGGTCAACCTTTCCCTTACCGTAACCTGATTATTTTCTTAACTTTTTCAGTTATCCTGGCAACCCTGGTTTTACAGGGTTTGAGCTTGCCATTTTTAGTAAAATGGCTCAAAGTGGTAGATGATGGCAACGCGGAGCGCGAAGAAAACAAAGCCCGGTTGAAGGCAGCCCAGGCAGCACGAGACAGATTGCAGGAGATTTGTACTGAAGAAGGAGCTACTTTACAAATAGTGGAAAAACTCCGAACACAGTATGAGCAGCGGGTTGTGCGGTTTTCAGATCGTTACGATGGTAAAACCGATGGCGAAACTGAACGACATTTTATGACCTACGAACATCTGGAAGAAGAGTTATTAGAGGCCGAAGTAGTGGCGGTGATAAAACTGCGTAATGACAACATCATTAACGATGTCGTACTAAGACGGGTGCAACATGAACTAGATTTAGAACTGTTGCTTTTGCGTAGTGTACATGGCAACCATAACCACGAAAATAAATTGGTGGTCAGAACGAGAAAGTCCAAAGCTGCATCTGCTACAGAGTCTGAAGCCAAAGGTGTAAAATCGTGGGTTGAGGGCGCACCGCCCAAAGTAACTAAGGAACAAAGAGTTAGCAAAGTAGAATAAAAAGGGGTTAACAAAAATATGATTACGCGGCGTAAGGCTAAAGAACGCGGGCATTACAACTATGGCTGGCTTAATACCTATCATACCTTCTCCTTTGCCCGTTATTACGATCCAAAATACCTGGGGTTTAGCGATTTAGTGGTAATAAACGAAGACCGGGTTAAACCAGGGCAGGGGTTTCCGACCCATCCCCATACAGACATGGAAATAATCAGTTATGTGCTGGAAGGCGGTCTAGAACATAAGGATAGCCTGGGCAACGGTTCGGTAATTGTGCCGGGTGAGGTGCAGCGCATGAGTGCCGGGCGGGGCGTTACTCACAGTGAATATAACCATTGCGCGAGATGTTGCAAATCCGCAAAAGCTCCAAACTTTTCCGCCTGGAAACCGGTGACCAGATTAAATCGGTGGTGAAATTCCTGAATAACGGCGCAAACCAGACTCCTGGCCTTATCGTGATGACCATTGGCGACCAGGATAGCAAGCTTGACCCGCAGTATCGCCGCGCCGTCGTACTGTTTAACGCTACCACGCAGGCCCAAAATTTTAGCGATAATGCTTTGAACGGTGGAAAGTTTGCGTTGCACCCGGTTCAGTCCAACACATCCGACTCGGTAGTTAAAACCGCCAAATACGATGCCGCTACCAACACTTTTTCTATTCCGCCCCGTACTACCGCCGTTTTTGTAGAAGGAGCAGGCGCTCAGAGCGGGCAGAATAATCAGGCCGGGGCGGCCGGGCAAAGAGGTGCGAATACTCCCGGCGGTGTGCCGAGTGCTGGGCAGGGCGGCGCTTCATCGCCAGATAGTGGAAGCCTGTTGCTACCGGGATTGCTACTTTTTGGAGGATTGATGCTAGTAGCAGGGTTGGGTCTGTGGTTGGCCCGCCGCAAAGCTACCCGAAAATGATGATTTGGATGCTCTCAAACGCCCTACTCGCCCGAATTGCAACCAGCCGAAAGGTTATGGCCCTTATTTTGCCCTTATTTGAACGGTATTGAATTTAGCTTTTGGTACGCTCGGCTACAATGGTGGGGGTGATGCCGCCCCGCGCATTAAAGATGCCAGTTATTTTAATCCATTTTGGGTCTAGCACCGCCACTAAATCGCGCAAAATCTGGTTAGTTACCGCTTCGTGGAATGCCCCTTCGTTGCGGAAGCTCCACATGTACAACTTCAAGCTTTTGGTCTCGACGCAACGCTGGTCGGGCTTGTACTCAATCGTAAAGCGGGCAAAATCGGGCTGGTGGCTGATAGGGCATAGGCAGGTAAATTCTGGTATATCCAGTGTAATAGTGTAATCTATATCCGGCGCGGGATTTTCAAAGCTATCGAGTTGCTTCGAGGGAACGGTGCGACCTTCGCCCAGCTTGCCAAAGGCCGGATGCGCCTCAACTTCGCCTTGCGCCTGCCCGACTACGGTGGTTTTTAATTCCGGCTGCGTGCCGTTGCTATTTGTTTCAACTTTCATTTTATTTTTTACTCCTTTAATTTAACTATAGCTCTACAGAGCCAGCAAAGTGAAAGCCCGACGGGTAGTAGCGTACCCGCCGGGCTAATTTTTTTGTTCCCGTAGGAGGGAGAACACCACAATTGTACTTCTGTAGGAAAGAATCGTCAAACGTTTGTTTGTGGCCCTTTTTATGCTTAACAGTATTATAAGGGTTTGAATATGTCAAACTTTTAACGGTGCGACGAAAGGAGCAGCAACTATGGCTACCAGAGCGAGAGGCAAACAAAGCGAAGCAAAAACTAGCGACAAGAAGGCTACCAGCCGCGCGGCTCATAAAGAAAAACCGACCCATCAACACGAGCATAAGGTAACGCCCGCCCCGATGCAAGAAGCGGACGAACGTAATAATATTGAGCCAGTTGGTACGGCTCAGGCTCTTGAGCCGATTATCACCGAAGATGGCGTGATAGACCCAGTTGGCAAGCCGGCCCGCCCGAATGACGGCGTGCCAGAAAACGATGCTGGCAATATTTATCCCGTAGACTAAACCAAATATTAAGTTATACCGCCGCCGGAATCCGCTCTGGATGTTCGATTGGCGCAAGGGTGGGTTTGTTTCCTGACCTGACCAGTGCCACAATCGAGATTAGCAACCAGACCAGACCAAGCACTAAATCGAAGCTGAGTAAATTAGTAGAGAGTTTGTGAAGCTGGTCAAATTCGAGGCGCGGGTTCACATCGGTGGCGTATTGCTCAATTGGTTTGGTCAGGCTGGCTTGAATGGTGTTTATCCGGCTCAGTACCAGACCGAAGCCAATGATGAGGCCAGTCATGGGCAGTAGCACCACCAGACGGGCGAGTAGCCAGCGGTTCAGCGGTTTTACTTTAATCAGGGCTACCGCGCCCGTCACTACCAGTAGCAGGGTGCAGACCAGCCCAACCCAGAACCACACCCCCAAAATATTGCCAAAAGCCCGGCCCGCCAAATCCCGCGATTCAACTGTTTTGAAAAGGGCCGGAGCGACTACCAGACCCAGCGTAACCATACTGCCTTCCAGCAAGCCGAAAACCAATACTTCGACTCCTGCCAGTACCCCAAATAATCTTCTGTCCATAATTACAAAGCACTTTCTAGCGACCAGGACTTTCGCTTGCCCTTTCATTAAAAGTAGTAGTGATTTGCCCAATCGGGCCACTGGCTGTAATCGCTTTGCCACAAGCGCAATTCCTGGTGATTTAACACGTTTCTTAATTTCACCAGCTTTATTTTACCACAGCTTTTACTGTCCCAGGTAACGCAATGCTTCTAGCACCTGCTCTTCCAGACTAAGCTGGCGGTCTTGCGGCAATGCGCCCAATGCGGCTTGTACTTCTGCCGGAGTGTAGCCCAGGTTGGAAAGGGCTTCGATTAGCTGCATCCGTTCCAGCGCCGCCAGATTATTTTTGGCATCGCCACCCGCCGCCAGCGCTACCGCTTTAGCCGGGCCACCAACTTCTACCAGCTTGCCCTTTAGTTCGAGAATAATCCGGCTGGCGGTTTTTGCCCCGATGCCCGGCACTTTTTTCAGGAAATCTACGTTTCCCTGAGCTATCGCCAGATGTATGGTCTCTACCTCGGCGGCGCTCAACATACTCAGGGCCGCCTTCGGCCCTACCCCGGCCACCCCGATTAGTAAATCGAATAAATCTAGCTGTTCCTGGCTCTTGAAACCGTAGAGCGAAAGCTGGTCTTCGCGCACGTACAAATGGGTATACAGCTTTATTTCGCTGCCAATCTCGCCGATTTCGTTTAGCAAAGCTACCGGCACGAAAAGGCGCAGGCTGACCCCGCCTACCTCTACCACTACACTATCCAGGCCGCTATGTTCAAGCTTCCCGCGTATTGCTGCAATCATGCTTTTTCTTTGATTCCTGTGTCTATTTGTTCTGTTGGGTTCAGGCCAAAAAGTTGGGCGGCGTTCCCGCCCAAAATCGCTTCGAGTTCGGGTGGCGTTAGATTGGCTTCCTGGCGGATGCGGTTCAGCAAACGGGCCGGGCCAAGTACCGGGTAATCGCTGGCAAACAGAATTTTTTCCGGGCCACAAGCCGCCAGCGCCGTTCGGAAAACCTCAAAGCGATAGAGATAGGTCGTTGCTGCCGTATCGTAATAGACGTTGGCGAGGCTGGCTCGTACCTCCGGCATCAGTTCGTAAAAGGGCAAGCCGCCGCCCCAGTGCGCCGCGATTAGTTTCAGTTCGGGGAAATTTTGGGCCAGCCGCAAAATTCTCTCCGGCGTGGTCTGGCCTTTGCCGCCGTACAGGTGGCCTACTGGCTCGCTGGCGTGCAGCAACATCGGACGGTCAAACGTGACCAACGCTTCCGCCACTGTCGCCATTGTTGCCCGGTCGGTCACGTCAAAGTGCTGTCCGTCCGGCGTAATTTCGCCCAGCCCGACCAGTCCTGCCGCAAAGCAACGCTCCATTTCGTACACTGCCTGGTCGCCATCTAGCGGCTGTACCGCCGCCAATCCCAGCAAGCGCGCTGGATAACGCCGCACCGCCTCGATTATATAATCGTTTGAAAGCTGGCAAAGTGCGCCATCCGCGAAAGCATAACCCATCACCACTGCCCACGCTATTCCCGCCGCGTCCAGCGCCTCAATCAGTTGCTCGGCCTCAATCATTCGCGCTTTGGGCGAACTATAACACTCGGCAAAGCGGGCATCCATTTTGCTATATTTATCTCGCCGTGCGATTATTTCCGGCGCAAAGATATGGGTATGAACATCAATAATCATGGGGCTATTATAACAAGCTTTGAGGAAAATGTTCCAGAATTTACCCCAGGCTTTTCCAGTTTTGTAATTATTCATCCTGCCGGGTTTGTCACCTTGATGCAGGAAGGGTCTCCGAGCTACACCAGGCACTTCACTCTGGCAACCAGAGATGCTTCGTTCCTCAGCATGACGAGGGAACAGCTTGATAGAATCAGAGCATCGGCGTAGGCGTGGTATAATATCATAGTAATTATTAAATACTTGGGAGAATTATTTTAATGTCTAAGGTAGTAATGCAGACGGAGAGGCCACTTTGTCCTTTGTGCCAGAAACCCGTTCTGCCGGGACAATTTGCCGGGCCAACTGATATAGAACCGGCGATAGTACAGTATATTCAAAGCCAGTTTGGTTGGTGGAACGCCGAGATGGGAGCTTGCCCCAGTTGTGTGCAAGAAGCACTCGATATTTTGCTGGCGCGGAAAAATAATTCGGAGGAAACTCCACTTGCGACCCCGCTCTATGGTATTTTGCCGGTTGGCTTGCGGTTGGGCGAGGATAGCAATTTCGATGGCAGCGGCGTAACGATTGCTTTTCTCGACTCCGGCTTTGCCGCCCACCCCGACCTGGCGGGGCGCATCAAATTATACGTAGATGCTTCAACCGAAGACATTCGCGAATTGCCGGAAGTCGAAGAAGCCGGAGTTTTAAGCTGGCATGGCATGATGACTTCAGTAGTAGCCTGCGGTAACGGCAGCCTCTCGAATTGTCTGTATCGAGGGCTGGCTCCCGGCGCAGAAGTGGTACTGATAAAAGTGAGCGACCCGGAAGGGCGTATCAACGAGGAAGGGATTGGGCGGGGACTGGCCTGGCTGGTGCAACACGGGCGGCGCTATGGCGTGCAAATCGTAAATGTTTCGCTAGGCGGCGACCACCCCTGCAATTATTCGCATAACCCGGTGGACTTAATGGTTGAGACGCTGGTATCGCAGGGAATATTAGTAGTTTGTGCAGCGGGCAACGGTGGTAAGCGCTGGTTGGTGCCGCCCGCCAGTGCGCCAAGCGCGGTGACAGTGGGCGGTCTGGACGATAAAAATACGCTAGACCGCACCACCAGCGAGTTATGGCACTCGAACTACGGGCAAACCTGGGGTGGCGTATGGAAGCCGGAACTGGTCGCGCCGAGTTTGTGCCTGGCGGCTCCGGTGCTGCCGCAAAGTCAGGTAGCGCGGGAGGCATTGGCCCTGGAACGCTTGCTTTCTGCTACCAACGAAGATTTGCCGACCCTATTGACCGACCCGGAAATAACTCAACATATCAATCTGCCGCCGGAACTTGATGATTGGTCAGCCGAAGGGCTGCGTCCGGCTTTGCGGCAGGCGTGGCAGGCCCAAAAGCTGATTACCCGTCACTATCAACATGTAGATGGCACTTCGTTTGCCGCCCCTATCGTTAGTTCGGTAGCGGCTCAGATGTTGCAGGCCAATCCCAGCCTGACTCCGGCAGGGCTAAAGGATTTGATTATGCGGACGGCCCGCTATCTGCCGGAAGTCGCGCCCGACCAGCAGGGACACGGGGTAATTGACCCCTGGGCCGCCGCCGCCGCCGCCCGCGCTACTGCGCTTTAGTTGTTTTATGGTCTTGCAAATTCTTTACACAAATTTAGCCTTTGCTTTATATCTTTTTCCCAAAATCTGCTACAATAGTCTGGTAGTATTAAGCGCAATTTTAATCTGGTTTAGTTAAGTAGGGAATAGATGAAAAAATGGACTCCGGCGGTGCTGGTAGTGCTGTTGCTTGCAACTCTTTCGGTCAGCCTGACTTTATATTTTAATGACCAGAACTTAAACCGCGAACTGACGACCTTGAAGCGCCAGCGTAATCAGGATATTTCCGAGCGCAATAGGCAAGCCACTGTTTCGACGAGCCAGCGCACCGACCTGGCAAGCACTATCGAGGGGCAGAAAAGCGAAATAGAGCGGATTCAAAAAGTTCTACAGTCCCAACAAGACCAGGCCCGCGCCCTGGCACAGCGTGCCGGAGCGGGCAGTCTGGCTAATTCAACCACTACGACGGGCGATTCGGCTAGTGCTGACTTATATCAAGGCGGGCTGGATGCCATGCGCCAGAACTTGACCGATTTGCGTTCGATGGTAGATAAGCTTAAGGAATACGCCGCCCGGCTAGAGAAAAACCTGAATGTGCCAGCGCCCAATTTTGATACCTCGGCGGCGGGAACTACCCTTGCTCCTTCAACTTCAATCGGAATAAGCACTACTACAGCACCCGCCTCAACTGGTTCTATACCACCTTCTACGGTAGCCGCCCCAATTCCAAGTCCTACGCCGTTGGCGCTCGAACAGCACTTTACGAGGGTCTCGGAAAGCGAAAATCCAGCCAGTCAGCAAACCATGAGCGCGCAGCTAATTTTGCTTTCGCAGGATTTGAGCCAGTTAAGCAACGATTTGCAAACGTTGTTGCAGCGCTACAACCGACTCGAAACCGCCGCCCTGAGTGTGGCTCAAAATAACAATAGCCTTAACAATAGCAACAGCGTCGTTAATAACAGTAATGATGGGCCAGGTATTAGCGGGGCGATTGCCGGGCCAGAAGCCGAAAAACTGGCCGCATCGAGCTATGCACCCAAAGGCTGGCCGGTCAATGGCGCGATTACTTCGCCCTTTGGCCCGCGTCCGGCTATTTTTGCCAGCGTGCCTAAAACCGTAGGCGGCAACAACACGACTTTGACTGACAATAATAATCAAAAAACGGGCAAGGGCGGCGATGCTACTCCTACCCCTACTCCCTTCGATGGGCCTAAAGTAGCGAAAGGGATTAACCCCACCCCAACGGTGATTAATCCGGCTACGGTTGATGCCAGCCCTTCGCCGACGGCAACTACAACTATCACGCCCACCCTTACCGTTACAGCCGCGCCAACCAAAATTGCTGCTTCGCCAACCATCAGCTCGACTGCAAACCCGACCACAGCGATAACTACGCCAACCGTCAGCCCAAGCGCGACCCCAACGATTACGGCTACTCGCACCGTTTCGCCGACTATCACTACTACGCCGAGCGGCCCTGACCTGAAGTTGCCGGGGATAAGCACCAGTGGCTTTAATGTTCCGGCGGGTTGGGAATTCCATACCGGCCTTGATATTGGGGTAATCGAAGGAACGCAGGTGCGCGCTACCGCCAGTGGCGTAGTCGAATATGCCGGGGAGCAACGCAGTGGTTATGGCAAAGTAGTCTATATCGAACATCCCGGCGGTTTTGTAACCATCTACGGTCACAACTCACGGTTGCTGGTTGTACCGGGTCAGGCGGTGCAGGCGGGCGATGTGATTGCCCTTTCGGGCAATACTGGCTACTCTACCGGCCCGCACGTCCATTACGAAATACGCTACAAGAGTCAAGTGGTAGACCCTGCGCCGTTTACTCGATAGCCTTAGTAGCCTCAAGTAGTTTTGTGACAGTATTCCAGTTGCGGCCTGTGCCTGCTACTTTCAGCTTTTTTTCAATGAAAGCCGTTGAAAGTTTTGAAGTTCCAATTCCAATTGGAAAATAAATATAGGCTTCCTGACCTACTATGACAATTTCTTCCGGCCCGATAAAAGTGCTTAACAAGGCTTGTTTCGCCTCATTATCCGGGCCAGCCGAGAAAAACATAACCAGTATCCATTTTGTCTCTTTTTCCGGGTTGTCTCGAAACGGGTTCTGGTTGAACATTTCTTTCAGTTCCGCCGCACTCCGCACCATTACTTCGGTGTAAAAGCCAAATTTCTTTTCAAACTCTTCACCGATTTGCCTGGCAAGTTCAGCCGCGTCGCTGCTATCGCTTTCAAATATCACATTGCCAGTTTGCAAATAAGTTGAAACATTCTTAAAGCCCAGTGCTTCGTGCATCTCTTTAAGTATACTCATTTTTACTGCGTTCCGACCTCCCACATTGATAGCCCGAAACAGCGAGACATAGGCAGTCATATTCAAACCTCCCAATAATTTATTATGGGGAGTGCCTAAATTGGTAGAGGTAAATTGCGTAGGGGCGAATCGCATACGCCCGTTTGACCTGACGCAAGGCCACAGGGCGTATGCGATTCGCCCCTACCTCTACTGTTTTCGGCACTCCTTGTTGATGGCTTGACCTAGCGCAAAAAATTGACGCTCACCCTTGTTGATGTTGATTGTAGCAAAGATGTGCTAATTGTGATATAGTAGCTTGAACAAACTGGTCTGTGATTTATAAACTGAATAAAGTAGAAGGAATGAAACTGCTATGCCGATGGGTCGTACCCACCGAGCGATTAATACTTATGTTTGTCTGCCCCTGACGATAGGTTCGGTGGCTTTCGCCCACTGGTCGCCGATACAGGCGGCTGTTTTTGGGGTGGGCTATTGCTTCGCCACCTTTTTTATGAACCCCGACCTGGATTTGGACTCGGTGGGCTATCGTAGCTGGGGGCCGTTACGCATTATCTGGTGGCCCTACCAGAAAGCGCTGGCGCACCGCTCCTATTTTTCCCATTTCCCGGTTATCAGTACTTTGCTACGCATTATTTACCTTTTCTGGTTTCCTGTGCTGCTAATCTGGCTATTAGGCAGTAGCGTCCAGATGGTAGCGCGAGAAGCTATTTTCGACTGGTGGCCTATTTTGGGCCTCTACTTTCTCATGTTTATTCTGGGCATGATTGTTAGCGACGCTATTCATACTATTTTGGATGTCGTCAGCACCGATGTGAAGCGGCGCTTTTCGCGCCATCCGCAACGCCACGCCTCATTCTGGGAGCATAATAATGACCGTTTAGTAAGGCGGCGCAGTTCCAGTTCACATTCCCGACGGCGACGGCGCTCCCGCTAAATTTTTCAAGAATTTCGCTCTGGTAGTAGGGATTTGCCCAATCGGGCAAATCCCTACTACTTTTAGGTTGGCAAGCGAAAGTCCTGATTTTAATCGGGGAGCGGCACATGATTAACGTGTTCGGTTTGCTGGGTAAAGTAGGTAGTTGGGTTGAGGCCGGAAAAAGCCTGAAAATCGTGAATAAAATGAGCCTGGTCGAAATAGCCACAATTCAAGGCAATATCGGCCCAATCAAGCGGTAGTTCTTTGCTGCTTCTTCTAATCAGGCGCAGTACCTGTTGAAAGCGCCGGATGCGCCAAAAAAGTTTGGGAGTTAAACCCACTTCTTCGTTGAAAATTTGAATGAACCGCCGCGAACTCAGGCCGATTTGTTCGGATACTTCCGAAACAGTGCGTTTGGGCGGCATTTTGTGAAACTCTCGAAGCGCGAAGGTCACAGCAGGGTGGCGCGTCAGGGGTTGGGTGGTCTGGGCCATTAGCGCCTGTTCGAGAATCTGAAATTTGGCCTGGGGCGTTTCGGCTTCGAGTAACTGTTCGCGTACTTCATCCGCCGCTGCTCTCCATAAATTATCCAGCGATACATGAACATCGCGCAATTCACAGGAAGGTAGCTTGAAAAAAGGGAAAGCGCCGCCCGGCTTAAAATGCACGCCCATAATAAACTCCTGGCTGGCGGTATCTATCACGAAAAACTCGGAATGTACTCCGGCAATCAAAGCGCCCCGAAAATTCTGACACTGTTCAGGATTATCTCGGTTGTATATGTTAAGCCTGTCTTCGCGCAGATTGATGAGTAGCTCAATCGAGCCATCCGGCAAAATCCGCTCTTTTTGGTGCGGTGGCGTGTCGCCTTCGCACAGCCAGAATTGATTGACGAAGGCCGATAGCGGTGATTTAGGAATGTAGCTGTAAAAGGCCATTGCTTTTTAACACTCCTGTGATTGTAGTCTATTTGTTCTGTTTTTATTATAACACTAATGGGCAACCAGCGCCGACTCCCGGCCATGAATGACCAGGGCAGTTGCAAAGTCGCCATTTGTAGGACATTGCTCCGCCAATGGATTTGCCCTGGCCTCACCAATCGAGGGCGCAGCCCCCTCCTACAGGGGAAAACCGACTTTGCAACCGCCTTGCATGAATGACCGGGCTAAGAAATAAATCCGCTGTTTTTAGCTCGGCTTTTATGGCCGAGTTCCGATATAGGTAAGATGCAGCAATTAGCGCCGGGGAGTAGCCGCTCTCGGTGGAGGGGATGAAGTAGGCGACAATACTGGTAATGGGGTGGGAGTCGGTGGCAAGCTATCCTGATATTCCAGCGAGGCCAGCGAAAGATAGGGACTGATTGGCTTCCACTGCCCATTTTCGATTTTGTAAATTCGGGCTATATCGGTTCCTTTGTGCTTATTAGGGCCAAAGCTAAGTGCTGGCGTAATTCCGCCCGTCTCAAAGTGGGTGATACTTTCCAGCCCGGCTTTCACTTTATCGCCGTTTATCGGCCCTGGATTGGTAATTGCCGCCAGCCGAATACCTTCCGCCAGCACTTTCATTGTTACCCAGCCCTGCACAAATCGGGGTGTAAGTTGCGTGGCACTACTGCTGCTCAAGGGTGTGGGCGTGGGGCTGGTTGCCCGGCTATTGGCCTGTTCTTTTAGCCAGGTGCGTATTTCGGCCAGCCCTGGCTCGGTTTCGTCCGGGTAGGCCATTACAGCCGTCGTCATAAAACCATCGGCGGCTTTTCCGCCCAGTTGGGGCAAATTAGCCGCGCCACTGTAGTTCAAGCCTAAAAAGATGGTCGGCACTTC
>JBBQXW010000177.1:0-15100 GCA_038209275.1 Chloroflexia bacterium | reverse complement strand
CTGTCTACCTATGAATATCAGGTAAGCCAACAGTAACATGAATGTCCGGGCTAAAAAAGGCTGGTTTATTTCTTAGCCCGGACATTCATGTCCGGGTATTTGAACCCAAATCTGCATTGTGGGTAAGAGTCAGCCATTTATAGTCGGGCTAAAAATAAATGAGCTTCCCGTTCTTAGCCCGACCATTCATGGTCGGGTTCTCTTTAGCTCGATGCAAAAAACTGACGAGCACCCTGAATAACTGAAAGTGGTTACATAGTCTAATATGATCACTTCGGTCTGTTTTTGTAACAACCAACCTTGACACAATTTTCATATGCGTATACTATTAAAGTGTACCAGCGCGCGGTAAAACCCCGGTTTTTCGATGTAGATAAAGCCAGTAATTTCCAGCCTTAGAATATGGCAGAATTAAACCTGCTGAGAGTTTTGGCGTGCCAGTGATGAATTTTATGTTATTGCTTCAAGCTTTGAAAAATAGATTTAAGAGGATTAATTTATGAGTACTGATATAGCAATCGCAGGAAAAGTGAGCAAGCCAGTTACACCGGGATTTGTGCAGATAGAGCGATTATTTTGTTTGGGGCAGAAGTGGCGGCGGCTTTGCACAATTTCCCGCCGGAAGCACCTGTTCCTGCGCCTGCCATATCAACATCGGCGAGTATGAGCGCTACAGCGTCCGCCGGGCAAATAACCCTGACTACCCAAACCGGGCTTACCACAGTTCAAACTGGCACGAAACGGACTCCAAAACAATTAGGTTTAGGGGCGGCGGTGCTGCTTACGATATTTATTGGCGGCTTGCTTTCCCAGCGCAAAAAAACGCCCTAAACCCTGTTACCATTTAACCAAACCTGTCAGGATTTCTGCATTAGTAGTAGCGATTGATGCTCTTTAACAAATTAATCGGTAATCTTTGTAGGAGGGGCTGCGCCCTCGATTTCTGCTCAGGCAAGACCTTTTCGAGGGCAGCGCCAACTCCTACAAAGATTATGCTGTTTACGGGTTTAATTTCTTAAAGACCATAAATCGCTATTACTTTTATAGTGGCAAGTCAAAATCTTACCTGTATAAAAAGATGAGCAGCAGTGCCAGGTTTACAAACTTGGCACTGGGAAATTTGGATTTAGTTCGGCGGGTTGCCCGGCGGCGGGCCTTTGAATTTTAATCACCAGTTCCCGGTCGCGTCGTCCGCCTTTAGAGGGCCAGTTGTGGAAATCGCCCATCGCCTGAGCTACCTTGCGCCCCAACCGCCAGCTATCTTGCCCGCCTTCAATCGGGACGGTGCGTAAAGTAACGGCTTCTGGCATAAAATCTACCACCCGAAAATCGCCGTTATTTAGCGGTGCCGCGCTTTGAATAAAGTGCCAGTTCCCGCGCCGCGCAATGCTGTTGGCGTGATTGTGTCCGCAGAAATAGAAAGCCGCCCCCTGGCGCTTGTGCTTGAAAACTCGTCGTACCTGAGCCGAATTATCTATCGAAAGCATCGGGAGACTCGACCAGCGCGTCACGTGGGTCAGGGGATGATGTCCGAAAACGAATAAAGGCTCGTTCTGGCTCTCGGCAATCTGATTATCGAGCCAGGCCAGTTGCTCCGCCCCGACAAACCCGCCATGGTCTTTGGCATTGCGCTCTTTAGGCGTATCCAGCACTAAAAACCGGGCCGCTTCGCTGTCCGTAACATCGCTTGCCCCGCTGGTCGGGTTGAAATAGCGGGCGAAGTAAGGAAACCGATTGCCAGTATAGTAAGCTACTTCTTGTTTGGTAAGTTGTAATACATCGTGGTTGCCATTGACCGTGATAAAGCTCAAGCCGTTGCGTCGGGCGCACTGGTGTAAGCCTTCAAATTCTTCCGGGTAGCCGTTATCGGTGGTATCGCCTATGGCAAAAACCAGATCGGCTTCCAGTGCTACCACCTGCTTGAAAAACGCCTCAAAGACCCGTTCGCGGGCGGCAGCGTGCATCGGGTCGCTATACACCGAATAATGCAAATCGCCCAGAACTACAAACCGCATAATGTTAAACTCCTTTTGCTCGATTTAAATTGGTCTGTTCCACAACGAAGCACTACAAGTCAACTGGCACGCTGCGTCCAGTCCATCCTTCTCACTCTACTCAAAAGTTGTTAAGAGAGTTTTAACGGTTGCTCAACAGCTTGTTATTGGCAGGTTAAATTTTTGGAAAACAAAAAGCCCGGCTGTTAACCGGGTTTTTGAATGGCACTGCTGTAGCGAATACTAGGTTGTTGGCGGGAATAGACTATATTTATGCTTGACTGTACTACAACCTTAAATCAAGTTTGCAGTTGGTCTACCAAAAAACTCAGGCTCAGGCCCACTTAAAACTTTGAGGCTCGGACTTAATAACTTTCAATGAGACTGTTGAAAATTGACAAAATTGTTGAGTGCGCCCTGCTGATGTAGAAGCCAGGATTGAGCCAGGATGAAATTGGGTTTCTACCGTATTTAATTTAGAATTGTGCAAATCGTTACTGTATTGCTAACTGTTTTTATTATACTCGTTCGTTATGAGGAAGGCGTGAAGAGGTTATAAAGAACCTATGAGGAAATATTTGGTTTTTATCTCAGTTTTGTCTAATACAAGAAATTTGTGAAGAACCAGCTTTAGGTTTGCCCTTCACAAATTTCCCTGAAATTTTACAGCGCCGCCTGAAGCACCTAATTGTTATCAGGACTTTTGCCTACAGCAGGTTGCAAAAATATTGAGCCAAAATTTAACGTAGGGGCGAATCGCATACGCCCCATACGCATCAAGCTAAGGATTTAAGCGTGAAGATGGTACGCGATGAAAGTTCGCCCCGGAATTCATTCCAGGGCGAACTTCACCAGACAGCGATTGAAATTGCTACTACTTTTAGGTGGCAAGCGAAAATCCTGGTTATACCTCGGCTGGCACTCGTTCAGCTTCGGCTTCGGCTGTCTGTTGCTGCTCGGTTCGTTTGCGGCGGACTATCATCCGCCATTGCCCTAGCCCGAACCCGACTATCCCGATTAACGGCGCGAGGCCAATCGTCCAGGCCAGCCATTCGTCCATTACGGGTGGCGAATCTACCTTCACTGGAATCAGCAGCCGCGATTCGCCTGCCGCATCTTTGATGGTCAGGTAAACGTACCAGTTACCAGCGATGGGGAAATCCATGTTTATCGAACGTTTGGCGGCGTTGCCTTTCTCGAAATCGCCGTTAAATTTTACTGGCGTGGCCTCGGTACTGGTACTGGGCGCGACTTCCGCCGTCAGTTGCCAATCGCCAGTCGGCTTATCCAGCCGTTCAATCGTGGTTACGAATTTATCGGTGGTATTGAAGCTGCTGGTACTGAACGTAATTAGCACTTTGTATGGCCCAACCGTACATTCGACCCCGGCTTTGCAGCGCGTGCCTGATTTTGGCGGCGCATCGCCCGGCGCTAAAAGGGCGACAATAGTCTGACCTTCCGGCACTTTTTCGTTCAGGGCTTTGAATTGTGGCACTAACCCCAGCGCCGCTTTGCTTGCGATCAAAATAATCAGCTTCCCATCGCGGTAGACCAGTTGCTGTCCGACATTCTCGGTTGGAAGTCCGCTTTTAGCCGGATTTGCCCAACCCTGCGCCTTCAGCTTTGAAGTGTAAAACTCCGCAACTTTTGTCACTGAGTCGGGGGTAATCCCGGTAGCGATGTAGTATTCGGTACGACCAATTCCTAATAGCCGCAAAGCCGAGTCTTCTATTTCCAGATTTTGCAAGTTGCTGTAGGTTGGCAAATACTGAAACCAGTTGGGTGCTTCGACTCGTTCTTCGGTTGAGGTCACACCTTTTGGCGGCAATATTTGCGGCCCGGTTGCAGTCGCCTGGGCGTTTGCGGCGGCAGTGGTTGGCGAAGCGGCGGCGGTATTTTGGGCTGTGCCATTTCTGGCAGCCGCCGTTGTACGCGCTGCGACTGGACTCAGGGGTGCAGCTATCGCGATTAGATTTTGTCCGTCGGGAACTTTATCGCCGAGCGTTTTGAACTGCGGCGCAAGCGCCAGCACCGTTTTGTTGGCGACCAGCACAATTAGTTGCGCTCCCGGAAGTTGGGCATTGGTGAAGGTAATTTGCTGGCCCAGTTCCAGCGACGGAAGCGGCACGCGCTCGGCTTTCCAGCCCGCCGCTTCCAGCTTTGTGACATAAAAATCGGCAATCGTCGCCACTGGGTCGGCACTGAGTCCGGCATCAACGTAAAATTGAGCGCGGCTGATACCTATTGCTACCAGCGCCGCATCGTCTATTTCCAGCTTTTGCCATTTGTCGTAAGCCGGAACATCTTTTATCCAGGCGGGCGGATTGCTCGTTCCCGTCGTATTTGCTCCCGGTGTGGGCGTGGTTTGGGCCAGTGCTGCCGAGCTTGACCCGACTATTGTTAGCAAACTGACCATTGCCGTCAGGAGCATTATACCGACCAGACTAAACGCTTTCTTTAGTTTTCTATAATTAAACATGTTGCGCTCCTTTAGAGGTCGGTATAGCGAAGTGACGTACCAAAAGCCCAGCCGACCAGTCCCGCCAGCGCCGCCAATACCAGTGCCAGCGGCACGGCAGCCCAATAATCCGGCCTGAACATTTGCGCGTCGGCGACAGCGCTGGCGTTAGGTGTTCCTGATTTTTCGATTAATGACCGAATAAGCTGATTGGTGAACTCCCAGGGCTTGTCCAGCAAAAAGAGCGCCAATCCCGCTGCCATCGCTGCGCCCACCGCCACCAGCATTTCGCGGGAAGTTTTCCCGGCCTGTCGCCAGCGTTGGGTCAAAAGGTAAATGCCATCAATCAATAATCCTACCAACGGCATAAATATTGGGTAGATGGATGTCCACGTTACCTGATTCAGGCCACCAGATCGCAGGGTGCGGCCCTGATCTGTCACCAGATAATCTATACCCCATTGAATTATTGGTGCATCCACCTGCCGGAACAGCAAAAAGATTAGCCCAGCAAACGTAGCAATCCCAATACGTCCAGTCGCCACTACCAATGCCACTAACACTACTGGCACAAACATCATTATCAGCGAGTAGGAAGGCAACCGTAGTTCGCCGATGGTCAGGGTTCCCCGGCTGGCAGTATCCGGCCCCATGAGGAAAAGATAGCGAGTGA
This sequence comes from Chloroflexia bacterium, assembly GCA_038209275.1. Classification (GTDB taxonomy): domain Bacteria; phylum Chloroflexota; class Chloroflexia; order Chloroheliales; family Chloroheliaceae; genus L227-5C. Next base: position 9,975 of record JBBQXW010000177.1, on the reverse strand, counting down.
CAAAGAACAGCATCGCCAGCGTCAGGCCCAGCGTCGCCGGTTGCACCAGCCCACGTAAATTCTCGATTATTTTTCCGGGCAGGCTGGTCGCTGCTTCATTCTTGCCAGTTTGCCAGTTTCTGCGCCGGGTTACTTCCGAGGCGAACAGATAGACTATGCCCAGGCTTGCCATAATAATTCCGATTAAAAGCATTACATGAAAAGGGGCCCAGACCTTTACATCTACCCCAAAAATCCGATGCCAGTAATCATCCAATGGGGCTGAACTCAGCATGACCACCATGCCAAACCCCGCCAGCATAAAGCCTACTGGCCCGCGAAAAACCCACAATACCGGGGTAGTGGTTTCATTGGTAAAGCCGGGATAGCGGCGGTAGTACAGGAGAGTTTCCATCAGCACTACGCCCAGGCAGACGATACCTGCCGCCGCAATCGTGCCATAAAAGACCAGATGTGGCGGTGTCCAAAAACCGTCCCGGCCCACCCGCGTGTGCCAATCGGCATCCCAATCGAGCGATATTACCGACACTGTCCAAAACACCAGCAGCAACCAGCCCGCCGCCAGCCGAAAATTACTTTGCCTTTTTATTCCTTCTGAAGGCTTGAGGTGAGGCAACGCCGCCGCCCTTGCCGGGGGTCGCCCGACCGAACCTTGCTGTACTCCTTGCATAACCGCTCCGTTCTATGTGTATCTTCTTCGCCATTTCTCGAATATTTTGCTAAGTTTATGATAGATGGTAGAGGTAAGCGCTATTCCTGAAGTATTATACTGCTTTTAAAAACTAAAAGCCTGCTTGTATGACCATCCGGCCCGGCAAAATGTTTCATTTGTTTTAGCCTAATCAAAAACCAAGCTTAATCCAGGTCTTTCTATATAATGCTTCTCATCAGTTTGTCGAAAGACGTATGGGAAGGTTCCTGCTTTTCGGCGGGAAAGGCCATATGATTAAATTTTGTATAAACGGGCAATTTCTGTTAAGCTTCGCCTCATAAATTGAGTTAGGAGATACCGAATGAGATTTAGTAAGAAATTTAGTAACTACAGGTTTATTAGTCCTAACATTAGGGCTGATAGCATTTATGGTCAAACAGCCTCCCGTTGCGGTGGGCGAGGTGACAGGCTACCCACAGTTGCGCGTGTCTGGTCAGCTTGACCAAAATGAAGTAGCGGCCTTGAAGCAAGTCATTCAAGCATCGAAAGAGCTAGAAGGACAGACTGCCCATGACTTTGATTTATCCAGATTTGCCGATGTTTACGTGAACGATTTTCAGGTTTCACTGGCTAAAATCCATGCCGACTTTATGGCTCGTTTTAGAGCCAGTCATCCTAATCTTGTTATTGGTAACGGCTTTCTGGATTATAAGCTGGCTTACTATGGGCAGTGGAAACAAGGTGTTGAAAGCTATGAGCAACTAGAAGCTAAAGCCAGGGCTGAAGGACGTAAGATAAAGGATGATGAATTGAAGGCTCTTCTCACTAATGGGAGCTTCATGGGTGGTCGTCATCAGGGAGTAGGCCATAAACCAATACTCCGCTTTGATGAGTTTAAGATAGATGGAGACCGCGCTGAAGTAGTTTCTGATGACGGAGGAGTGTTAAGCCGCCACTTATTGCTAAAAACTCCCGATGGTTGGAAGATTGGTGGCTGGCGCATTATAGACGCACACGGTTAATCCAATTTCCTAAAATCTATTTGTATAATCTCTCTATCTGACAGTTTCTGAATTTATTATACAATGTTTGATAAAATTGTATAACCTAAAAACTTATGCTAAACTTGGTTATAGTTTTGAACATTCTTGTCCAAAACCGAACTTATTTATATAGCCTCGGTTTTTGATTTTATAGCTGAAACGAAGAACCCAGAAAGAGAGCTTCAGCGTGATAAATCTAAAAATAACTTTGCTTACTGCTCATCCTATCTGGACACAAGCCTTATCGCTCATTTTAGCGAAGTTTACCCAAGCGTCGAATGTTACCAGCGTAATTATTGAGGATAGTTTAAGTACTGATTTTACAATAGTTAAAGCGGTTGCTGCCGATGTAATAATAATATCAACGGCAAACATCAGCGATGACCTTAATTGCGCTCGTATGCTTCGTACAACAGATTGCGAAGTACCCATAATTATCATTTGCTTCCGTTTAGAGTTACCGTGCTTTGAAGAACTGGCTGAAATTGGCATAGCAGGTATCGTTTCCAGTTCTATCAAGCTTGAAGAATTAGAGGCCGCCATTTATGCGGTAGCAGAAAAGCAACCTGATACTTTGCAGCAACAATATAAGAGAGCCACCCAACTACTCCATTGTCCTGCGCCCCAGGCTGGTTTAAGTCAACGAGAGATAGAAATTTTACAATTGGTAGCGGCGGGGCGGGCCAATGAGAAAATTGCTGTTTGCTTGCAACTAAGTCCCAAAACGGTCAGTAATCATCTGGAGCGTATCTATCACAAGTTAGAAGTTAAAGGGCGAATGGAAGCTGTTATGGTCGCCCTTGATAAAAGAGCGCTAAATTTCCGCACCATTATGTCTTTAATCAATTCCTCAAAATAGGGGTTAAATACCCAACGCAGATTGAGTTGTTCTACTCTACCCTAAAACTAAGAGTGCTGCTACTCTGTAAGTGAACTGAGGTTTAAGAAAAAACCTTAATATTTTGTTAAGTTTTAACTATTGGTTTTCTTTTTAATGTGGTGTGATAGGAGGAGTGTAATGTCCCATACTTACACAGGAAACGCAACTTGGTTTTGCTGTTATCCTGATCCTTGTGGTTGCGATAGTGGCTGCTGTCAGGGTTCTAATTGCAACTATGCAGGCTGTGACCAGCCTCAGCAAAGTACAGCAGCGTGTTGTACTTGTAACTCCAACTCATTTGGCATTGCTTGGAAGACTAACTGCCCAACTTGCTGCAATGCGAATAATTATGTAGATATTGCTTGTGGCACTTGGATAGATATATGGTTGAGCCCGGATGGTAGTTCCCAATTGGGTGTACAAAGAGTTGACCAAGGACCTAATACTTGTGCAATGATTGATTATACAAAGGCATTATTCTCATATTTTGCCCCTCTTACTCAAGGTGTCATTTACAACGTGACTGTTACTGTTCCAGTATAAAACGTAGTATTGAGTTCATTAGTTTGAGAGAGTAGCAAATTTGTGTGAAAGGAGTATCTACAATGCGGAGAAAAACTTTTTTTAAGCGAGTAACAGTGGGAGGAGCAGCAGTATTAGGTTTTCTATATCCAGGTCTAATCAAAATTAGCCATGTTGAGGAAAGCACAGTACAAGCATCAGCTGTTGCACAACCCAATACGCAACCTGATCTAAATTTTGCCGGGGGGAAGGTAGTAAAAAAGACATCTGATGGAGTGGTAGTGGATGGTGGTGGTACCGTACGGGCAATAAGAATTTCCGCAGATACTGCCGTTTGGAAAGAGTTCGACTTGAAACCAAGTGAGGTTGAAATTCAGCTTGATGACTACTTGGATGTACGAGGTACGGCATTGCCAGATAATACATTGATGGCGAAGCAAATGTGGATCAACATTGGCCGTTGGGATGGTATTATTGACACAATATCATCAACCAGATTGGTTAGTACCAATCCAAAAAGCACTAAATCTCGCTCAATCGAGCTATCATCTAAACTTGAGATTGTCAAGGCCCAAGATGGGACGCCACTACCTAATCACCTTTCGGGGCTAACACCGGGCAACTCGATAGGTGCAGTTGGCCTGCGCCTTCCAAATGGTGAACTTAGAGCCACCAGGATTTGGGTCTGGTAGTGACTATAATAATTAGAGGAGAACCCTAATATTAAGCTTCTCCTCTAATTATAAGGAGTTTAAAATGGTAAAATTTGTTTCAACATTACTTCGGTTGTGGTTAGGATCACTGTTTGTCTATTCAGCGTCACTCAAGTTAGTACGTTATAAAAATGCAGGAAAAACTGTTAGATTATATGGTGTGTTACCAGCCCATTTAGGTAATGCAACAGGATTCGCGCTTCCCTGGGTAGAGCTTACGACGGGACTATCGTTAATGTTTGGACGAAGTTATATTCTGGGTCCAGTTTTAGGAACTTTACTTGGAAGTTCCTTCACTTACGCTTCCTATAATGTTTTGCAACGCAAGATAGATATACCGTGCAACTGCACTGGTTCAATTGATGAACGAGTGACCGGACTAACTCTAAATCGAGGAGTTGCAATTACCTTTTGTGGTTTATTACTTCTAAGCCTCGGCAAACGCAATTACGTGCGGCTTCCTACGCTTCCTGTGTTAGCTGGGACTGGCGTATCGCTTCTACCTTCAGTGCTAGTATTATACCGAACCTTTCAACATTCGCAGTTTCATAAAAAGCAGATACAACGCAAAAATTTGATGATTGAGCAGCTTGCCCAGATTTTAACCGAACCTCCGGCTAGTATCCCTGAGCCAGTAGCGAACAGTAATCAATTGAGTGAAAACCAAGTTGAGCAACACTCATTATAAAGATTGTTATTTCCACGCGGTGTGAAAGAAAAATGATGCTGACGGTTCAAGATAAGCTTGCGACGCACTTTCAACGGCACCTTTCCAGTAGTGTGTATTTGTAATTAGGAGGTAACAATGCCTGAAAAAAGAGTATACTTGCAAGGCACTTTTGAGCTTCAGATTTCACCAGCCAAGAAGGGTGATGATAAGGCTCTACCGCTTGATCAAGTGCTTGCTTTACCACTTGGGACAAACCCTACCTACGATTTCACCAGTCCCTACGGAGATGAAATTAGTCTTCCAATCCCGGAAGGGAGTATCAAGGCGTATGTCGAGAAACACAAGGAGCAATTTAGCCCTGTTTAGCGGGTTCCTTTGATACACAGCAAGAGGCACTTCAAGCTGCTCAATCTCGTCGCACCACAGAAAAATTCACAAACTGGATTGTAATTAGTTCTGAGCTTGAGCTTAAACCAGGCGACCAATTACCTTTACCGCCCGAAGCGGTTAAATGGTTCAAGCAGGGCGACTCTGGAAAGGATTATGCCTAATTGACCGGGTTAATTAAATTTATCCGAAACCACAAACTGCTGGGTGTGCTTGTTATGGTGGTAGTGGTTGGGCTGATTTCAGGAACTATCTTTACTGTCTCGACTTTAGGTTCAGGCAACGAGGATAAGACTGTGAAGCAGCAAGGCTGGAATTTTACGGCAAAGCTTGCGGATGGTGCTATTGAAAGAGCAGAAGTAGATAGTAACTTCAAGAGCGCCGCCGATGTTGAGACCTATGCAGAAGCCATGCGAAAGGAAAACACTGAGCTGTTTAAGGCTGGTGTTAGCCAAGTAACAGGCGCTCCAATAGTTTTCAAGCGCGCTTTAACCTGGGACGAGGCAGATGCTTTTGTCAAGAAATATCAGTTGCTTGTGAGCAGCTATGAATATAGGCTGGTTAGCAAAACCGACCCGACTGACCGCTATACCTGGGTCACTGGAATAGCAATGGATGGTAAAAATCCAGCCGCTTCTAGTGAGCAAGCTAGAAAACAGCTTGACGGCATTATGACCAACGAGCTTCAGGGTAAAACTCTGTTTAAGGGTATTATAGGTATGAACACTACACTTGATGGTGGAAAATATCAGCAAGTAAGTGTTGACTCAGATGTATATTTAGTTGATATGCCTCACGAAATTATTAAGGCTAAAATAGACAAAGACGCTTTAGTAGAACTTAAAGGGGTAAAGAAAAAGAACGATTTCTTTATTCCTAAAGGCTCTCCTCAGTTGTACCGTCGTATGGAGGATTTCGGTCTGGCCTCAAAATAAGCAGACCGTTTGACCACTCATAATGCTGTAAATAAAAGGGGGCGGCAACCTAACGTTGCCACTTTTGTCGAAGGCGAGGTAGCTCTCTTTGATAGTGCGCTGTAAATAAAAGGGGGCGGCAACCTAACGTTGCCACCCCCTTTTATTTTGCACAATTACATCATGCTTTTCATCAGCTTGTCAAGGGATTCGCGGGAAGGGCGCAGTTTTTCGGTGGGTAACGCCGCCAGGGGCGTATCTACCAGATGCCCGACCTCGGCCAGAGTGCGCCGATTTTCGTTGATGTAAATCAGCCCGGTGATAAACTCCTGCTTTTCCTCGGCTTCTTCCAGCATCATGATAGCTGTTGCCTTGCTGGTCGGGTCGTACTCGTGGTCGAGCTTGCGGAGGCGGATAGTCGGGCCGTCGTGCAGCCTGACATCATGCACTTCGCCTGTGCCGTACTCCACTGTCACTTCCTCGAACGACGGGATAAACGAAATATCGTGCAGTCGTTCCTCGTGAGTCTTGCCGTAAGGATAGCTCTTGGTGGATTCTTCGTGGTTGTTGAAGGTCACGCACGGGCTGATAATATCTAGCACTGCCGTTCCCTCGAAATTCAGCGCCGCTTTCAGCAATTCACGCACCTGCTTGGCATCACCCGCGAACGAACGCGCCACAAAGCCGCAGTTTGAAATAATTGCCTCCATGCACAAATCCAGCGCCGGAAACTCGTTCACTCCGGCATACTTCAGCTTCTGGCCCTCATCCGCCGTCGCCGAGAACTGGCCTTTGGTCAGACCGTACACACCGTTATTTTCGATAATGTAAACCATTGGCAAGTTGCGGCGCAGCAAATGCTTGAACTGGCCCAGACCAATGCTGCCCGTATCGCCGTCGCCACTGACTGCAATCGCCCGCAAATCGCGGTTTGCCATCAGCGCGCCCGTCGTAATCGAAGGCATCCGCCCGTGCAGGGCGTTGAAGCCGTGCGAACGGTTCAAGAAATAAGCTGGGGATTTGCTGGAACAGCCAATCCCACTGGTTTTGATAACCCGGTGCGGCTCAAGCGAAAGCTCGTAAGCCACCGCAATAATCTGGCTGGAAATCGAATCGTGACCGCAGCCCTGGCACAGCGTGGAAGGACGGCCCTTGTAATCGTTGCGCTCCAGGCCAATCAGGTTCAGCTTGGCGTTGCCGCCCGGTTTAACTTCGGTTGTCATTTTTATGTTCCTTTGCCGTAATCGCGTTACATACAAATTGGGCGGTCAGAGGCAGCCCGTCGCAATGGGCCACCGAACGAAGCAGCGCGGCCCGTTCTGGCACATGCAATTGGAGCAATTTGTGCATCTGCCCATCAAAATTTAGCTCCACCACATAAATCTCGTCGTACTGCTCGATAAACTGCCGGGCGGTTTCTTCCAACGGCAGCGCCCGTACCCGCATATAACCAGTTTCCACGCCCTGCTGCTGCAAAAGAGCGCGGGCTTCCTGAATTGCCGGGTCTGCCGAGCCGTAAGATATAATGCCGATTTTAGCGTTAGCCGGATTATCAACTATCGGTTTGGGGACAAGCGTCCGGGCGGTATCGTGCTTGCGGGCCAATCGCTCCAGATTCTGTTCCCAGTCATCGGGCCGTTCGCTATATCCGGCCTGGGCGTTGTGGCCTGTGCCACGTGTGAAATAAGCCGAAAGCGGGTGCTTGTTGCCCGGCAAAGTGCGGTAGCCAATCCCATCGCCATCCACATCTTCATAACGGGCAAAACCGCCTAATCGCGCTATATCCTCGGCGGTCAGCACTTTTCCTCGGTCAAGCGGTTTTTCGGGATAATCGAACGGTTCGGTCATCCACAAATTCATGCCCAGGTCGAGGTCGCTCAGGACAAAGACTGGAGTCTGCAAGCGTTCGGCTAAATCAAAAGCCTCTACCCCGAACTGGAAGCACTCCGCCATCGAGCCGGGCAGCAAACAAATTTGCTTACTATCGCCGTGTCCCAGGTAATAAATTTTCATTACATCGCCCTGCGATACTCTGGTCGGCAAGCCGGTACTTGGCCCCATCCGCATAACATCCCAGATTACCCCCGGTATCTCGGCAAAATAGCCAAACCCGGCGAACTCACTCATTAGCGAAATACCCGGCCCAGAAGTCGCGGTCATCGCACGCGCTCCGGCCCAGCCTGCGCCCAGCACCATTCCGATAGCCGCCAGTTCATCTTCGGCCTGCACTACCGTGAAAGTAGCCTTGCCACTATCGGGATCCATCCGAAAATATGGCAAATAATCGTTCAACGCATCCACCAGACTGGTCGAAGGCGTAATCGGATACCAGGCGGTGAAAGTAACCCCACCAAACACCGCGCCCAGCGCCCCCGCCGTATTGCCGTCAATCATCAGCATATTATCGGTGGCGTTCATTGGCTCCACCCGGTACGGGTCGCTCTTGGTCAGATTCTCCTGTACCCACTGGGCCGCTTTGCTTACCATATCGTAATTGGTTTGAACTGGCTTGGCTTTCCCCTTAAAGTGAAAGCTGAGTGCTTCCTTGATTTTCTCTTTATCAATATCCAGCAATTCCGCCAGCGCCCCAACGTACACCATATTGGCAATGTAATCTTTAAGCTTCGGCTCAACCTGGGCTTCTTTAACCAGCGCCTTCATGGGCAATGGGTAATAAATTACATCTTCGCGCTTGTTCACAAAGCGCATATCATCGGGGTGAATACAAACTGCGCCTGGCCTCAGTGCCGCTAAATCCGCGTCATTAGTTTGCACATCGAACGCCACCAGAATTTCAGTTTCGGCCCGGCGCGCTACATAGCCATCTTTGCTCACCCGAATAGTAAACCAGGTGGGCAGGCCCGAAATATTTGAGGGAAAAATATTCTTGCCATTGACGGGAATACCCATCTTAAACATCGCCCGAATCAAAGTGTTGTTAGCGGTCTGACTTCCCGACCCATTGACCGTAGCAATATTAATCGAAAAATCATTTATCACCGCCGGACGATTTGAGGACGGTGCCTCGGCTTGTACGTCTAATACAGACATTTAATCTTGTACCTCCTTAATAGGCAGCAACATACTCAAGATTTTCGTTGGTCATTGTGAGGTACGAAGAATCTCAAATTCTTCGTACCTCACAATGACCAACGAAAATTCTGATACTAAAATTAACCGGGAGTAAGCTCGGTTTGTGGGTTAATATCCTGTTCTTCCTCATCTGGCTCGGTTACTTTGGAAGCCCCGCTCATTGGAGTTTTGACAGGCGTAACATTTTCTTCGGTTGCGCCCATGTGAGTTTGGGAATCACTATTGTCTTTGGCGGGTTCAGCAGGTTTACCCTGATGGGTAATCAAATCTTGCTCAAGCTCCTCCCTGACCTCCGCAGGCTGTGTTTCTGGAGAAGAAGGTAGCTTCTGATCAGCTTCATTGCTCATATTTTTGGTTCCTTCCCTGCTCTACCTCTTTGTAAGATAAAGCAGAATCTTTGCTATTAGGCGGCATCAAGACTAAATAATCTGCCAGTCTTATGCCGATATTATATAGGTACATAATATCACAAACTTTCCTAAAAGATTGTTAAGGAATTGCTAAAGGAAAACTTAGCTAAAAGCAAATTAAGCCTTTCCAATGGCATATAATTTGCTTTATGTTAAATTAATTACTGAAAATAGGATTTTCGTAATGCAGGATGGCTATTAATGTTGAGCGAATTAAAATTGAGTAGGAGGGCTAAGTAGATGGCAGACGTAAGAAATGAGCCTGAAATAAGTAATCGAGATGATAGGCAGGCCCATCCCCATCCACATGATACGGAGCAAAGTGACCGAGGACGAAGCAATGAGCGAGGTTTTGCTTCGATGAGTCCCGCCAAGCAGCGCGAAATTGCCAGCAAAGGCGGGCGGGCGGCTCACGAAAAAGGGACTGCCCACGAATTTACCAGCGAAGAAGCCCGCGCCGCCGGACGCAAGGGTGGCGAGAAAGTTTCGCAGAACCGGGAACACATGTCCCAAATCGGTAGTCGCGGCGGGCGTGCCTCGCACGATAGAGATAGCGAGAACGAAACCTTACAAGGCCAAAACGACCAGGAAACCAGATAATTTCTTTAAGAAAACCAACTTCTTGCTAAAACTCGTTTAGTCGGAAGTTGGTTTTTTCTTTGTTTTGGCCCTTTTTGACCTCAAATCAGGC
>JBBQXW010000176.1:0-15139 GCA_038209275.1 Chloroflexia bacterium | reverse complement strand
TGCTGCGCGCTCAAAACACTAAAGCTGGTCTAGCCCGCCGGGTGCGCGGGATGCTCTTGCTATCGCAAGGCCAGGGTTTTGTCGAAACCGCTCACCAAATTGGCCTGTCGCATCAGCATTTGCACAAATGGGCCAAACGCTCCGAGTAGAACACGAGTACAAACGGGTGGGAGCCTTAAATTTGTTTGCCGCTTTTGACCCCCGCAGTGGCAAGGTTTACAGCTATACGGCTGAACGCAAGCGACAGGTCGAGTTCAGCGCGTTTTTGGAGCAATTAGAACGTGAAATTGAGGCCAGCATTACCAAAATCTACATTGTGTTAGACAATCTGCGGATGCACAAAGGCCAGCAAGTAGCGGCCTGGTTAGCCAACCATCCCCGCTTCGTGTGCGAGTATCCACCGGTGCATTGTTCCTGGATGAACCAGGTGGAACAGTGGTTTTCGATATTGCAGCGCAAGCGATTGCGAATAGCCAACTTTGCTAATATTGAAGAGTTGGCGGCGCGGTTAGAAGAGTTTGTAGCACAATGGAACTTACGAGCGCAGCCATTCAAGTGGAATAGTCAATCGGCGGCCAAAGTGCTGGCGAAATATGAGAAAGCGAGCCTGAACCCAGGGCGGGTAGAAGAGCTTGAAAAGAAGGCGGAGGAGGCGGGGCAGGTAGCACAAACCCGGTTAGCGGAGGGTGGGGTGACGGTGAGAGTTTCACCGTCACTTAACAGGGTAGAAAAGGACGGGTCAAGCAGGCGTATTTGGCATTATGCTTTGGTGGCTTGATTTCTTCACCCCTTTTTCAGGTAGCTGTACTAAGCTATAAAAAGCTGTGATTAATGTAACGAAACTTGAACTGATTTAACTCAAATCTAAAAGAAAGAGGTTATCAAAATGTACGATTACGATGATGGGATGAGCCGAAGTGAATACAGAGCTGCTCGTCGCGCTAGAAGGTCGGCCCACCGGGCTGAACGTTGGGGTATTTATCCTGCTGAAGGTATTCCACAGAATTATTCACCAACTCAACCAGCTGACTCCTACAGCCCGGTTCAGCCGCCAACCGGTTATGAGCAACAATACATGTATCAAAGAGCTACAAGTTTAGCCCGCCAACGCGCTTTTCTAATCAGTAGCGCAATTAGCTTTGTAGTATTCAATGCTTTCCTTGGGTTAATATGGGCGTTGAGTGGTTCAACTTACTTCTGGCCGGGCTGGATTACCCTGTTAGGGGCGATTGGTCTCATAAGCTAGGTTAGCGTTTACTTTGTACACCGCAATATTGGTTAGACCAGGTTTTTTTGCGACTGACCTTTGTTGGTAGTCAAGTCGAGTAGACCGAACACTTTATAAGCCTTGCAAATACCACTGGTGGCTACCAGGGGTTGCTGACCGCGTAAGGCGGTGATACGTTTGAGCAACTGGTTGTTTCAAGGCGCATTGCCATCGTTCACTCAATGCTGTTAGCATTAAGGTGGTAAAATGAATTTTGAAGTTCAAGGGATAGCTCCTGTAATAATTATTTCATTAGGTTTGTTACAAGGATATGTTAGCCATCTTATTTTGTCACCTGCTTTCTATTTTCTTTCGTTATAATGGTCCCTAAAAGTCGGTTCTCCCCCAACTTTGGTGCTAAACTATTTATCAGGGCGAGCTTTAGCTAAGGGTGTACCGAATTTGAGCTAGACCTGTGGTTTGAAGCTAGGTGAGAAGCGGTGCTACAAAACTTTAGCACCAAACTTGGCGCAGCGCCTCATATTTCTGAGATATTAGTCAATGACCATCTACTGCGTTAATGCTGGTTAGGATACCGATACTATTGCGGCAATATTTCGGGAGCCTGGAACGGAATTAAAGCCATTCCCCCCCCATTGGCTGGACAGATTAGAAAATGGCTACAAAGGGTGCGGCTATATTACAGGTCTGGCTTCTAATCTTTACTATCGTAAAATGGAGGTCGCTAAATCCAACTCCATACTCGATTAGCTGGCAGACCTATGGCGGAACTATTGTTTCCTGGCAAATATGATTGTACGCAAGCCAAAATTTTGATATTCGGATGTTACTACCAGGTCTTGAACTCTTAATTCCCCACGATAAAGCTAACGCAAGTGGTGGTGCTGCCGCCGATATTGAGGGTGGCGAAACGGGTTGCCCCTTCGACCTGATAATCTCCGGCTATACCACTAACCTGTTTGTAAGCGTCGAGCAACATGCGTACTCCCGAAGCGCCGACCGGGTGGCCTGTGCCAATCAGCCCGCCACTCGGATTAATCGGAATTCGACCACCCGGCGCGATTGAACCATCTTCGATGGCCTGCCAGCTTTCGCCCGGCCCAGTGATGCCAAAATGGTCAATTGCCATGTATTCAGTGGTGGTAAAGCAATCGTGCGTCTCAATGCCATCGAGTTGCTCCACCCCGCTAATTCCGGCGCGGTGGAAAGCGTCCTCGATAGTGGTTCGCACATGGGGAAAGACGTAGGCATGGTGACGGCTGGCGGTCAGCTTTTCTTCCAGCAGCATCGGGGCGGTACGATGCCCCCAGCCCTGAATGAACGGCATCGCTTCCAGGCTCAGGCCACGCTTGCGGACATATTCGGCAGCGTAGCTTTCCGAAGCCAGAAAAACCGCCGCGCCGCCGTCGGTAATCTGCCCACAATCCTGCTTGCGGATGCGTCCTTCGATAACCGGGTTGCGCTCGTCATCACAGGTAAAACTTTGGGCCTCGAATTGCCATTGGCGAGTTTGAGCGTTCGGGTTGCGTTTGGCATTCTCGAAATTGATTTCGGCAATGCGGGCTAGATGCTCGTATTTCAAGCCATAACGCTCCTCGTATTCGTCCCCGATGCGGCTGAACATATAGGGCCAGGGAAAGCGGGCCGTTTCCGCCTCACGTCCGGCCCAGGCTGCCGCCCCCAGGTAAGCGGCGGCTTGCTGCCCCGAAACATTCCGCATCAGTTCCACGCCGACCACGCAGGCCAAATCGTAGCGCTCCGCCTCGATTTCTGCCGCCGCCGAGAGTAGGGCGATACTGCCGGAAGCACAGGCCGCTTCGTGACGCGAAGCTGGCAACGAAGCAAAGGCCGAATGCAGCGTGGCGAAGAAACCGCCCAAATGCCCCTGTCCACAAAAGAGTTCTCCGGCAAAGTTGCCGATATGGGCTACCTGTACCTCGCCCGGTTCAAGCGCGGTGCTTTCGAGCGCACCCTCGACCGTCGCTCCCAGCATATCAAACATGGTTTTGCCGGAGCGCGACCAATTGACCGCAAAATCGGTCTGATACCCGCCTAAAATATAAACTTTGGATTTTGCCATTACGCTTTTACCTCCTGCTCTACTGCCCCTTCGCTCAGGCGACGGCGTAATTCATACTTTAGCATCTTGCCAACCGGGTTACGTGGCAACGCGTCTAGCACCACCAATCGTTCGGGCAACTTGAAGGCGGCAATTTTCTTTTCCTTTAAAAAGGCAACCAGTTCTTCGAGGGTAAGTTGCTGGTCGGGTCGCAGCACCACACAGGCGCAGAGCCGCTCACCCATCACTTTATCGGGATAGCCGACCACCGCGACCTCGGCAATTTTCGGGTTGCCCTGGATATGGCCTTCGATTTCTTCGGGCGAGATATTTTGCCCACCCCGAATAACCAGGTCTTTCGAGCGGCCCACGTAGCGATAGTAGCGCAAATCATCGCCCTCGCCACCCAACTCGAACATATCACCTGTGTGAAAATAGCCGTCCGCGTCAAAGGCACGCTGAGTTAAATCGTCGGCTTTGTAGTAGCCCGCGAAAACTGCTGCGCCTTTTATTAATAGCTCGCCGGGATGTGCTGCTTCGGTAATAACTTCGCCCGTTTCCAAATCAACCAGTTTGGTCTGCATACATTTGGATACTCTGGCAGGCCAGCTATAACCCTCCGCCCCGAAGCGCGGAAAGTAGGCCGCTCTTTGCTCCGGGTCAGGTATTTCCTGCGGCCCGCTCACAATCGTTACGCCTTCGTTCGAGCCAAAATAGTTGAGAACCTTGATATTAAACTTGTCCTGCCACGCCTTTACCATCCAGGGTGATAGCGGTGCTGAACCCGACCCGATAGTCTTGATGCTGCTGATGTCAGCCTTTGTCAGCAGCGCCTCATTTTGCAGCAGCATATTGAGCAACGCCGGAGGCGCGACGGTATAATGAATCTGCTCCGTCGCAATTTGCTGCAAAAATATCGGCAAACTGAGCGGGTGATGCTGCACCAACTTGCCGCCCGTCAGTAACCAGGGGACGAGCATTCCGCCGATGCCCGCCATATTTACCAGAGGAAAAGGATTGAGTACATTGTTGCCCGCCGCCAATTCAGCCGCATCTACCGTTGCTGCCGCCGGAACAAGCCAATCATTGTGGCTACGCGGCACGCCCTTTGGTCGGCCCTCGGTGCCGGAAGTCCAGCAGATAGTGAAAATATGATTGGCGCTGATTGAAGCTGAAGTGTTTTTGAGGTAATTGGCTAATTTCTGTTCATCATGTGGTGCGCTCATCAATTCATCCAGACCAACCACGCCGTCTGGCAGATTTTCGCCCCAGGCCATAATTGTTTTGAGGGAAGGCAATTTCGGGCGGAGCGCTGCCACCATTTCGGCGTTGGGATGTTTGGCAATACGGGTGACGGTCAGAAAAGCTTTAGCCTCGACAAAATTAACCAGTTGCTCGATTTCGTATTCGCGGTACTGCACCGGGAAGGGCGTGACAATTACCCCAATGCGTGCCGCCGCCAGATAAACCATTACCAGTTCGATAATATTCGGTAGTTGCACCGCCACAATGTCATCTTTGGTCAGGCCCGCTTCCAGTAACCGCGCCGCCAGGCGGTCAACCACCTGGTCAAGCTCGGCGTAAGTTAGCCGCCGGGCCGCGCCGTCGCTGATGTCAGCCCGGTTCGCCGGGTCTACCACTGCAATCGCATCAGGGGTATTTTTGACGTTACGGCGAAAAAGTTCGTCCAGCGTTTCCGTCCCCCACCAACCCTTGTCGGTAAATTCCTGTATCGTTGCCTCGGAACGTAAAATCATCTCAATCTCCTATCATCTTTGACAGAAATCTCGGCCTTTGTTCTTGCTTTAGTTTTTGATTTTTTGCAAAAAATCAAAAACTAAAAGAGTTTTTAGCTTTGGAAAATTTTTCACCGAAAAATTTTCCAAAGCTACAGGAAATGGTTTAATTTGGTAGTTTTTCTTCCGGCACCCAGCAAGCGTGAAAACCGAGCGGTACGCGCTGTGGTATAAGTACCCGTGCAACTGGTTCGGCGCTGACGTTTTGAGCATCAATAATCAGTAGCTCCGAAATGTCTTTGTCCTCGTCGTAGGTGAAGGTCAGCAGATAGCCGTCGTCCTCGCTTGTGGCGTTGGCGCGGGGGGCGAAGGGTGCTTCGCTACCGTAGCAGCCAGGGCCGAAATCGTGCCGCTCTGAACGCCCGGTGCTGGTATCATACTTGACCAACCCGTCAAAAAGCAGGGTCGGTTCAGGCGCAATACTGACGTTGTAGGCATAGCGGGTCGGGCGACCCAACCGGGCGGCGTTCATAGTCGGGAACTCGGTATTGGCATCGTCCATCAGCCCCTCTTTGACCTGCCCAGTACGCAAATTCAGCCGCCAGCGATACAGCCGCGCATCCAGCTTTAAGTACGAAAGCATCCGCTCAAGTTCGCTACCGCCACCAGTGTAGGGCGGTTGTGGGTCTACCACCCGGCAGCCATCCAGCACAATTTCGTCGCCCTCTTCCCAGGCGTTGATGGTGTGGTACATATAGCACGGTTCAGCCTCGAACCAGCGAATAGCAGTGGTATCACCGTGACGCGGAATAACCCCGATGCGCGAAGGAATATCGCGGTGGAAAGTTACTTTGGTGCGCCCGCGCTTCAAAAGTTCCGGGTCGGCAAAGAGGGGCAAATCAAACAAAATCGAATAATTTTCGGTAATCGCCATATCGTGCGGCGAACGCGAACCAGGCAATTCAATCGGCACACAATGCTTCAGAGTGCCATCCGACCCAACTACGCCGTAAGTCATATAGGGTGGGCGCGGGCCATAGTCGAAGAACATCAACTCGCCAGTCTGCTCATCTACTTTGGCGTGGGCTGAAACGTTGTTCCGTAGTTGCCCGCCAAAATCTTCTACGCCCAGCGTTTCCAGGGTACAGGCATCCAGTTTGTAAACTTTACCCGCTAGATACCACAGCGCCAGCAGACGTTTATTATGATAAACCAGGTCGGTGTTAGCGGTGTCTTTGAGTGGCATGTCTGCTGGATTGCCCACCATCGGCTCCATTAGCCCTGTCCACAGACTCTCTCCGGCGGTTTCTTCGCGCTTGAACCCGTTAGTCCGCACCCAGCGATTGCGGTAGCTAACCGTACCATCCTTAATATGAACCGCGTGCAACATTCCGTCACCATCGAACCAGTGGTAGCGTCCCCGCGCCGGATAACGGCGGTTTGGGCCGTTGCGGACATACACGCCGTTGAGGTCTTTAGGAATTTCGCCGATTACTTCGAGCTTTGCGGCTTCGATTTCCTGCTCGACTGGGCCAAATTTTCGGAGTAAGTAAGGATTGATAGTTTCTACCAGGGTAGTCATAACAAAATCCTCCTTTGGATGTCGCTACAAATTAGTTCAAGGTTCAAAGTTCGGAAATTGCGTGGGCAATATTAAACCTAAATTTTTAGTATAGTAAAGGGATAAAATCTAATTGGATTAATCAAATGGTTGGTTAATAGAAAGGATGATAGCAGTTATGGATTGAGGTTGTCAAGCCAATCGGCAAAAGTCTGAACAAGGACAAAGCAAGTTTCTCCATTTTTGGTTTTTACAATCGCCCACTGACCTTGCAGCTTCTACTTGACAAGTATAATCTACAAGCTATGATAATAATATAAACAAATCAGTTTCAGTTTTATTTTATTTGCAATTTAATAAGTGGCCGTACTGTCCGACCTTTACTAACCAATGGTGCTAGTTATTAAAGACTGAATTGAGCAATCGAAAGATGAACCAAACCAGCTTCAGCGGCTTGCAGCCCGTTCCAATCTACCAACAAACAGGTTGTAAGCGGCACTAATGAAGGCCGACCTCGCTTGAAAATAGGCCAAAAAGCGTTGGCTCATCTTTTTGAGGTGACAAATCGTGGTCAACATCGAAAGTACCGTCTCGATCATCATTCATACATTCCAACTGCCTTTTTTGCAAATCAACAAGCAATCAGGTTCCCCGGTTTTAGCATGAAAACCACTATCGGCCAAAATAATCATTTCGCCGTTGAACTCCCACAGAAAATCTTGGAAGGTGTGTCGCTGACGCTGACCGTGTCGCAAGCCCAGTTCACTATTCGACCATACTGGTTCAAAATGAAGCAAAACTTACCTGCGACAATCCAGCGATGATTGTTCAGCCTTTTTGGGCAAAGCGATCCTCCTTGCGACCTTCGCGCCACGGCTGCACCAGAGCGATGCCGTAAGAAGACAAGAGTAGCTAAAGTTTAAGCAAAGGTTTAACACATTAGAAAGGGTCAAACTGCCAGTCTTGCGTCCCTTCTAGATCGAGGGTCCAGGCAAGCTCCCTAAGTTTAGCCAGCCCGTCCTGGGCAAGACCAACCTCTTGCCCCAGTTGTAGCAGATGTTGCCGACCGTTACTGCTTTGATTGTACTCCTCGATAAAAGTTTCAAAAGCCTCTAACTGGGATTGGTCTAGGTTTGGTTCAATACTGGCCTGACCCAGCGAAATTAGAAACTGGTGGAGTAATTTCATCTGCTCAAGGTTCATTATGGTCTGTCACTTCCTGTTCTAAATTTAACATATTCCTTCATCTTAGCTTTTGTCCTACAATCAGTGCATTGCCCTTTCACAGGCTGACCCCTATATCTCTGCTAGAACTACCACAAAACCTGCCGTTTTGAAGCGGCTAACTATTTCACCCGCCAGTTGGGGCTTAAAATAGCATAGTGTAAATGCCTCAATTTCGTCAAGGCCGTTGTCCTACCCTACCCCAGCCCTACAAATTCGCGGTAATAGAATTGTAATTCGACTAAATCAAATAAATCGAAGATAGTCACCCCTTGCCCCGCCACAAACTGCGCCTCTTTGAGTTTCCGACTGTCCGGAGCCTGCATCAAATACTGAGCAAATCTTGCTTGCATCACCGGCTGTTGGCCTAACACTTTAATGAAACTTTCCTTGTCGGCAAAACTTTCCTGGGCCAAATTAAGTGCTGGCGCAGCGCGCCGCCAATGCCAACCGAACCAACCGTAGGACGCTGGCTACCAGCTTGCGTCTGACGGTGATTGGTGGTGTGAGACTGTGGCAGTGGTTGGGCGTTAACGTTAAAGACCTTCTCAAAAGGAGCGGGTGGCTGGAAGCTGTAGAGCGGTTCGTCCGGCACAGTAAAATCCACAAAGCGGGGTTTGCCATAGCTCTTCAAGTTATAGCTAACCGCCTCGGCCAACTCCTCTGGCCCCATCCCCCATAAATGCGCCCCCATATCACCCAACTTATCTCGTTTGTCCCTGGCCGCCAACAGCGAAGTATGCAAATTAGGCGTAATTGCTGTAAAACTATTGGAACTGACATCATAAGCCCAGGTATCGCCTCCCAGTTTATCAGGAAAGAAATCGGGATGAGCGCGCTGAATTAGCCCAAGCACTGCTTCATTCAAGGGGATAAACTTCTGCGGGCTGGTTCCCAATTGCCGCCACACCCGTAACGCTTCACTCCTCGTAGCATCCCCCGCGTCAATTAGTATTTCCTCGGCTATCGCCTTCGTCCGTTCCTCCACCGCCCTTCGGTTCAACTCGGTGGTGCTGGTATTCATTACCGAAGCACACCTTAACAACGTAAGTAGGTTCATAATGAGTAAACCAAAAGTGCTAAACCAGGTGAGCTGGTCTACCGACGACAAATTCCAGGCGGTCACTAAATCCCTGGCCCCACTCATCGCCATAAATAGCAGCACGAAATCAAAGGCCACCAATATTCCCAGCACCACCACCATTACCCGCCACCAGCCGCTGTCCTGCTCCACTCTTAGCTTTATCTTATCCGTCCTTCTCAGCCAGACCACATGGGCGGCCTCGGCAATCAAAGCCGCCTGAAAAAGAAATCCCGCTAGTACCGCCAGCACCGAACCAATTACCTGAAACGGTGCTTCGGGTGGTAGCCAATTGAAGAAAAGCCGCCAGCCCATCAGCCCCACAAAGAAACCAACGAATTCCTGGAATATCAGGCTAATGAGTAGGGCTTGTCGCCGTTCCCAGCGCCAAGCGCCCCACCCGAAGAAAGCTGCATCGGCAATTGTAAAAGTTCTTTGCGGTACTGGTTAAGCAGTTGTTCCAGTGCTTTGCTTTTGGAGGAGAATTCAGCAAAAACTTGAGAATTGCCAGAAAATCCTAGTAGTGGTTCTCATCTTCTACTTCGTCTTCAAGCGTGTACATCTTGTATGGGGTAGCCGATAGAAGTAGCACTCTAGCTTTTAGCGCACTATTATCTTTATCCTGGTAATCAAAGAGAGCCTGAACCAGCTGGCTGGCTTCACTTTCGTGTTCGGTGCTTACCAGATGCTTAAACCGCTGAAATTCGTCCAGGATGATAATATCAGGCTCAAGCACTCCTAAACAAGCCCGCGCCAGTAAGCCACGCAATTCCCCGATAAGTTGATTGCGGAGTCGTCCCTGTTCCTCTGGCACCTCCTTATATGAGGAAGCTTTACCTACTTTCTTTCTTAATTCGCTAAACCGCTCATTCAGCGTTGGTTTTCCCCCGGCCTTATCCTGTTTCTCTCTTTCCCCAAGAAGACTGGTAAAATGTTTGCTGATTGACTCATCAATTTTGCGGCTTTTATCAATGTCCTGCACCAGTTGCCGAAATCGATTACGCTCTTTCTGGCCTTCCAGCACATTCATAATTGTCTGATCTTCTCTAAATTTCCAGGCTTTCTTTAGAAGCAGGAAAAGCAAGGCTCGTTCTTCAGCCCGTCCCATGTTCGATTTGAGGTCGAAAGAGGTGTTAGGAGTAAAAGAGATAAAGTTAATTCGGTTTTTCTTATCTTGCTCTTTGCGCTCAATTGGCAAAAGAGTAATGCGCGAAGTAAAGGTTATATCTTTCTGGCCCGTCACATTAAGCCGGGCTATGTTCTGGCGAGCAATATCGGCATTTGAACAGATATATATGACATCAATTTGCTTTACCTTGTCCCATAAATGCTCGATTGCTCGTGCTACCACTCCCCGTGCCACCATGGTTTTACCAAGCCCAACCTCGTCCGCAATCAAAAACCGCAACGCCGGGTCTTTATCCTGATACATTCTCTGAAAAACATACTCAACCGTATCGTGCTGGAAATCTTTAAGGTTTTGCTCAATTGCTTTTAAATTTATCGGGGGCGGTTCTTCCGATTTTTTGCAGCTAATAGTTTAACCTTAACCGGGCTGGGCCTAAACGTTTTTATAACCCTGGGAATAACTGAGTGCATCTCTTGTTCCTATCCTTATTTTATTTGTTATTATGTAACCGCTCCCGGGCCTGCCAAATCGGTTCCCAAATTTCCATAAACCCTTCTGGTAAAAGTGAGGGCCTCTCACTGTTACTACCCAGGTCTGTTACCAGTCTTGCAATCTGATCCAGCTTTTCGGGACTCCGGCTAAGTGAACGCACCATAATTTCAAAGAGGGGTGGTTCGGCTCCCCGACCCCTACCGCTATTACCGCTAGAATTGTCCCCGATGCCTAGTCCTTCAGCAATGCTAATAAGCTCTCTAGCTTCAGGAGTTTGTCCCTCGGCTAAAAGGAAAAGAATGAAACGAATAATGTCATTACTGTTAGTTAGTAGACTCCGTAACAACTGTTCTTTTCGATTATCAGGAATTCCTTCAAGGGGTAAATTAAGAACAAAGCGGGCTTTTAGCTCTTTGTATTCACCATTTAAGGGATCCTTACCACCCACAACTACCTCAAAGGCAAAAAAGCTGGTAATCGCCTCTAGTGAAACCGCTTTGAAAACACTAAAGACCTCCCTGACCTTTCCCAGTTCTAGTGGTACACTATTGCCTAATTCTTGTAAAGTGATCGGCCAGAGACGCACCTTGACCTGCTTACTTGGCGACAAATAGCCTTCCCCCTCAATGTACAGTTCCAGGTCATAACTTCTAGTGTTGGCGGGGCGTTTAGGATTGAATTGGTGAGTACGCCCGGCCACCTCTTTTGCGCCCATCCCTGTAGTCAGATCCTCAGTAGTGTCGTCCAGATTATTATTTACTACTTTCGCTCGTAGCGGCAAAAAACTAAGCTGGTGACAGACCAGGTTAAGAGTTTGTTCAAGCCCACTTAGAAAAAGGTCTTCCACTAATCCGTCTTTAAGCTGAGTAGGCACATATGGCTGTAATAAGCGCATCAGCCCTGGCGCATCTTCGCTCCCATTTGAGGTTAGTAAATTAGTAATTCCTACCCGGCTTTTAGTGCCGGTTAGCTCCACCAAGAATTCAACATTCCCGCTAAAAGCCGCGTCCGTAGCATTGGCAGATCCGGTCCAAAGCCGCACCCGTTCACCTTCTTCGGCCAGAAAGACCTTGGCATGTAGCCCAACCATCGAGGCGATTTCTCCGCTTTTCTCCGCTTCCTCCTCACTCTTTTCCTCTTCTCCTTCAGGAAGCTCAGCATCATAAGTTAGCAAATACTTATTCTCAAAGCGATTGAAGCAACTTGTTCCAACCAGCTTATCCAGGCTCTCCAGCCGGGAATAAGGGCGGTACTTTGATGGCTCTGGTTGTTCAATCGGGTCAGTAATCCTTGGGTTAAAAAAGGTGAAACTACCACCAGTCGGTCAAATTTTTTCTGGCTGCCAGCGCTAATAAAAGGCCACTCAGAATTTCCGGTGCTGGTACCCAGCGGCCAGAACTGAATACCATCAAACCCTTCTGGTACCTCAAACCGAACTTTTCCAAGTTCCTTCGCCAATAGCGCGATTTTCCCCTGAATTTCAGGTTTTACTTCCCACCGGGCCATAGAAGGTAGCGCCATCAAAAACTCCTGCAAAGGTCGGTTTGTTTCAGTCTCCTCATCTCTAACTGTACCTTCTAACACTAGCATCGTGTCCCAGGTACGATCAAAGGTTAGATTCCTACTCAAGCAGAGCAGCCGGTACTGCACTGGCGCAGCCTTCCCTTTGCCACTAACCTCTGGGACATAGCGTAATACCCAGATCTTGGGATGAAACACTCGCGACTGGTCAGGTGGGGCGGCTTCAAAGATAGAATTCTCAAGATAGCTGTAAAAAAGAGGATTACCTTTTGGTACTTTTATTTGACCAACCTGACAAAATACCGCCAGTTTATCGCTGTAACGCCGGATTGCTTCAAGTAAGGCTAATTGGTCTATCCGAAAATTGGGGACAGGTGAGTTGTTAGACCCACTACCAGGGTTTGTTTCTCCTTCCAGGTCATCACCTTCCCAGCTAAAAAAGGTAAAGCCAGCGGAGCAATTAACACCGTAAGCAGGTCCAAAGTGTAAGAAGTGCCTACAGCGTAATCTAGCGTATAACCAGCGGGTGGCTTTAGTGACTCGATTAAATCACGGCGATTATGTGGCTCAAGCAAGAGTATTCTCCATTTTCTAATTCTTTTCTTTTAGTTAAAAATCCGTCTGGATGTCTAAATGAGTGGCTTACCTTTGAGCCAGCCCCTTTAAAATGTCGGCTATTATTACCTGGGCCGTTTTTCCCCAGCGGTAATCCAGCCGTCCCGCCCCAGCCGCGCCATTCCAAAGTTCAAGCGACCGGGGATTATGCAGCTGGGCCTGCCCACCTTTTAAGAAGCTCTCTTGGTCAGAGATCATTTCCCGCACCTGTCGGTTCTCAACTAAATCTAGCAGTTTTCCGCTTCCTGCCGCTCCGAGCGTGAAGTCAATCCCCCTGTCAATGAACAGGCCAGTAGTAGATGTAACCCTGGCGCGGCTCGATTTTACAATCTTCCAGAATCGCGGTCGGTTGCTAGACCACTGTACGAAACTCGAGTGTCTTGTTAAAATAATATCCCACCATTTGGATAACCTATCCAGGTAGGTTTCAACCAGGTCTTTCTGGGTCGTATTAGTAGCAGCGACCTTTTCCGCTACGGGCTTGAGTAGTATAGGTCCGAAAACCTACGCTAAGGCTGTTAGCTATAATTTTCAGGCTTTAATATATCATTTCGCTCACTAAAAGGTTTTGGTATAAGTTTTTAGAGACGAAAGCTCGCCATGCAGAAAATCATTGAGCTTGCTGGTTAATCTTTTTAGCAAAAACTTGGCAAACTCGTACCGAAAGGTAGGTTATACGACCAGTATTTTGGTACGAGAGGCTAATTCGCTTATGTCTGGTGGAAAAAGGTTTAATTCTAAAAGAGTGAAGGCTTCTTAAGCCTAAACAAATGTTCTAAAAAGCTACCGCTATGGGGGAAATAGAACAAAAGTACCCTAGCGTAGGTTTTCGGACCTATACTACTCAAGCCCGGTAACCAATTAAGTACACGTAAAGAATTAAGATCCCGTTCTGAGCAAAGCCAAAGGTGGCTGCACCTGTGGTCGCAAAGTGTAATTCCACTGAGGGCAAATAGCACTATGCTCTATGTTCAATTGAGCCATCTCAGCCTTAGACACTTTGCGCCCAGTCTCATACTCTCCCATTAGCAGATGAGCTTGCACCTTTAGTCCTGTGAGTGTACTCGTTCCATTTATGTAGTTCAGCACGATTTCAAAACTGCGTAACGGTTTGCCTGACCAGTTCTCGCTAATCTGGCTGAAGAGTTTGTGTTCTATCGGGTTCCATTTACTACATCCTCTCGGATAATGCGCTACTACCTCCTCTAAACCCAACTCGTTACACAACCGCTCATGAATTTGCTGCTTCCATAAACGTACCCGACAACCATTACTTCCGCCACCATCCACCAGAATTAACAACTTTTTCGCTCCTAGATAGGCAAATTGACCTCTCTCCAACCACCAACGTCTAAGCGCCTCCACCGCAAATTCGGACGTGTCGGCACTATGGCCCACATAGACCGTACCCTCTTGATAGCGCAAATCGTAAATCCCGTAGGGTACTGCTTTGCCCAAAGCTTGCTGTGCAAAATCGTGGCAGTTGACCAATTCCGGTTGCGCTACCCAAGCCTGACCTTCGTTCTTAAAATTACCGATTAGCTCCTTCTTTTTGGTATCAGCGCTGATGGCTGGCAGTTCCGCCTCATAAAACTCACGTCGTAACTGGGCAATGTACTTAAATTGCTGATCACGTTCAGGATGATTGGCACTGGCTTCTTGCTGTTTAAGATTACGACGTAGCGAATACTTTGCTTTACGTAACAAACGAGCCAAGGTTGGTGCGCTAATGCGCTGACCTAATTCTTTCAACTTTTGACTTAACTTGCGTAGACTGCTCCTGATCCATTTCTCGATACTCATCGGATTTGGAGCGGTCTGTGGTTCGATTTGAGCTTGGAGTAGCGGAATTATTTCGGGAGTTTTTTTTCAAGTAGTGATCTTCCACCACCCGGTAGGCGTACACCTTGGGTGGGTCGCTCAGTGAGTTCAGACGCTAATTCCTGACGACCGCGCCGAATAGTTTTCTCATCCAAGCCGGTTATTTGGGCGATGCTACGATCCCCACCATAGCCGATTTTGCGAGCTTCAAGGGCGGCATACCAGCGACGTTGCTGTTCATTCAGACGGCTTAATAAGAGATTCATATCTTGATGGATTTGTTTTTCAGGTTGCTCAAGGGTCTGTTGGCACTTGTCACATTCACATTGATGGATTTGGGTTCGTCGCATTTTTGGCTCCTGCTCACTAAGGATGACCTAATATTCTACCAATCTATTGTAGCATCCCTTCCCGGTTGTGGTCTCCTTTTTCAACCAAGAACGGGAAGTTTATTCTTTACGTTGCCTAAGTCAATTCGCTACAAAGGTAGTGCCACCGACGATGCGTGAGGCTACTTTTACGTTAGATGCACTATTAGACAATGAAAGTGATTTAATGCTATATGAGCACACCACCGATACTGCGGGCTATACCGAGATGATGTTTGGCCTATTTGACCTTTTGGGATTTTCGTTTGCCCCGCGTATCCGTGACCTATCCCGCCAACAACTT
>JBBQXW010000175.1:0-15177 GCA_038209275.1 Chloroflexia bacterium | reverse complement strand
CAGGGCCATTTTGTGGTTAAGGACAGCCAGCAAGAGTGGAAGGTCATCCACTCGTTCAGTTGAAATATCTAAAAAGTTGCTCATTTAGCCAGTTTAACTAAACCAGTTTGAACTGGCAAGTAAAATGAGCGAATCATGAGTGAATAGTTTCAAGTTCCAGGTTTCAAGTTCAAAGTTCAAAGTTCAAAGTTCAAAGTTCAAAGTTCGCAAGTAAGCCTGTTCTTCAATCGTAAATCGTAAATCGTAAATCGCGGGTACCCTTTGGGTGCGTAAATCGTAAATCAATTCATTTGTGATAACACGGTTTTTGCCAGGCTCTCCAGACCGTCCAGGTCATCCAGTTCTAACCATTGTAACATCACGCGCTGCACGCTCGCGTCCCCCAAATTTCCTAGTTGTTCCACGATTTCTGGGCCAGTGCCGACTACCAGACCGCGTTCGCGCAATTCGGCGGCGGTTTTTCCGCGTTCGCTTAGTTCTTGCTGTAACGCCGCGTCGTCTTTGCCGTAGATAACACCCGTCATTAGTGAACGGCGTACATCAGTGGGATGGCGGTTATTTTGCTTTAGTAATTCGTCCAATTGGGCATTCAGTAGGGCGATAGCGGCGGTGGGCTGAAAAACAGCGTTCCATTCCGAGGCAAAGCGGGCGGTCAGGGGCAGCGTCTTTTTCGCGCCATTGCCACCAATCAAAATTGGCGGGCCACCGGGCCGCTGCGGGCGGGGCAGCAAAATCGCGTCTTTAAGTTGGAAATATTCGCCTTTGAAATTTATCGGCTGGTCGCTCTTGAGTAACTGGCTGATTACTTGCAAACCTTCTTCAAAACGGGCAAAGCGCGGAGCGAGTTCGAGTAAATCCCAGCCATAGTTGGTATGTTCGCGTTCCTGCCAGCCCGCCCCCAATCCCAGCGTCAACCGTCCGCCCGATAAATCGTCTACCGCGCTGGCGATACGAGCCGTCATGGTTGGGTGGCGGAACGAAACTGGGCTGACCAACGGGCCAAATTCGATTCGTTTGGTGTGACTTGCCAGCCAGGTCAATGATACCCATAATTCAAGCGATTCTATATCCGGCGGCGTGGCATTGGTATAGTGGTCGGAACGGTACAGCCCGACAAAACCCAAATCTTCGACGGCCTGTGCGATACGCTGCCACCGCGCCCAGGTCAGCCCATTCTGCCCTTCCACCATAATTGCTACTTCCATTAATTTTTCTCCTTTTATAATTTATTTAGAGGGTTTCGCTTACATTCCGGCTGAAGCCAGAGGACGGTTCATCAAAATTTCGATTTCACAATTTTTCTAAGGAATCATCGGTAGCACCGTAATAAACGAAGCGTACCGAGCGAAATCAGCAGTATTGTGAGTAAGCAAACGGCGAAGACCATAAGCTTGCATGGTGGCAACAATATTTGCGTCGTAAATCTGGCTACCGTTTACCGTAACTTGTCCGAGCAAAGTTGATAAGTGGTCAGTTACTAGAGCCGTTTCATCAGCAACCTGAAAGCTGCTAGAAAAATATCGAATGTCTTGTAGCAATGAAGTTACTGAAATGTTGTTGGTTAATTTATTAGTTCGAGTCATACTTGCCAAATATTCGCGTATAACTTGACGACTAACCCATAACTCCACACCCTGTATGTCAAACTGGTTCAGTCGAGCTAGAGCTGATTGATAGAACGGTGAATTGGCTAAGTTGGAGTAAACTAAAATATTTGTATCAACAAAGACTGGACTGTTATCCCCTATCTGTGTCATAAAGCTCCTCACGGCGGAAAGTAAAAGTGTCATCAATCAAGCCGACTGGATAAGCACTAAATTTTAGAGGCGGACGCTTCTTTTGAGGAGCAGCTACGGGTTGCTCCTCAATCACCACCACTACGCGGTGTTCGCCGGGCACAATATCGGCGGGCATTGGCACAATAAGCTGACCATCTTCGGTGACAAGGGCGTTGGTTTCAATCGTTCGCATAACAGTACCTTTCGGCTAATTTTTTTTGCTTATCATCAAACAGTATTAAATATTTTATGTTTCTAGTTTAGCAGAAGCAACTCAGCTTGTACAAATTTGGTCAACCTTTGGTCAATCTAATGAAAAGGGAATTTTTCACTTCTTTAAAAAATCAGGCGGTAAAAGGTTTTCAGGCGGGTAGGTTTGATGGTATAATCGAATAGCACATTATGTTGAGTATCAAGATAGACCCTTTTGGTGAAAACGCGGAATAAGAGGCGGGGCGAGGAGAGATATGGCCGGGAATAAACAAATATTCGATGCGGCAATGCGGCGGGGCCAGGAGTTCGCTTCCAATAAAGAGTGGGATAAGGCAATGCGCGAATATATGCGGGCTGCCACCGAGTTCCCCAACGATATTAATATGCGCTCCAATCTGGCTGACGCGCTCTTCCGAATGGGCCGCAACCAGGAAGCCCTGAATGTTTACCAGGGGCTGGTAAAACACAATCCCAATAATAGCAATGCTTTACAAAGAAGTGGCGAAATTTATGCTCGGTTGGGCGATACTTCGACAGCAATCAGTAGTTTCTACCGGCTGAAAGAAGTGCTTGCCAAAAATAACCAGACCGGGCAGGTCGTCGAGACTTTGCAACAAATTATTAAGGTTGACCCATCGCGCACCGAAGCCTACCGCGAAATAATCGAAGTATCCAAAGCACGGGGAGACCGCCGGACGGCGGCGGCAACGGCGTTGGCGTTGGCTAATTTTTGCAAAACGGCGGGCGCTTTTCAGGATGCACTTTCGGCGGCAGAAGAAGCGCTGATGTTTCAGCCCGGTATGCCGGAGGCTCAGGCGATTAAGCAGGAACTGGGCGGGAAGAATAGCGGTAGCAGCAGCCAGCAAAACGTGGCTAAATCAGCCTTGACAACGGTTGAAAGTGCCAAACAAGAAGCCATGAATAGCTTGCTCGCTGAGGCTGAAACTGCCTTGAATAATGGCGAGACTGGCAAAGCTTTACGTCAGTACGAAATGGCAATCGAGTCTGGCGCAAAGGGGGCGGAACTTTATTATACGATTGGCGGGTTGCACGCCCAGCAGCACAACTACGATGATGGCGCGAAATATTTGCGGATGGCGGGCGAGGATAGCGATTATGCTGCCAGCGCCTACTTCGCGTTGGGCCAGATGTACGACGAAGCCGAAGATACCGACAAGGCTATCGGGGCTTACGAAGATGCGCTGAACCGCATAGATTTGCAGCAGATTGGGCAGGATGAAGTTGACGAGCTGATTATGATGTATGAGCCATTGGGCGAAGATTATCTGAAGCTTGGTCAGGACGAAAAGGCGGTCAATCTGTACAATCGGTTGCGCGATTTTATTCAATCGAAAAAATTGCGCACTGAAAAAACTTCGGTAGTGTTGATTAAAGCGCGGGAATTAGCCGAGCGACTGGACGAAAAACTGGCAGTCGTAGCCGATACACCCACGCCCCGTCCATCCACTTCGCTACACTTTGGCGGCGGTACTACTGCCGAACTGAACGAGTTTGAAAGTCTGGTAGATGGCGTGACAAACGGCAACGGCGCGGGGATTGTCGAAGCTGGCCTGACGCTGGGGACGCTGGATGGGAAAAATGGCGCAACGCCACCGCAAGCGCCTGCTCCAGCCACGCCGGTTGCCTTGCCGATCAAGTTGCTGCAAATGGAGCCGAACCAGTACACTGCGCCTTATATACAGGCGGCGGAAGATTTCCTGCATCGGGGTTTGGTAATGGCAGCAATTGATGCCTGTCAGGAAGTGATTCGCTACTTCCCGGATTATTTACCAGCCCAACTTATCCTGGCTGAGGTATATGTCGCCCAGAATCGGCTGGAACAGGCCCGCACCAAATATCAATTTGTGGTAGACCTCTATCAGACTCGGAATGAGCAACTCAAGGCGATTGAAGCCTACCGACGCTTGGCTGAACTCAGCCCCGATAATATGGCCCTTCGTACCAAACTCGCTAATTTGATGTTACAGTACGGCATGAAAGAAGATGCCGCCGAAATCTCGCTCGGCATAATTCAAAATTATGTCCGCAATGGGCAGACCGAGCGCGCGGTAGAAGAATGTAAAAAACTACGCCAGCAAGCGCCCCAAAGCGCCGCTATCCGCCTGCAATACGGCGAATTGCTCAATCGGCTGGAACGCTATAACGAGGCATTGTCCGAACTGCGGCGGGCGCTGGAAATCGAGCCAAATAATTTGAGGGCGCTTTGCCTGCTTAATATTACCCTGATTCTTAACAACGAGGGCGAGGTAAAGTGGACAAGCTTCCGTAGTGTAGTCGAGCGCACCCGCCAGAGTCAGGAACAATACAATCAGGTAATGGAAGAATATCGGCAAGCGGCGATGTTTTATGACCAACCAGGGCTGCACTATGCCGTGGGTTGCCTTTATTTAGAATCGAAACAACCAGCAGTGGCGATGCGTTCTTTTGAGCAGACTATCAGCAAAGTAACCGAAAAAGCTGGTAGCCTGAACGAAGAATACGAATTGCTGGGACGCTGGCAGGTCGGGCAGATTTACCAGACTTTGAACCGGACAGATGATGCCGTCAACGAATTGAGCAAAGTAGTCAATTTGCTGGACAAGGCCGACCCACAGCGCTTTGGTAAGGTTGATGACCAGTACGGTGGGCTACCCAGTCAGGCTTTGATTTATCGCAAACTGGCCCAGGCATTTACCGCCAGTGGTAAAATTGAATATGCCGCCAAAGCCTTGCGAACGGTCAAGCGTCTCTTGCCTTATGACCGCGAGATTTATTTTGAGTTAGCCGATTTGAATTTCCAGCAGGGCAACTTGAACGAAGCCTTGAGTGAATTAGGCGAACTGGCAACTCACTTTGAGCAAGCGGGCAAGAATGAGGAGATGATTGAAGTTCTCAGGGAGATGGTGCGGCTTGCTCCCAATAAAATTGAAGTACACGACAAGTTGAGCCAGGTCTATTTGCAGCGCGGCCTTATCCCAGACGGTTTGCAGGAACTGGACGATTTAGCCGAGTTACAGCGCAAGAATGGGCGGCTCAAAGATGCGGTGCGCAGCTTGCAAAAAGCGGCGGAAATCAACCGCATGATGGGTGACCAAAACAAGAGCTACGAACTGTATGACCGAATTGTGCGAATATCGCCAGGAGATATAGAGGCGAGGCAACAATTAGTAAATCTTTATATTATGACCGGGCGTTTCAAGGATGCCGGAAACGAGCAGCGCACCATTGCCACAATTTGTTTGCAGAATAACCAGATTCAGGAAGCAATTGCGGCACTGCATCAGGTTATCTCGCTCTCGCCCGAAGACACGCGGGCTTATTTCCAGTTAGCCGAGGTACTGACGACAGCAGGCGAGTTCGGACAGGCGTACAAACTCTACATCCGTATATTGCGCCTGGAATCGGATAACGAAAAGGCCGCCCGGCTGCGCGACGAGGTCAAACGAAAAGGCATCGAAAAAGGGCAAATCAAGCCGGATTAATAATTTTAGATATTTTAGCTATTTTCAAATTTTTAGCGGAAATTTGAAAATAGCTAAAATATCTACGGGTAAGGTCAATGGAACAATTAACACAGCAGGTCAGTCGGCTGCTAGGTCGCTTTGACTGGACTTCTGTCGTTGATATTTTAATATTAACGCTTCTGATTTACGGGCTTCTTTCAATTCTTCAAGGCACGCGGGCAGAGATGCTGTTTCGCGGCATGATTATTGTGTTGTTAGCCGGATTCGTCTTGACTACAATCTGGCCGGAACAATTGCCAGTGCTGCGCTGGTTAGTCACCAACTCAGTACAGGTGTTGCTGGTAGCTATTTTGGTCATTTTTGCGCCCGAAATGCGGCGCGCCCTCGAACAAATCGGTCATACCGGCGATTTTATCAATCGTCCCCTCACCCACCGCGCTCAGGATGCTATTTTATTAATGATAGAAGAAGTTGTCACTTCAGCGGTTTATCTCTCGAACCAGCGCTGGGGCGCGTTAATAATTATTGAGCGAACTACCGGCTTGCAGGATATTGCCAACAAAGGAATTGCGATTAGCGGCGACGTGAGCAGCGCGCTACTCAGCAATATTTTTGTGCCGAACACGCCCTTACACGATGGGGCAGTAATTATTCGGAATACCCAGATAATTGCCGCCGCCTGTATTTTGCCCCTGAGCGATAATCTGAGCCAGAACGAGCATTTCGGCACGCGCCACAAAGCGGCGGTGGGTATCAGCGAACAGAGCGACGCGGTAGCGGTAGTGGTTTCGGAAGAGACTGGGGCAATGTCGGTTGCCAATAACGGACGGATTTATACCAAGCTAGATCGAGAAACTTTGCGCAATATGCTGGTCTCGCTGCTTCAGCCCGGCGCATTGCGCCAGGAAAAGCGTTCCAAAGGTTCAGGCAAGAACAGCAAGCCTAAACAGGCTCAAAATAATACGGCAAGGCCAACGCAAAGTCAGGAAAAACCGCTCAAGGCGAAGGATACTGAGAAACCGCTAGAAATTACCGAGGTTGAAGAAAAGGTAGCAAAAGTAGCAGTAGAAGAAAAATTACTGAAAAAAGAGCCGCAGGGCGATGAAACCCGTCAGGCGATAGCACAAAGCAAAACCATTAGTGGCACAGAACCGCAGGGGACGGAGCAAGGCAAGCCGCAAAACGGAGCGGCTTCCAAGAGCAATGGCAAAACCATAAACGCCGACAAAATAGGTGCGCTAACAGTCAAAGTCGAAGAAGCAGACGATGAAGCCAGAGGTGAAGTAGTATCTGGTAGCGCCAAAGCGAAGGCGGACGAGCAAGCCCGCTACGAACGGAGGGATTCGTAGCATGGTGTTGCGCTGGTTAGCCAAAAATATTGGTCTGGGCCGATTGGGTGTCTCGTTTGTGCTGGCGATAGTTATCTGGGGGTATGTTATCACGACACAGTACCCGGAGAAATCGGCTACGCTGGATAGTGTGGCAGTACAATTCAATGGGTTATCCAGCAATTTGATAGTGCGGCAATATTCTACCCAGTCGGTTAAAGTGACGATTAATGGCGCAAAGGACAAAATAGATTTTGTGCAACTGTCGGCACTTCAGCCGATAGCAGATTTAAGTATCTGCACTAGCAAGCAGGGTACGTGCGATGTCCCGGTAAAGCTCAAGCAAGTTCCCGATAATGTCACCAACTTTAGTATCATTCCCGACGCGATTCAGATACAGATTGAAGAAATTATCTCTAAGGAACTCGATATTCAAGTTAACAAGGTAGGCACGGTCAAGCTAGGCTATCAGCAGGATGAGGTAAAGATAAGCCCGAACGTAGTGATAGTTAGTGGGCCAAAGAGCATAGTAGACCGGGTAGAAAAAGCTCAGGTGACGGTCAATCTGGATGATCGGGCCAGCAGTTTGCAGGGGCAGGTGCCGATATTATTGCTTACCAAAGAAGGCCAGGAACTGACCGATAAAAACTTAAAAGCACTGCCCGCTTCGGTCAATGTTAGTGCTTCCATCAGCTTTGGGCTTAATTCCAAGACGGTGCCAATTCGGGTGCTGACAGTCGGGTCGCCCGCGCCGGGCTATATTGCTGGTTCTTCTATCACAACTGTACCGACGCTGGTGACAATCAGTGGTAATCCAAATATTCTCGGCCCGGTCGAATACGTGGAGACTCGGCCCATAGATTTAAGCGGTCGGAACACCGATATTGATACTACGACTGAACTGGTTGCGCCATATAATGCGGCGATTGTTGGCAATACCACCGTGGCGGTGCGAATTGGGATTACGGCGGCCCAGGCCAGTGTGCCGGTGCAAGTGACGGTAGAGGTGCTAAATCCACCAGCCGCATTGCGCTATCAACTTACTCCGGCCTCGCCAATTACGATTACTTTAACCGGGCCGTACCAGTTGCTCCAGCCCAAACTACCACTCGACCAGATTAAGGCCAGCGTGGATTTAGCCGGACTGGGGCCGGGTACGCTTGAAATACCGCTTCAGATACAAACTCCGGCAGGGCTGGTCGCGACTAATTTGCCTAAAATGATGGTGACAATTGTAGCCCCGCCCCGCCCGACCAGTACGCCGACTCAATTACCTTTACCAACGGCAACGCCCACTCCTTCGGTCGGGCCGACTGCTACGGCATCCGCCGCCGCGGGTACGGAAGTTGCCCCCACGCCGACTACGCCGCCAGCAAATACAAATACACCGACGACTC
Organism: Chloroflexia bacterium; assembly: GCA_038209275.1. Taxonomy (GTDB): domain Bacteria; phylum Chloroflexota; class Chloroflexia; order Chloroheliales; family Chloroheliaceae; genus L227-5C. Next base: position 6,997 of record JBBQXW010000175.1, on the reverse strand, counting down.
AGGCTGCTTCTACCAAAGCGCCTGAAACTAACAATAGCCCTGTGCCAGTCACTACCCCGGCCACTACCAAACCGCCATCATCAGGCAACCCGACCCCGGTAGTGCTTACTTCGCCTGTACCGACCCAAAAGCGTAGCCTTATTATAGAGGTCGGGGCGCTTCCCGGTCAGGTAAGAATGTTATCTTTGTAGGGGCGCAATTTATTGCGTCCGAGGCGGGTTTGACCCTTCAAACCCCTACCAAAATAGTTCTGATAATTTATTAAAGTTTAGCTTAAGTTTTGGAGTTTCTAGTGCTACAGTTAACTAATACTCAGGAGGTTCTTTAAACTATGTGTGGTATCATTGGTTACATCGGAAATAAGCAAGCGCTACCGATAGTTATCGGCGGTTTGCAACGCCTGGAATATCGGGGCTACGACTCGGCGGGCATTGCCGTAGTTGACCCCGATGGTAGCTTGCAACTGCGCCGGAGCGTCGGCAAGCTATCTAATTTAACAACTGCACTCGAAGATGAAAAGGGCGATAATACTGTCCCAGAAGGCACGCTCGGCATGGGGCATACGCGCTGGGCCACGCACGGCAAGCCAACCGAGCGTAATGCCCACCCGCATCGCGGCCCGCAGAATCAGGTCGTGGTGGTTCACAACGGGATTATCGAGAATTATGTGCAACTCAAGAAGGAGTTAGCGGCGCAGGGCTACGATTTTACTTATGCCAGCGAGACCGACACCGAAGTGCTGGCGCACCTGCTGGAAAAGCACATGACCTACGACGGCATGAGCATGGAGCAGGGCATGATGAAGCTTTTGGGCGAGATTAAGGGGACGGCAGCGATTGTCGCCATCAGCGCCAGTGAGCCGGAGAAAATTGTGTGTGCGCGCCTATCCAATGCGGGCGGGGTGGTTATCGGCTACGGGCAGGGCGAGGAGATGTTTGTCGCCAGCGATATTCCGGCGATTTTGCCGCACACCCGCAAGATGACCTTTCTGGATACCAACGAAGTAGCCGTGCTGACCCGCCAGGGCGTAACTTTCTACAAGCAGAGCGGCGAAGTAATTTCTAAAGAGATTACCACCATCAATACCGACGCGATTACGGCGGCGAAGGGCGGCTTCAAGCATTTTATGCAGAAGGAGATTTACGACCAGCCGCAAGCGTTGACCGATAGTATCCGGGGTCGGGTGGATGTCGGCGAGGGTACGGTCAATCTGGAAGATATTAAGTTTACTCCGGCAGAAATCGCGGCGATGGAGAAGGTGACGATTGTGGCTTGCGGGACTAGCTGGCATTCCGCGCTCATCGGCAAGTTCTTGATTGAGGAACTGGCCCGCCTGCCAGTAGAGGTAGACTATGGCAGCGAGTACCGCTACCGCGACCCGATTCTCACGCCGAACCATCTGCTCATTGCTATCACCCAATCGGGCGAGACGGTAGATACGCTGGCGGCGATGGAGGAAGCCCGCGATAAGCTGGCTAAAGTAGTGGCGATTGTGAACGTGGTGGGCAGTCAGGCGGCGCGGGTTGCCGATGGCATTATCTATATGCAAGCCGGGCCGGAAATCGGGGTGGCTTCAACCAAAGCCTTTACCGCGTCGGTGGTGGATTTGGTGATGCTGGCGGTTTACCTGGGCCGGGCGCGTGGCACGCTCAAGCCTGACCGCGCTCGTCAGCTATTGCAATCGCTCATCGAGATTCCAAAGCAGGTGGCGGACATTATTGCCGACGACAAGATTTACGACAAAATCGCCCGTGCCAAATCCACCGCCCACGATTTCCTCTACCTGGGTCGCGGCATCAATTACCCGGTGGCGCTCGAAGGGGCGTTGAAGCTGAAGGAGCTTTCGTACATCCACGCCGAGGGCTATCCGGCGGGCGAGATGAAGCACGGGCCGATTGCCTTGATTGACGACGGGTTGCCAGTGGTGGCGATAGCGGTCAACGACAAGGTTTACGAGAAGGTGGTGTCGGCGGTGGAGCAGGTGAAGGCGCGGGATGGCTGGGTGCTGGCTATCGCTACCGAAGGCGACACCCAACTGGCCTCGAAAGCGGACGAAGTTATCTACGTGCCGCAGACCGATCCGTTGCTGACCCCTATTCTAACGGCGCTGCCCATGCAACTCCTCAGCTACTACATCGCCGTCCGGCGTGGCTGCGACGTTGACCAACCCCGCAACCTGGCGAAGAGCGTTACGGTGGAGTAGAGCTTCGTTCTAAACGCGAAGATACAAAGAATACGAAAAGGTTTAAGTTGCTACTTTATTTTAAGGTAGCAGCTTAAACCTTTTTACTTGAAAACGCTCCGATAATAGTTTATTATTACTTCAAAATATTGGCTACTTGATTGAATGAGGGGAAGGCATATAAGGTGTCGGAGTTACTTCGCCAGCAACTACTTGAACGCATCCAGGAAGTATACGGTTTGCTAAAAGAGGTACAACAGTACATGATTGTAACGAGCAATCCGCTTGAATACGCCCGTTTTGCGCTTGATGAAAAGCATTTGCGTTACGAAATCAAGCGACTTGAAAATATCCATGACGAAATTGAGGCAGGTGTAAGGGTTATCCAAAATGAAGATGCTTCTTTGCGCCCCAAGATTACTGTTTTCCCGCCCAACCCATTCGACCACACCGGGGCAGTAGCTGACCAATGGTTTGTCGGACGGGAGGTAATGCTTCAAAGTATAAAAGACTCGCTTCATAAGAACAGGTCGGTCATGATTATTGGCCCGAAAGGAGTCGGCAAAAGTAGCCTGTTGCAACGAATTTTAGAGCAATACGAGGCTGAACAAAGAAACTATTTTTACCTAGATTTGAAAAGCGGACAAAGCCTTGAAGAATATTATACTGAAATTACCGATAAACTTGGTCGAAGCGGCAATTCTATAAAGGATGTGCGAAATGCTATTAAAGGCAAGCAGTTTGCACTCTTTGTAGACGATTTTGATTTAGCCCCAGCGTTGGGTTTGAATGTCGAACATTTTTATGTCTTCAGATCATTGGCCCAAGATAAAAATAGTGAGTTCCAGATGGTTGTAGTCACTAACAAAGAAGCTTCTAAACTTTATCCTGGCCCTTTTGACTTATCTGACCCTTACGTTTTTTTGTTCAAGAAGAGACTCGGTGTTTTCGATCCAGCCGAAGCCGAAAAATTATTTGAAGCCTATTTAGACCAGTACGCCACTCTATTCAAGCCGGAAGAGCGCAAAAAGTTGATAGATTTATCAGGTCGCCACCCATACAAATTGCAAAAAGCGGCTTACTATTACTACGAGTATCTGAGAAATCAGGATATGGGCTACAAGTGGCGGACGGAGTATGACCTTGATATAGCTGGTATAGAAAAATAGATTAGAGGTAAGCAGATGGCGGATATAAAGGATTTAAAGCATAGTTACAGAGAACAAATTAAAAAGCAGCTTGATGAACAGTATAAAGTTTTAGCGGAATACGAACAGGAAATTTCCACCACGTCCGACCCCAGATTCCAAAAGAAATATGAATATGAGCGAGACCGAATAAAACAGAGTATTGAACGACTCGAAATAACTCTGGAAAAAATAGAACCTATTAATGCGATAGAGCCACAAGAACCCGTCTCAAATCCTATAATCATTAGAAGAATGCAGATTGAAGAAGAGCTTGAAGAGCTTTATCAAAAAAGGCTGGACTATGAAGGAAGTTTGAGCCTTGAGTCGGTCGTTTTAAGTACTACACTTGAGTTAGAACTGGAAGAGACATTAAGAAAAATCGAGAAGCTTGAAGCCGAGCTTGATGGCATCCTAACATTAACAATAAAGAGGGATAGCACTGTATATATAAATAACACCCAAAGTTATAGAGTGTTATCTAAACCTGCCACCAATCCTTATGAAGGAGCAAGTGGCCTGCCTGTGCAACCACCTAATTTCGTAGGTCGCGATAGAGTCTTGAAGCAGATACAAGATTTGTGGAAGAATAAAGCTCAATTGCCCCCAATTATTCTTTTTGGTCATAGGCGAATGGGCAAAACTTCAATTCTGCAAAATCTCAAAAATGCTGGAAATTCTAACGATATTCTGGTACAAGCAGATATGCAAAGTGCGGGGCTAGTGGATAATTCCGCCGAGTTTTTCTTAAAAATTGTCGAAGAAATCGAACTGGAAGCAAAAAAGGCTGGTCTTGATACAGGTCAATTTGTAAGTGAGCATAATTTTGATAGCACTGCTAAAGCAACCAGCAACCTGGACAAATTGCTGAATTTATTGGATAAACAACTAAATGGGCGGCGCGTTATTGTTGCGATTGACGAATTTGAGTTGATTCAGAAGCGAATTGAGCAAGGCCGGATTGATCCAGATGTCCTTCTATATTTACGGGGTATAAATTACAAATACAAATGGTTGGGTCTGGTCTTTGCCGGACTACATGAATTAGCCGAAATGAACAGCGATTATTTCGGGCCTTTCTTTGGTAGCGCTAAACATATTCGGATTAGCTATCTTGAGCCGGAAGATGCCCATGAACTTATCACCCAGGCGGGCAACCCTGATTTTGAACTAAAATACGATGATGATTTGGTAGATTATATTTATACTTTGACTTATGGACAACCTTACTTAATCCAGATGCTTTGCAGTGAACTGGTCGAACAGTGGAACGAGCGGTGGCGGGCCGAAAAAGGGCAAATTGAGCCGCGCCTGACCAGATTTCAGCTGGAAGCAGCTTTAACTGAGCGCTTCTTTGATGAGGCCGATTATTATTTTCGTGGGGCATGGACACAGGTTGGCGAAAAGGAGCATAAGTTAATGTTAGCAGTAGCCGACTGGGGTGAACAATCTCAAAAGAACCCCGCTGTTACCACTGCTATTCCCAAAGAGCAACTCCGTAAAACGGTACGATGTAGCCCGAAAACTTTTGAAATAGTTTTGCAAAACCTTTATCGCCGCGATTTGATGGAGGAACGACGAAATCACGTTAGCTATTTCAGCGAAATTATGCGTCGTTGGGTAGTGCGCTATCAGTTGCAACACAAAGTAGCAGCAAGTTAATTTCTCAATTTATAGTAGGAAGCGATTTGGTAAAAGAAAAATTGATGACAACCCAAGAAGAAATTATTATCCAGCTGGCGTGGGCGGATGAGGTGGAAGTGGTCAGGGAGTTGCTGGAAGAGGCGGCGCGATGGCTGACGGCGCTGGGTATTCGGCAATGGCTACCGGGCAGCGTGTCAGTCGGGTTTCTTGCGAAGGGGATTGAGCGCGGCGAGGTCTATCTGGCCCGGCGGGATGGGCAGGGCTGGCTTGCTCAAGCTACTCATTTCACTCCCACAGCTTAGTTGGAAAAAGTTTTGCCCTCGAATACCACTTTCTGACCATCATAAACCTTCACTGTACTATTCGCTACCGTGCGGGCATTCCCGTCCATCAGGCTGATGATATAGCGTTCGCTAATATCGAACGGCAGCACGGACTGGTCGGCGTAGTTGCGTATATAGCGCAAGTATTAAGATTGTCATCCACCACTCCGGCCTTCAACGGCTCCTGGTCAACTGGTTTTTCGGTAGGGCGCACCGTCGGGGCGTTGTTAGCGGCGGCGGCAGTAGTTGCTGCCGCCGTTGTATTAATCACGCCAGCCTGGGGTGGGCCGCCAGCAAAAGAGAAACCAGCAAAAACAGAGTAGACCAAATAAACGGCTGCTTTTTCAAAGCCATACTCCTTTCAAACTATTCGAGCTTGGTTTAAGGCAAGTTGGATTTCACCCGGCTTTGAGCAGGGCGAAACATATCAGACTGTAACCCGCCTTTTCAGACGGGCAAGATGGAAAAACCAGTTTGCTAGTCAGGCCGAGGAGATAATTTCACCATTTAGAAAGAGGTTTGCAAAAATCTACTATGGTGGTATAGCCTGTTCAATATTAAGGGATTTGTTATCCCTATATTCATTGACGAAAAAGTAGCCCGTTAAATTCCCTTATAAATCATTCGAGACAAAATTACCCTTGCGGCTGAACTGCAACCGGGGTTGACTTAGGGTCTTCGCCTTCGGGTGAAGTATCCTCTGTTTTTTTTTCTTCAGGCTCAACCTTTGTTTCTGCTTCAGGAGCAGCCATTTCTGCCTGCGGTTGGGTGGTCGAGGCGGTTTCTGTTTCGGGCTGAGTTTCAGCATTTGATTGTGCAATTGTTTCCGTCGCCTGGTGAGGTTGGGCAAGTTCTGGTTCAGATGTAGAAGAAGTTTCGGCGGAGGTAGCTAATTCACCACCTTCGACTTCTTTTTGCTTCACCACTACGCCTTCGTAGCCAGTCGCCTCGAACGCAGTAAAAGTGCGGTTGCCCGCTTCGGATTTGAACAGAAAAACCGTCAGAGCCAGACCGGGGAAAGTTGTCACCATCGGCTCTTGCTTTAATTCGCCCTGCCAGAGCGGATGCTTTTTAACCGCTTCCGCCGCCGCCGTAAATATCTGCAACTGTTTATGATAGTCGCTCCAGCCCGCCCCGCCGGAACTTCCTTCGGGGTTGCCCAGCCACTTTGTAACCTTCTCAATTCCTTCGGCGGATGCGTTTTCCTCTCCTGCTGCTTCGCCTGCCAAGACAAACCATTTCATCTTTGAAAATTTACTCCTGTTCTCGCGTTTATTATTAGGATAATTTTTTACTTTCGCAATTCCGCTTCAGTGTAGCATAAACCATCGAAATATCAAACCGAAATTTTGAATAATTAAGAGCGTGTCCCGGCAGGGGTTTGAAGGGACAAATCTTGTATTTGGATGTAATGAATTGCGCCCCTGTTGGAATAGGTTCTAAGTTGGACGGTTCGGAGTGCTTGCCCCGGCGTTGATGTAGGAACGCAAGAGAGAGAAGGCGGGTTTGTAGCGCACTGCTTCGCCGCCGGGCGAGTACATGCGCACATCGTTGCTACCGGGTTTGAGGCGCACCAATCCCCAGTTGTTGTATTGCTGTCCGTTAATCGAAAAATCTTCCAGCTTGAACCAAAAAAAGCGGGCAATGGCGCTGCTCATGTT
>JBBQXW010000174.1:0-15177 GCA_038209275.1 Chloroflexia bacterium | reverse complement strand
TTTTTATATAAGAATATCTTAACGTATGCTAAATTAAGTATACACCAAAGCTAAATGTACTACAACAAAAGTGAAGCATCGCTGGGTCGCTGTAATTGTTTGTGAATTAACAAACTTTCTTGTTCTTGAATTTTAGCTATCCTGTTACTTAACGTCAACGCCTGATACATAGATAATTTCAATCGAAAACCAAGAACTTTCTTATAGTAGGCCATTCATAAACGGGATTTATGAGTCAGGTTGTTTTAGCCTATACTTAAGGGCTGTGCTATAATTGTCTCTGCTCTGAAAGCTTTTTAGAAATATTTTTGCAAAAATATTTCTAAAAAGCTTTCAGGAAGTTTTTCTCAGCTTTTAATTTTTTTGCAAAAAAATTAAAAGCTACTGATGAGATTTTGAAGAGAAGGAAAAGGATAGAGAAGATGTCAACCGAACCCGTAGTTCCATTAGTTCCGCGTCCTGCCGCTACTGTGATGGTAGTGCGGCCCGTTGAAGAGAGCGCGCCGGATGGGGCTTATGAAGTTTTTATGGTGCGACGCAGCACTAAAAGTACTTTTGTGCCGGATGTTTATGTCTTTCCGGGTGGTTCGCTTGACCAAACTGACTCCTCTCCGGCGGCACTCAGTCGGATAGCCGGAATTACTCCAGCAGAAATTGAAGCGACTTTTCGGGATACTCCCGGCATTGGTGCGGACGACGCTGGCGTGCCGCTCAGTTACGAGCAGAAAGCTGGATTATTTCTGGCGGCGATGCGCGAACTTTTCGAGGAAGCGGGCGTTCTGCTGGTGCAGGACGAAGCGGGAGAAGAATTTGAGGTTGGCCGCGATGCCGAACGGCGCAGTCGCTTCCACGCCGCCCGCCTTGCCATGCAAAAAGGCGAGCTAAACTTTATTGAACTATTGGAGCGCGAAAAGCTGCGAATTGATGCTGGAAGATTGATTTATTTCTCGCACTGGATTACCCCGCCGAGCGAGAAACGCCGCTTTGATACCCGCTTCTTTCTGGCAAAGGCCAATTTCGGGCAGGAAGCCGAGGCCGACGAATACGAAACTACCGAAGGAGTTTGGATTGAGCCAGCCAAAGCTCTTGAACGCCATGCCGAGAAGCAATTTAACATGATTTATCCAACAATTGCCCATCTCAAGCGATTAGCCGCCCGTCCTACCCTGCCCACCGTGCTACAATACGCCCGTTCCAAAGAAATCGTCCCGGCCATGCCCCAGGTATTACCTGGCCCGGATTTCAAATTAACCCTGGATGTATCTGACCGTTGGTAAAATTCCGTACAATTCAATAAGCAACATGCTTGTATATATTGCTTATTGCCTAGTGATTCGCTCTTTTTTAGAGTAGTTCGGATTGTTAAGCTGGTTTGAAAACGGATTTGGGACAAAAATATGACTTGCCTTAATATTTGCAAAATAACCGTATTGCATCTTTTGAATATCTGCAAACGTTTTCCAAAGTAAGCTTTCTGAAAAACCTGTGTTATGGGTTTATCAGAACATATTATGGTTTAGTGGTATCTGAACCATAGGCATCAGCCTAAGCTTTTTGAGGCTAAATCTGTCTAAGGTGGTGTGGTTTAGTGCTAATTTAAACGCTGATTAACTTAGTTTTAGCGCCAAATGTGAACCGTAACGGGATTGAAACTAACTTAGTTTTAATTCGTTTAGGCTAATTTGAGATCAAATCCTTCCTTCTTCTTATATTTATGTCTATGGTATCTGAACCAGAGTAAAAATGAGTGAATCACGAGTATTAAATTGTACAGAATGACTGTAGACGAAGCTTAGTAGGTTTCTATAGTAGATTGCTCATTTTATTCATGTAACATACCTATGTTATTCAGTACACTTATTGCTTAAAATATTAAAGCAATGATTTCATTAGAAAAGGCTTGACAATAATTATATTCTATGATAAGACTATAATAGTAACAAATTCTATTCCACTAGTAATACAATGTCACCAAATGCGATCCAAATAGGACAGGAGTTAACGGGTAGTAGTGGTGCGTCTGCACCGACAGCATCTTTTACATCCAACCGATACGCTGACCCTGGCAATAGTAATTTCTATTATCAAGGCGCAGATGCTTACACAGGGACACCTGCTTCTCCACCCTATGATTACTGGTACATACTTCCATCTCAATCAACAACAGGCGGAGAATTTCGAACTTATTGCTGTTAGATTGCTAAGATAAATAATGGATTAGGTTTTAGCAATTTTTACAAACTTAATTCCAAAAAGGAATAAATATGAGTAAAAAGAATTATCTATATTTAATCGGGCTAATTTTACTGTTTCTGCTTGCTGGCTTGGCCTTTCTTATCACTAATGAAGTGTCCTTAAACGCCGCTACTACTCCCAAGCTAGGACCTCCTATAACGCCAAATTTGACTCCTAAAGGCCCTGGTACTCCCTATACACCCATAGTAGGAACTCCGATTGCTAGTGGAGCAAATGGGAACAATGGGTCTCGCTCATTTGGGCTACCGGCTATTCAGCCGCGAACGACCACAAGCAGTGCTAGTACTCCCGCATTTACTGAGCAGGATGTACGTGATTATCTCAAAGCTCATCCGGGAGCGCCAAGAATTCATGCTAGTACTACTCCTGTAGTAGCGACAGTTGAATTTATAACTAACAAAGAGGTAAAAGCTCGGTTAAATGCTATGACAGATGTTAGTATTCCAGACAGTGCGGTACTTTGTTATGTAGAATTGAGTGGGGATTTTGAATTTCCAGCTGCGCCTGGAGCAGCACCAGTCAAAGGCAATAGAATATACGAGTTGTTTGACGCTCAGACTGGCAATTTTTTCATGTCAGGCCCGGCTCCTCTCAAGAAATAGTAGCTGACTGAGTTTTAACCAGTGAAATAAAGGCAAAGAGGTTTGGCACAAACCAAAACAAAATTATCATAAGCAGAAAACCCTGGCAATCTGCCAGGGTTTTCCAATTCAAAGTCCAAGTTTCGTTGAGTTGCAGGAGCAAAACTATTTTATGCTGGTATGATAGACGGCAATGGTGTGAGTTTTGCCATCCCAGGTCGAGTCGTACATCTGCACCAGCGCCAGACCCTTTTTATCGAAGAAGGCCCGACCACCAGTATTTTCGGTGATGATAGAAACGAATAGTTGGTTGACTCCGGCTTCTCGAAGATGCGAATAACTGCGCTCGAAAAGTAGTTCGCCTACGCCGTGCCGTTGCTCATCGGGCCGCACATAAAATTGCAAGATGCGGGGACGACCACGCCTATCTTTGGGCAATACCGAGCAATATCCCAAAATTTTGCTGCCCCGCTCGGCAACATAAATTGCGTTGGCAGGGTTGCTGAGGATGCCGTTCAGTACGTTATCATTATAATAATGCGCTACTTCGTCCTCGATTTCTTCCTGGCCCATATAATGACCCAAAGAAGCCTGGCGCGAAAGGGTCGCTACCTCCCGAATACCCGCAAAATCTTTAGGAGTTGCATTGCGGATATTTAGATAATCCATCTCATCGTCCTGGTTGTTGTTCGCCACAGAATCCACCTGACTCATCACCTACCTCTTTTCTGCACTTGCTTATTTCTTGTTGGAAAATCTGCCAAACCAGGATTTGCCTGGCTATTGGTTGCTATGTCCGGCTAATACATTTGCAACTAGCGCATAAATATCGCAGGGCGCTAGGGTTAATCTCTATTATAGCAGCCACTTTAGCCACTATCAATCCAATTTGCCGTTGTTCACCAAGTCTTTAGCTTTCCTTGACGCTTTGTTTTTTTATGCACAATTTTTGGGCAGGTGTCGTGATTGGTGTTATTTGTCTCGTGTTTGAATTTTCTGGATACTCGGCCTTTCTCTACGACTATGGAGTATCATCAAAACCTTGATCGAATTTTCGCCCATTACTCTGTAATAAATTCGGTAGGTTGAGTTTTTGGTGTAGCCCTGCTTGAATTCGCGACTCATGCCTTGAACTTTGCCGCCCGCCATTGTATGCTCTGCGAAATACTCAACCTTTTCAAGAATGGCTGTCATACTTCGAAAAGTAGTTTCCTCATCTGTAATTGATAGATAGTAATCAATTATCTCGTTTAAGTCAGCGTCAGCTTCCTCAGCCCATTCTATCTTTGCTGACATATATCAGAGCCTGACTTGTTCTGGCTTTAAATTACGGTTAGCAATCCGTTCCCGTAATTTCTGTTTAATTTCTTCATGCGGAATGCCTGGTTTACCATCACTTGCCGCTATTCGTTGCTTGAGTTCCGCCAGTTCTTCCGGGTCGGGTACATAAACCGTTTCATTTTCAACCTGGTTGTTTTCTTGTTCCGCTTCCAGGTCTTCTTTTTCGGTCAAATCGGTTAGCTGGCTCATATCGGCTCCAGCAGCTTGCAACAGTTCGATAGCGTAGCCCATTTGGTCTGCTGCCAGCGTCCTACCCTTGCCAGAATTTTCCAGCATCGCCAGGGTAGCGCGGCAAGCCAAGAGTATTTCGGCGGCTTCGGCGGCCTTCAATTTCACTTCATCCGTTATCGTCTTCATGGAAATCTTCCCTTCTAAAAACTAATCGAAATTATTTTCAGAAAATGTGCTTATCGTAATCGCTGAATTTTATTTTAGCATAAAGGCGGGTATTTGCTAGGGGCAACTAGCAAAATCAAGTGAAAATTAAAGAGCAGCCGCTTGCAAGATGCCATCAATAATGGTTTGAGGGTCGGGCGGTGAACCAACGATGTAGGCGGCAATTTTCTTTCCTTTTGGCAAAATCACCTCGAATGGGTCAACTTCTTCGCCCGGTTTTTCGGTTTCTTCCTGATTGCCCAGCCCCACTACGCTATACGCCCCTTTGAATGGGGCAGCACTGGCGCTTTCCGAACCGAGCGCCACCAGCTTTACCTCGTCCGGCAAACTTGCCAGCAGGCGGTTTACTACTGGTGCGGCCTTTAGCGTGCCAGAGCCAAAGAGCAAAATTATATCGGCCTGCTTTGGGCTGGTCGTGACACTGATACCGTAGTGTGCAGCGTTATAAGGCGGACAGAAAATTGCGTCAAGTTCTAGTCTGGCGGCGTTCGAGCCACCCATATTGACCGGGTAAATTGCCACTGAAACTCTTTTCTGTTTCACCAGGTTTTCTCTTTCTCTTTCTCAAGCTCATCAATACAATTGTAACTACCTACCCCACGTCACGCCCCTTCACGGGGTGTGAGAAACGAAGCATCTCTGGCTGCCGAAGTAGTTACCTGAGTTCCAGTACATTCACTTTGTCACCGATTTTGAGCGTACCGAGATTTTCATGAATAATGTTCTGTCCAAACATAACCGCGCCATTTTCGCCTCTGCGATAGGTTGCCAGGGTACGGAGCGGTTCTTTGCCTACTTCGGCAGTGACTTGATTGGTAGTGGTTATTTTGCAACGGGCGCAGGGCTTGACCACGCCGAAAGTTACTTCGCCAATCGTTATCCGCTTCATCTGGTCTTCGCCAAAAGCAACTCCACTGCCCGAAATAACGATGTTGGGCCGGAAGCGATTCATGGGCAGCGCCTCATCCATGCGACCATTTAAATCCGCCAGCGATTCTTCCGAAAGCAGTAGCAGGGGAAAGCCATCGGCAAAACCCACCTGGTCTTGCTCACTCACCGCCCGTTTTTGGTCAACTTGCCGCACATAATCGGGAGCTTTGCTCACCAATCGGCAATCGGTTTCGAGAAACTCGCTGAACCATCGGGCAACTTTATCGCCCTGGTCAATCGCGCTATATGGTTCTTTCCAGAGCCTCGCGGTTACTGGTTGGCCGGTTTGTATTATGGCAGTTTCCAGTACCGACATACCGGGCGCTTCTAGTCGCAAACGGCCCTGCTCAATTTGGGACTTGATAAAAACCATGCGGGAAAGTTCGCGCTGGGTTAATTGTTCGCCCGTTTCGGCCTCGATTAACATTAGTTCGCGGTCATGACGGATGCCGTACTTATCAACTACTGCTTCATCAACCGCTATTCCGGCGCACGATTTAACCGGGTAATAAAACAGGCCCGTTACGGTGGCCTGCTCAAGCTGGTCTTTCAATTCTACCTGACTATCCAAAACTTGCAAGTTATATTTCTCCTTGTCCAATTCTAAAATCAAAAATTCACAAGCTGCCTAATCCAACAGCTTTAGCATTTGACCTGCGAATCGTTTAGCTTCCTCTTCTTTTTCGCTTGAGCCACCCTGGTTATCATTTTCCAGAAAGAACTCGCGCTTACCATGAAATAAAAGATGAGCGGCAGCGTGAAAAAAAGCAAACCAAAACTGGTTTTTTAATGGATAACAATCACAAATTTGAAGCAAAGCTTTTTCAGGACTAAGCCAGCGGGTAGCTCTACAAGCTATCATTCCGGGTAAATCAGGCACAAAGGCTATCGCAACGCCAGCTTTAGCACATTGTTCTACTATATTTGACTGTATCTCCGAAAAATCCTTGAAGGTAAGCTCACCCAAATGCTCCAGAGTTTGTTGAAAAGCGGCTTTATCGTAGGGCGCACAATAAATTTGTTGCGTTACTATTTCACCCTGGCGCAACCAGGCCGCCAAAGCATATTTATCAGCTTCCTTGAAAGCAGGACTGAATGAAGACACAGTTTCAAACATATAATCCCATACGGCATGGTACTGCTCAACCGAGGCTACCGCATAAAAGCGCAAAACTTCCCGTAGTTGGTCTACTGGACTATCCTGTTTTTCAACCCATCCCAGCCCGACCATTTCGTCAAGCGGAATTTGCTCCAACCAGGGCAACTGAGTTTCAAGCGTTTCTTTATCCTGTAAACGAGCTAAAGACTCGCGGTATTGTTGCTCCATCCTCAACCAGAAGTTAGCAGGGACACCTAACACTCGCTCAAACTGAATAGCTGTATCGGGAGTAATCGCAGTTTTCCCCTGAATTATTTCATTAATAGTTTTCTTTGGTCGCCCGGTGCGTCGGGCCAGTTCTGCCTGAGACATATCGAGTGCTTCTATTGTCTCCAACAAAGTTTCACCAGGAGGTGTAACATAATCAGGCTCATACTGATTTAATATATCAGCCTCGTCCCGATTTAATATATCAAGTTCCATGATAATCTATAACCTCTACTACCCTGATAGCAGTAATTCCTTGCCAATCCAGCCCACCGTCGCTTTTTCGTGGAATCGGATCATTGGCTGGTTCAATTATAAGTCGCCTGGAGTGCTTTAGGTCAAGAGCAATCTGACCTTTGCGGTTGCCTGTCAATTCGTGACATCTTGTACCGGGTAAAGTTTTTACTTCGGCTAGATTAGCCGCCGCCCCAAGTTGGGAAAGCCGCCTTCTTATTCTACTGGCATTTTCAGGGCCATAATTTTGATCCAGTAATTTATAGTTATTACACTCTTTCTCTAGCCTGGTTGTTTGAAAAACAATCTTCAACTCAGTCAACCTCTTACAATGGTATTAACCTTTAGGGTTAACAATACTACTATAACATATTTTAGACGATTTGGGAAATATTAGTACGTTAAAATAGTATTACATTAATAAAAGCTTTTCGTAATTGAATGTTGTTTAGAAATTAAGATAAAGGTTACTGCTCAAACAACTGGCTCACTTTGAGCTTGAAGCCAGGTATGACATTTTCGCCATCAAGTTCATCGTTGCTACCGAGCGTCAGGGGCTTGACTGCGCCAGGATGATAAATTTCAATGGCCTTAATTACGGGTCGCACACCCCAGACGAGGCGCACTCCTAAATCGAGATATTCCAGTGCTTTTTCTTCTACTTCAAATTGCTTATCGTTTGGGGAAACTATTTCGACTGCTAAATCAGGCGCAAGCTTAACAATATCCCTGACTCTGATAGGGAGACGACCCGCCGCAACAAATGAAACATCTGACTCTCTTTTAGGGTAGCCCGGCTTCATCTCAAAAGTGGTGCGACCATCAAACACCCGGCCTAGTTGGTTGCCATAAACGTGATTGCCGAGCGCCATAATCAAAAGGACTGCTATATTTCTCCGTTCTCCCCGGTTGCCAGTTCTTCCAATTCCTGCTCTTCGGCTAATTTTGCTCTTTTAGTTCGATGGTCATAGCAATCCTTCCTGAACGGTTAGCACACCCCGCAGCGATGACATTCGATATGGGTAGGCGGACAGGATTTGGTGAAAAGTTGCAGGCTGGCCCGCTTTGCTTCCTTTTTGAGCCAGACCGGGCGCACCCGCAAATCAATAAAGTTCCAGGGCAGCCATTCATCTACATGGCGCTCCCGCAAGAATACATTGGGGTCAATGCCGGTATCGCGCAAAGCTTTGTCCCACTCGCCCAGGTTCGGACGGGCCATTCTTTCCAACACGTCAGCCACCCGGCGGTCTCCGCGCGATAGTACCGATTGGAGGCGCGTCCAGCGCGGGCTTTCCATATTAATTTGAACGCCCTTCGATTTTAGCGGCTTGTTCAACATTCGGGCGCGGCGCTCAATTTCTTTGGTCGGCAGGCTCTGCATCCACTGGAAAGGGGTGGCAGCTTTCGGCACAAAAGGAGTCACACCGATTTTGACGTGTGCGCCGGGATGGTGCTTGTTCAAGCGGTTCTTGACCTTGAGGGTCAGGTCGGCAATCGCCATCACATCTTCGTCCAGTTCGTCGGGGAAGCCGATAATAAAGTAGAGTTTTAAGGCTTTCAGCCCGCCTTCACCCGCTATGTCAGTGGCGCGCATCATATCGTCTTCGTTAATCGTTTTGTTGATGAGGGCGCGCATTCGGTCACTGCCCGCTTCGGGGGCAAGCGTAATCGAGCGGGAGCCGCTTTCTACCAGACAGCGCACCAGCGTTGGCGACAAATTATCGGCCCGCAGCGAGGCAATCGTAAACTTTGCGCCTATCTCGCGCAGCTTGACCGCCAGCTCATCAATTTTAGTGTAATCCGAAACCGAGGGGCCAACCAGCCCCAGCTTGTCGCGGTACTGCATCCCTTCGCGGGCAATATTCAGCAAAGTCTCAATCGAGCGTTCGCGTTGTGGCAAAAAGGCATATCCAGCCAGGCAGAAGCGGCAACCGCGCCCACAACCTCGCGCTACTTCCAGCAAATAACTTTCGCTAAATTCGGTCTCGTCGGTAATAACCACGTAGCGGGTCGGATGGTCATCCAGATTGAGCAAATACTGGCGCTGGACTTTGGGAGTCGCGCCGGGCAGAGTTTGCATTCCAATCAGACTACCTTCCTGAGTGTAATCTACCGTGTAAAGCTGCGGCACGTACCAACCGGGCAATTCGGCAAAGGCGGCAAGCTGCTGGCTGCGAGGGCTATCGGCGTGGCGCATCAGCGTTTCGACCAATCCCGGTATCATTGGCTCGGCCTCACCAATCGCAATCGCATCGAAGAAAGGCGCAATCGGTTCGGGGTTGCCCGTCACGCACGGGCCACCGCAAATAATCAGGGGATAGCGCTCGTCACGTTCGCTGGCGCGCAAAGGAATACCTGCCGAGCGGAGCATCTGGACAACGTGAAAATAATCCGGCTCAAAGCTAATCGAGAAGGCGATACAGGCAAAATCGGTTAGCTTATGCTGCGATTCGATGGCGACTGCCAGGGGTTTCTGCCCCTTCATTTGCTCAAGGGCCGTCGCAGGTGAGTCGTGGTCATAGTAAACCTGATAAGTGCCGTTGTCGTCCTGCTCGACCGCTTCCCAGAAAACGCGCTCACAGACCACATCGTCATATTCGTTGAGCATCCCGTAAATGGTCTGGTAGCCCAGGCTGGACATGCCGACGTAGTAGCTATTGGGGTAAGCCAGCGCTATTGGATAGCGTCC
The DNA here is from genome assembly GCA_038209275.1 of Chloroflexia bacterium. Classification (GTDB taxonomy): domain Bacteria; phylum Chloroflexota; class Chloroflexia; order Chloroheliales; family Chloroheliaceae; genus L227-5C. Next base: position 5,384 of record JBBQXW010000174.1, on the reverse strand, counting down.
GCCCCACGATTTTCGAATAGTGCCGCGCTCTGCTGCCAGTTTTGCGCGGGCCGCGCCAATTACATCATATTTTGGTTGTGCCGTGTGTTTCATTTATAATTTAATACTTCTCTATAGGTCACAAGAGGCGGCTTCGGGCCGCCTTTGTTGATTAGTTTTCAGTTTTCAGTCGTCAGTTTTCAGTCAGGACATTTTGCTGTCCTTATTATTTAGCTAAACTTTGTTCAATTATACCACAATCAAACCTGGCTTCGGCTGAAGCCTTGCGGTATAATGATAACGACTTCGACACTACCCGAAAAAAGCCTACCCTTTGATGGGGTCGGCTTTTTTCGGTCTTTGTTATTGGGTGTGAGCGTCAGTTTTTTGCAAAACCCGGACGTTCACGTCCGGGTTGGCTTGACCCTGGTGCAAAAAATTGACGCTCACCCTGTTATTGGTTTAGCCTTGTTAAATCGGGGAAATGCTGTTAGAATCGGTTTAGCTGATTTATATATCTGTAGCATTTAGAAAGATGCGAAAGGTTCGGACTAAATAATTGAAGCAAGCTAAGGCCGATGCGCCTGCACTGGAAATTAACGGCCTGACCAAACGCTACAATGACCGACCAGTGCTGGATAATTTGACGTTGAAATTGCCGTCTGCTTCCCTGGTCGGTTTGTTAGGGCCAAACGGGGCGGGCAAAACGACCCTCATAAAAGCGGTGGCGGGCCTGATTGCGGTAGATAAAGGGCAAATCAAGCTGGCAACCTACGATTTGCGGGAACACGAGGCTGAAGCCCGTAGCCAGATGAGCCACGTCCCCGATACGCCCAGCTTTTATCCCGAACTGACCGTGCTGGAACACCTCGAACTGATGGCCCGCGCCCATAAATCGCTTGACAATTTTCAGGAACAGTCCGAAAAGTTGTTGCGGCGTTTTGGGCTTTGGGAAGTACGGCATGGCTTACCTTTTACCCTTTCGCGTGGCATGAGCCAAAAGCTGGCGCTGTGTTGCGCGCTTATTCGCCCCTCCAAAGTGTTGCTGCTGGACGAACCGGGCGGTACGCTCGATATTAAAAGTTTGAGCAATCTGTATCGCAGCCTGATGGAGTATCGCGACGGCGGCGGGTTGGCTATCGTCAGTAGCCACCAGTGGGAGACCATGCAAAACTTATGCGATATGTTTGTGATGCTCGACCAGGGGCAACTATTGGTGGCAGGCGATTTGGCCTTCCTGCGCGAATCTGCCGAATTGCCACCCGATGCCAGTCTGCGCGAAGTTTATCTGGCTTTCACCGAGACCGAGGAGTTTGTTCCTCTGACCGATGAGGGCGAACAAACCGACAGTCAGGAAGTGTTACTGTGAGCGGCTTGCTCTTCATGTTTCGCCGCAAATTCTCCAACTCTATTCAGGATGCCTACAATATTCTGGGCTATCAGCCAGAGGAGAAAGAACTTTCCGAGCGTCTATACGGGGTCTACATCGTCGTAATCTTGCTAGGCTGGTTGCTGGCGATGCTGGGCTGGGCTTCTTTTACTGTCAGCAATGTGTTGCGCGGTCTGGCCCTTCCGCCTTCTGCTATAGACGATTCTATCTTTTTTGCGCTGGCACTCTGGCTTGTCCTGACCCCCGGCCTGGCTTTCCGTAGCTACAACCTCTATCGCTTTTCTTTGGCTGATATTGACCTTTTGAGCAATATGCCTGTTCCTCCGGCGCTGGTCGCGGTTGGCTGGTTTATTCGGTCGCTCTGGAATGTAGGGCTGGGCATATTTGTGCTGGTCTGCGCTATTCTGGGTGGTTCTTTTAGCTATCTGGCGCAACAAAACGATTGGCTGGGTTTTGCCCTCGCGCTGGCTTCGGGAGTAAGTTTTGCCCTGCTTCTGAGTGCCTTGCGCTGGACGCTGGCTTTGCTGCGCTACCGTCCGGGCCGAAGCTTTAGGGCTTTAGTGGCCTATGGCTTGAGTATAGTCGGCTTTGGGCTGCTGGTACTTCTTCCCCAGGCACGCTATTTGTTCTGGCCCGCCTCGCTCACTTCATATCTTGTCGTGGGGCATACTACCAGCGCGAACGACCTGACCGCGCTGGCGGGGGCAATGGCTGGTTTGCTAGGCACAACCATAGTGGTTCTGGTAGCGATGTATCTGGTAGCCCGCAAAACTCTCTTAGCTCCGGCTTTTGAAGGTGGCAGAATAGGCGCACAACTGCGGCAATCGCAGGAAATAAGCGCCGGAGAAGCCCGGTTGCAGCGCTATCTCAGTCGTCGCACTGCCAAACAAGCCAACCAGACTAGCGCCAAAAATTTGCAAGGCGCAAAACTGATTGGCACAACTGGCACGCTGCTCTACCGCCAGTTGGTGCGTCTGACCCGTCTACCGCCTTATCAGGTTCTCTGGAACGCTTTTCGACTGGTCGGGTCAGGGGCAGTCACGGCTTTCTTGCTGGCCTGGCTATCGCAGCCGAATCAGTCCTTTGCAATTATTTTGCAGGTAATTTTTTTCGCCAATTACCTTTTGATGACGCTGGGAACTGGCCTTTTGCGCCGCGAACTGGGCTATTTTTCTTTCTGGGCAAGCTGGCCTGTCACTCGCCAGCGCTATATGCTGGATACGCTGGTGCTGGGGTTTGGGCTACCCGCCCTCAGTGGGGAAGTAGTTTTGCTGGTCGCCGGGGCTAGTGTATTGGGTTGGGGAGTAGTGGGGCTATGGTTGCTGCTGTGGCCTCTGCTGATAAGCGTCAATGGGCTGGTCGCGCTGCTAATTTATCAGTACCAACTCAAGAAATGGCCTGCCACTCCCGAAACCGTTCCGAAAACCGGCATCGGTACAGTAATAATTGTTGGGCTAATCTGGCTGGCGGTGGCCTTCTTCGGCCCGTTCAATGGCATCCTGATAACCATCAGCATCCTTACGGGCGGCTCGGCTATGCTTCGTTCGGCCTGATGTGGTGGTTGGCTAATACCATTCAACTTCAAGTACCCAATCTTCTTGACCTAAAATTGTAGTAGTAGCTTTTTTAACTTTACCCCCGGCAATCTCTAGCGATGCCTTTGCACTACCGCGCGTCATAGCACCTGTTCCCGACATTCCAGTTACCCGGTAGCGTACATAATGCGAACGTAATTCTTCAATCTGATGGTTAGCCCAGGGGAATCTTTTTGCCAGACTTTGGACAAAAATCTTGGCTCCCCGATTTGCTCCTAACACTGCCGCCATTTTTTTCAATATTTGTCCACTAGGGCTACGAAAGTAGAAATGAGTTAGTTCATAGCCCAGGCGTTCCAGGGCTTCTTCTTCATTTAGCCTGGGGTAGGCGAATTTGCCCAAATATTGAGTTATTTGTAAATATTTTTCGTAGGAAAAATCAAGCGATGGTGTATTATAATTAAACCCATAAAGCCTGAAAATATTTCGCAATAATTCAGAGTCTTTATTAGCTCCACAACACTCTATTACCCCGACAACCATCTCTCCGGCGACCTGTTTTTGAGTCACTGAAAGGGTAGGATTTTGCTTATTCAGCGACAACTTCTATGCCTCATTCCAAACCTGATAACTTACTTCCCTAGACCAATGTTCGTATAAAGTAGTAGAGTATTGGTACGTCCGATGTTGTAGTAATTATAATTTAAAACCATGAAGAAGTTATAAAGCCTATGTGAAAAATGTGTATTAAAACAATTTTATGTTCCCCTTTGAATATTCTATACCATAAAGTTCCAAGTTCCAAGTTCCAAGTTCCAAGTTCCAAGTTCCAAGTTCCAAGTTCCAAGTTCCAAGTTCCAAGTTCCAAGTTCGCAAGGAGTAGTTTCTGACTTCTGACTTAAAGTATCTGTGCTAATCCGTGTTCATCTATGTTCCTTGATTGTTCCCAACTCAAAACTCAAAACTCAAAACTCAAAACTTTTAGTGCGCTTGTGGATGCTTGCGATACCATTCAATAGTGCGGCGCATAGCCTCGCGATGGGGCGTGGAGTGAGCGCCGAAAGCCTGTTCAAACTTGCTATGGCTTACTACGAACGGTTTATCGAATTCGTACATCATTTCAACCGTTTCGCGCGCACCCATAATGAACAATCCGCCGATTCGCATCATGGTTTTGCCCATGCCGCTCATTTTGGGTGGTTGGCCCAGTTCCTCGAACATTATATTCAGCAGTTCACGGGTGGTAGTAGTCGGCGGGTTAGGAATGTGCCAGGTCTGGCCCAGCGCCTGTTCGTGCTGGCCCAGCGTAACCAGCCCGCGCCCAAAATCCTCGATATAAGTGTAAGTGTGCGGCAAATCCAGATTACCCACCGCAGCAGCGCTTTTGCCCGCCATTGCCGGATAAAATATTCGGTCGCCTATACTCGAATCCAGCACCTGCGGCCCGTAGAAATCTGCGCCCCGCCCGATAGTAGCTCGAATTTTACCGCTCTGGTGCGCCTCCATCAACATATTGGCGAGGGCGGCACGGGCGCGACCCTTGCGGGTTTTGGCGGCATAGGGCAAATCTTCGCTGATTGGGCCATTCACCTCGCCGTACATATATAGGTTATCGCCAAAAACCAGTTTCGCCCCAACCGCCGCGACTCCTTCGATAGTGCCAGCCATAATTGGCGGGAAATCTTCGGCCCAACGATTGTAAGCGGACTGAGCGCACAGGTAAACTACTGTCGCGCCCTGCGAGACCTGCTGTACACTCGTCGGGTCGGTGGCATCCCCCTTTACCACCTCCACATCGGTGAATACTTCGCTGGCCTTTCCGCTGCGATTGACCATTCGTACCCGCTTGCCCTGTTTCACCAACTCGCGCATTACCGACGAACCGAGCGGGCCAGTCCCAAAGACAACGTGCAACTCATTATTATTGGTCATGATTTTATGCTCCCTTCTTAAAGCTCACTAATAACACTACCCCGAAGGCAATCATCCATAATTGCCAGACTACGCCACTAATTGTCAGAATTGGGCCTAGATCCAGGCCAAAGGTTTCCAGGAAATTCACCAGCAGCAGCGTAGCCGCAACCACTCCAGCCCAACCCAGCCACGCCGGAAGTTTTGGGGAGCGCATGATAGCGATAGCGACGAGTGCCGTCCAGATACCCGTGAAGAGTGATACGCCCAGGCTTTCGCCAATACCACCCGCGTATTTGTTGAAAGCGTTGTAGACTACCGCAATCGTATCGCGAGTGGCGGCGCTGGCGGTTGTATCCTGATAACTATCGGCAAGGTAAGGCATCAGCACCAGCCAGCGCGCAATGCCCAACATTTTTAGTACGCCCGCGATTGCGCCCATCGCTGCTGCTATAGTCAGCAAGTTAGCGTCGCGCCCGCTCAATACCCGCCGCACTAGCAGAGCGAGAGGAATAAGTAGCAGCGCCGAAGCGAGGTAGCAGAAGTAGCCCAGCGCTACCGCTCCGCTT
>JBBQXW010000173.1:0-15196 GCA_038209275.1 Chloroflexia bacterium | reverse complement strand
CTCATTCTGCATGTAACCCGCTTCGGGCGCTGACTTTGCGCTTTTTACTTTAACTTCTAGCAACCGAGCAGATTTCTCTCGCGGCACAGTCAAAATCTAATCTACCTCCCGCTAAAGCAATTTCTCAAAGTGTGCCTATCGTACAGATTGGCGCAGTGATTAAAAGCAAAGCGCCTATCGGCCTACCGCTTTCTTTTATCACCTTCGACAAAATTTGTGACATCTCCAACATCTAATGATTGCAAAAGTTCATATTCGCGCAGCCAGATTTGTGATATTATAGCATAGTAGACCCGGAAATAAAAATTCCGGGTCAGCCCGTTTTTGAGACCAGGCGTGCATTGGCTGAAATTCTTGCTTTTGAGCAAAAGTGGCTCAAGCTGCGATTTTGACCGATAAGTATAAAAGAGCGATTATGGGCCTGGTATTTGCTACATATCTTCCGTGTTTTGTGCGGCGTTGCGGATTGACGGAAGAATAAGGAGTCATAAATTTTGACCACTAATAACATCGAAATCACTCCATTTGCAAGTTCTAGCAGCAGTTCCGCATCACCAGTTAGCCCCGTCCAGCTTTGTATTCACGGACATTTTTACCAACCACCGCGCGAGAATCCCTTTATCGGCCACGTCCCACATGAATTTGGGGCAGAACCTTACGCTAATTTTAACGAGAAAATTAATGCCGAATGTTACCAACCCAACGCTGCCCTCGGCAATTTCGAGCGTATCAGTTTTAATCTGGGGCCGACTCTGGCGGTCTGGCTCGAACAGCACGACCCCGAAACTTACGCCCGAATTATCGCCAGTGACCGGGCCAATTACAAACGATTGGGCTATGGCAACGCAATGGCCCAGGCGTATAACCACGCTATTTTGCCGCTTTCCCGTCCCCGCGATGCCAGAATGCAAATCGAGTGGGGCATTGTAGATTTTGAGCGGCGCTTCGGGCATCGCCCCGAAGGTATGTGGCTGGCGGAAACCGCCTGTAGCACCGATGTCCTCGAAATGATGGCAGAAGCCGGAGTAAAATTCACTATTCTTGCGCCCTGGCAGGCCGATTACCGCAGCATCGAAACGATTGACCCGCAGGAACGTCGTCGCGTACAGGCTCGTTTGCGGGCGGCCCAGCGCGAACGCTTGCGCCACGAAGCGGAAGCTTTGCAGGCCAGCGAAGACCTTGAAAAAGGACAAGAACCGCCTTTGCCTTTACCCTATCCGTCGCCGGAAGAATTACGGATTGAGGCGGCGGCGCTCAACAATGTGCGTGACCGCAGTTCGGCGGGCTGGATTGAAGAACCCTACGACACCAGCGAACCGTATCAGGTAGATTTGCCGAGTGGTCGCAGCATTATTGTCTTCTTTTATAACGGCTACCTGTCCAGCGCAGTTTCGTTTAATCAGTGGGCCACCAGCGACGCTAATCGTTTTGCCTACGACTGGCTTTTGCCGCAAACCAACCGAGACAAGCTAGAGGCAGGCGAGTCGCAGCTTTTGCTGATTGCTACCGACGGCGAACTTTACGGCCATCACCAGCAATACCGCGATTATTTTCTGGATTACCTGACCAGAGAAGCCACCAATCAGGTTGGGCTGGACGTGACTTTCCTGGGCCGCTACATCCGCGAGAATCCGCCGCGCCGCCGTATCCGTATCTTCGATAATTCCAGTTGGAGTTGCCATCACGGGGTGTTGCGCTGGAGTAGCGGGTGCGAGTGTACGCCGGGTGATACAGGCTGGAAACCGCTGTTGCGCCAGGCGTTCGATTTAGTTTCGGAAGAGGTTGACCGGGTTTTCGAGATACAGGGCAATCGTTTGTTCAAGGATTGCTGGGCGGCGCTGACCGATTACATTCACGTCTGGCTGGGGGCGGCCAGCGAGGATGAATTTATGGCGCAGCACTTGAAGCCAGTTTCGTTCCGCTCCGAAAATTCGCGAACGCTGGCCTTGCGACTTTTGCAAGCGCAAATGTACAAGCACCAGATGTACACCAGTTGCGCCTGGTTCTTCGAGGATATTGACCGTATCGAGCCGAAAAACGCCCTGGCTGCTGCCGCGATTACCCTGAAATTGCTCGGCAAACTACTCCGACCCGGACTCTATCGTGAATTTGAGGCGACTCTGGCCCAGGCGATCAGTAGCCACACCGGGTTGCACGGCGCGTTCCTCTATCGGCGCGGCTTGCGTTGGGCCAGCCAGCAGGGGGTCAAACCCACCACCGAAACTGCCTCCCGCTCCGAACTACCCAGCACCGCCGCCACCACGCCAATCTTTGAACTGGTTTCTATGGCAGAACCCGAAGACGAAGATGAAGACGAAGCCGTCGCTTAAGATTTTCGGATTTTATTTTCAAAATAAAGAAAGCCCGCCGTTCAATGGCGGGCTTTCTTTATTTTGAAAATTCTTGATCTTTCGCTCTGGTAGTAGCGATTTGCCTGATTTGAATAGAGATTTTGCCGTACCTCCAAATCGTCGTTGGCCTCAAATTAAGCCGGAGTCCGGCTGAATGAGCCGAACACCGTCAGAATTTTGAGTAACTAGGGTTGATAGCGACCAACTATTTCAGGCTCGACAGATAATCGAGCGTTTCAGCCAGGCTAATAACGTCGGCATACTTAGCGTTGAGGTCAAACAAATTGGCTTCGTGTGGCCCTTGCGCTCGGTCTGCCACCGCTTCACGCGGCACCACCACCAGAAAGCCGTTCTGAAGCGCATCCAGGGCCGAAGCACGCACGCAACCACTGGTGGTACAGCCCACCACTATTACCGTGTCTACCTGTTCCGCCGTTAATAGCGAGGCCAGATTCGTCCCAGCAAAGGCACTGGCGAAACGCTTGTTGATAACTGGCTCGTCGTCGCGGGGCGGCAGGCGCGGGTCAATATCGCTCCAGGGGCCGTTGCCTACCTCGAAGAGCCGTAGCGACGGGATTTTCTTTACAAATGCGCCGCCATCTTTGCAGCCTTTGCTATACTGCACCGTCGTATAGACCACCGGGAAGCCCTGCTCCCGACAAACCTGTTGCAACTGAGCGGTTGCTTCGATAGGCGCGCCCATATCCGCACCGAGCGGCGAATCTTTCGAGGTCATACCCAGGCAAAAATCTACAATTAGTAGGGCCGGACGCTGCCCGAACCCGGCCCGTTCCGCCATCCCCGCCTTGCGATAGTCCAGGTAAGTCTGTTCCTGGCTCGTCTTTTCCGCCATACTTCCTCCTTACAACTCGCTAAATCTCCTGCTTACACCCTGGTAGAAACCTGGGTATTTTAGCTTTTATTTTTTGTACAAAAAATAAAAGCTAAAATAAAAATTAGCATTAATTAGCTTCGAGAAAATTTTTGCAAAAATTTTCTCGAAACTAAAAATTACTCAGCCAAAATATTCGCGGTAGCCTGCCACTTTGCCAGCGCGCATAGTATAGGAAATAACCACATTGGCTTTGTATGGGTCGCCTTTGAGATTATGGCCCTCGTCGCGGAACTCAAAAGCAACCGTATCTTTGCCGTCACTCAGCGTGTGGTCAAGCTGAAAGGTCAGGCCAGTTGGAAAATAGTTGCAGGCGTAGCGGAAAAATTCCTCGAACAAAGCCTTCCCTTCGTGCGTCCCGGCATATTTCCCGGTTGGAAAGCGCCAGACCAAATCTTCGGCAAAACATTCCAAAAATTGTTCAATGCTGCCCGGTACTTTTGCGCCCATCGCCACCGTCTGTAACTCAAAAACCCGGCGCGCTTCCTCTACAAAATTATCCTCCGGCATAACGCTCCTGCTTTTCTTTTCTGATTCTGAAAATAATCGAATGGAACACTACTATTATAATACCAGCCGCCACCAAAGCACAAAAATACCCGGCAGACTTGAAATTCAAGGAACACAGATAAACACGGATTAGCACCACCCTTCGGGCGTGGACACAGAGGAACACTGATTTTTAAAGCTTTAATTTCATCTGTGTTAATCTGTGGTTCTCTGTGGTTCTCTGTGTTCCTGACTTTAACCCTTCGCCAATCTCGGGAAATCGGTTGACTTAGAAAGCCGGGCGGATTACAATTCAATCAAATATCAAGCAAATGTTTAATTAGTAGAAAGTACAGGCTGGATGGCACTTAATAAAATTAAAATACAAGAAGGGTTGGAGGACGGGCCAAAAACGCGCCAGGAACGCAAGGTGCATATTTTGGAAGCGGCCTGGAATGTGGTCAACCGCGACGGCTATGAGGGAGCAACTACCCGTACTATTGCCGAGGAAGCGGGCGTAAATATCGCCATGCTTAATTATTACTTCGGCAGCAAAGAGACTCTGCTAATCGAGTTACTGGATTACACCGCCCGCAACGCCCTGACAATGGTGCGCGAGGCACTTAACCATACTGGCACAGTTGCCGAAGTATTGACCGCCGGGTTTGCTTCATTATGGGCCGCCGTTTATCGGCATCCGGCCTTAGTACCCTATAATCTGGTACTCCGCAGTAGCCACGACCCGGAAGCCCGCCGAATGTCCCAGGAACTTTACCGCGATTACCGCAATATGATTGTGGAGTTTATGAGCCGCACACTGGCCCAATCGGGCGAGGAAATTACTGTGCCGCTGGAAGATTTCGCCCAGTTTATCGTCAGCAGCTACAACGGTATAATGCTCGATTTCACGATTACCCAGGACGCAGCCCAATCCGAACGCCAGCAACAATTACTACTTCAGATGTTGTTAACGCTGGTACGCGAACCTAATCTTTGATACAAGAGCCAAACTCAACCCTTAGTCCGATTTTTACCCAGAACTTACTGATATATACCTTAGTTTTCACCTTCCTCCAATAAAATATAAATGGCAGTCTTTATAAAAAGATTTGTTATATCGCTAATCTAACTTAAAGACGAATCAGGAGGATGTTATGAGTTTGAATTTAGCAACATTATTGACCGAGTCAGCTAAAAGGTATCCTGACAATACCGCTGTGATTGCTGACGCTTTTCGGATGAGTTTCAAGCAGCTAAATGCTGCCAGTAACCAGTTTGCCAACGGCTTAAGCAAACTGGGAGTAAAGCAGGGGGACAAGGTGGGCATTATGCTGCCTAATGTACCCCACTTTTTGATTGCCTATTACGGCACTTTAAAGCTGGGAGCTATAGTAGTACCCATGAATATGTTATTCAAGTCCGAAGAAATTGAGTATATGGTAAACGACTCAGAAGCCGTAGCGCTGATTGTTTGGGAAGCCTTCATGGACGAAGCGGTAAAGGGTCTGCGCGAGGTGCCAAACTGCCGCAATCTTATTGTAGCCCAAGCGCCCGGCAGCACGATACCGCTTCCGCAAAGCAAGGGAGCAATCAAGTTTGAAGCGGTTTATCAAACTGAATCTCCCAAATCTGACCTCGCCCCAACTATGCCCGATGATACCGCAGTAATTCTCTATACCAGTGGCACTACGGGCAAACCGAAGGGGGCTGAACTTACCCACTTTAATATGTTCTACAACTCCCAGGTCTCTGGCGAAAAAAATCTAACGATTCATTCCAGTGATGTTGCTATAGTGGTATTACCTCTGTTTCACGCCTTTGGTCAGAGTAGTGTGATGAATCCAATGATTGGTCAGGGGGCAACCCTTACGCTGGTAACACGTTTTGAGGTCGGTAAAGTGCTGGAAGTAATGCAGCGCGACCATGTTACCTTGTTTGCTGGCGTACCTGCGATGTATATTGCTCTTTTAAATCATCCTGCCCATGAAAAATATGATATTCAATTGAGGTATGCTATCTCCGGCGGAGCCTCGCTTCCAGTGGAAGTGCTGAATGCTTTCGAAAAAGAATTCAAAGTACCAGTTTTGGAAGGTTACGGACTAAGTGAGACTTCTCCCTCGGCCTCTTTCAATCGCCCTGATAGACCACAAAAACCCGGTTCGATTGGTACTCCGAACTGGGGAGTTGAAATGAAAGTGGTAGATGAAAATGATAACGCGGTGCCGCAAGGGGAGCGCGGTGAAATCGTTATTCGAGGCCACAATGTGATGAAGGGCTATTACAAACGCCCGGTAGCCACCGCCGATGCCCTGCGTAATGGTTGGTTTCACACTGGAGACATCGCCTATATGGACGAGGATGGCTATTTCTACATTGTAGACCGCAAAAAAGACCTGATTATCCGTGGTGGTTTCAATGTCTACCCGCGTGAGATTGAAGAAGTGTTGTACCAGCATGAAGCGGTACGCGAGGCGGCAGTAATCGGTATTCCCGATGCCAGGCTAGGCGAAGAGATTAAAGCCTACATTGCGCTCAAGACGAATGTAGTTATCACTGCTCTGGAAATAATTGAGTTTGTTAAATCCAAAGTAGCCAACTATAAGTATCCGCGTGAAGTGGAATTTCTGCTTGATTTACCGAAAAACTCAACTGGAAAAATCGTCAAGTTTGAATTACGCAACTTGCACGCCTTAAGTAAGAAGTAAGAAGTGTTATGTCAAGTAAATCCAACCCGGCCCTCGTGGTGAGCGTCAGTTTTTCGCAAAACCCGGACGTGAACGTCCGGGCTTAAAACAAATGAGCCGAAATTTTTAGCCCGGACGTTCACGTCCGGGTTGGCTTGACCCTGGTGCAAAAAATTGACGCTCACCCCCGGCTCCCGATTGGTATTGCCGGATCAGGGAATTACTGTTAAACTAAAACTGGAGTTGGCCCACGCAATGGGTTAGATGGTAAAAGCCCTGAGAATCGGCGATTTTGAAAGTGTCATGCGGTCTTTAACCTCTGCTGGTCTTAAACTTTCCCCAGAAATAGCTGGCTACCTTTAACAGGTTCTTTTTATAAGGCTCTTGATGACGCGGCTACCCAGGTTATGTCCCTGAGTAGTCACATCATCCTATAAAAAGGCAGGACAGCTTTACTTATGTATGCCAACAAACAGACAATTTTCGTCATTCAGCATAAAATGAACAGGTAACTTACAGCTCATAGTTACAGTTAGCATAATAATCAGCTGTGCTAGTCAGCACGATATTATGCTAATCGAATCAAATTTTTCCAACCTTTTCAGCGCTGCAAGCCTGGTTGGAAATTTCATCAAGTAAGGAGAGAGTTAATTTAATTGAAGAACCAAGCACTTATTCTTGAGCGAAACGATAGTAAAAGCTCACCAACCGTTAACCCATCCTGGCGAACCGCGACAGCAGAGTACCAGAAGCCTAGCCTGTGGCGCAGTCTCTGGCAACTTACCAATACTATTTTGCCTTTTGGCGTTATCTTGTATCTGATGTATATCAACCTGAGTAGCAATTTATGGCTAACTCTGGCTTTAGTGCCTCTGGCATCTGGTCTGCAAGTACGTATCTTTATCTTCTTTCACGATTGCGGACACGGCGCTTTTTTCAAATCCCGTATGCTCAATAACATGGTGGGCTTGATTTGCGGGTTGATTTGTCTTACCCCTTACGAAGATTGGCGGCATCTACATGCCCTCCACCACGCTACATCGGGCAACTTAGATCGGCGGGCGGCAAACCAGCCCCAACCCGTTGAACTCAAAACATATATCGAGCAAGGCTACGGCTTACTCGTCCTGACTATCTCTGAGTACCAACAACTGAATCGGGTAGCTCAGTTCCTTTATCGGGTCTACCGCCATCCCTTGTTTTTGTTGGTGCTGATGCCGCCGGTTCAATTTCTGCTATTTCACCGTTTCCCCGCCGCCGGGGGTGGCAAACGGGAACGCCGGAGTGTAATAATCACTAACCTGGTTTTCCTGACGGTCAGCCTGATTATGAGCTTTGTAGTCGGTTTCGGAGCTTATGTAACAGTTAGCTTGCTGATTATTATTCCAACCACCATAATCGGCGTGTGGTTGTTTTATATTCAACATCAGTTTGAGCAAACCTACTGGAAACCGCGAACCGAATGGAGCTATGAAGAGTCAGCGCTAGTCGGTAGCTCATATTATAAGTTGCCAACGGTCTTACAGTGGTTTAGCGGCAATATCGGCTTTCATCACATTCATCATCTCAGCCCGCGTATCCCAAACTATTACTTACCCAAATGTCAGGCCAGCTACCCGCCTTTTGAGCAAGCTAACATTATTACCCTGCGAAGCGGATTTAAAAGTCTTAGACTCAGCCTGTGGGACGAAGACCAGCAAAAAATGATTAGCTTTAAAGGATTAAACTCCGCTAATTTATAGCTTTCATAACCTGAAAACCTATTTTAAAGTTGGCAGAGGTTCGGTATATCGAACCTCTGCCAACTTTAAAATAGGTTTTGATATTGAAAACTGAGATAGGCGCTAAATCTGGCTGTAGCCACTACCTAGCCGCTCTGGGTTTATACCAATCCCTTTGGCTTGCTCAGGAGAAAGTTCGCCAAATTCGCTCAGAATTTGCTGGCTGTAGGTTACGCGCCCTGTTACCTGATCGAGTGGCGCGGTAGCCAGCAACAGAGCCGCCCTTGCCATCAGACCTGGTGGTTCGCCTTTAGGGTCGTCCATGCCACTGACCAACTTGTGAAAGATAGTGCCAGGTGTCGGTACTACCTGTGAGGGCGAAACACAACTGACCGAGATACCATAAGAATAAACTTCCTGGGCCAATCCCTGGGTGAACCGCTCCAGCGCCGCTTTTTCAGCCCCGTAACAAGTACCGCCACTGGTGGTTGGTTTTGCGTTCAGATAAGGGCCGCGACCAGGGCCAATCGCTGCGCCGGAGGAAATATTCACAATACTGCCGCTCTTTCGCTCTATCATATCTGACAAAACTAATTGGCTCAGAATAAAAGGCGCATGAAAATTTACCGCCCACGAGCGCAGCCATTTATTGACTGGATAATCCTTGATGGGGATGAAGTAAGTCAGGGCAGCATTATTGACCAGCACATCCACCGGGCCATAAGTCGCACGAGCAGCCTCGATTAGTTTCTCACACTCCTGGGGCTGCGAAATCTCAACCGTCACCGCCGTAGCCTCGCCACCCGCCGCTTTGATGTCGGCTACAGTTTTCTCAAGCGAACCTTCTAGCGAGTGGTCACCTTCGTGGAGGGTGCGGGCAGCACAGATGATTTTTCCGCCTTCCGCAGCAAAAAGGCGGGCAATTTCTGCCCCGATGCCCCGGCTTGCGCCTGTCACTACCACTACCTTATTTTCTAATTTACCCATGTAAATATCCTCCTCTCTCATTTTTCTTCTTTTTATTTGAACTTGAACCAGTTTGGATGTATTGCCAAAGATGTGATGTATATATTAAACCACGAAAAGAAGTAATATAGCAGACAAACCAGGCCAATTTAAGATTAAGGTACTTTAATCAGATTACTTCATCTGTGTGGTAGCGAACAGACGGTTTTAGTTATCTGCTATAATATGTTTATAGATGGAACATTAGCCTTAAATACTTTTGCTGCCAATGGCCCTAAAACAGGTGGTTGTTGCAGTTTGAGGAAAATCAAAATGCTTAGAGATAATAAAATGAATTACAAACAAAACTATGTACTGTATTACTGGTTTGAACTCAAAGATGGTATTCGCAAAAAAGGCGAAATTCCCTTTCAAGCCGAAAATAAACTTTCGCCTGAGTTTAAATTTGAGAACATTAACGCCATGATAGAGCAGACTGAACCTGCTTTTCACGACAAAACTGTTGGCGATTACTTCATTCGGCCATCAGCTATATTAAACTAAATATTTTAGTTTAATACCGACAATCATAAGAAGGGTTTAAAACTTAGTTATGACTATTGGGATGGATTATTGGGTCTGGTATGACGATGAACCGAAAAATACCCTCAAATTCAAAATTGAGCAGGCGATCAGCCGATATCAGGAAAAATACCGTGAGCTACCGCGCGAATGTAGATTCAACCAGAGTATGATGGCGGGTCTGGATAATTCTGTCGAAGATTTATTGTTAGAGGAAATTCAAGTTACCGGGGTAGAGGTGTCCATCACTGACAATATTCCCCGCAACAATTTTTGGCTTGGCCCTATCCCGCTCCTTTAGCCCAATTATTGGGTCTGAGGGAAGCGGTGTATAAGCAAACTGGAACTAGCCCCGACCGGGGATTATTTGATTTTCAAAATGTAACAATCTGAAAGCGAGGCAGCTTTATGAATTTATTTTTTACCAAAAGAGGCAAGATTGACCGTTGGTACGTGCAGGAAACGAAAAAGCTTAACGACGATTATTATAATTTTAAGGAGTAGTAGGTATTTTTAAACCTCTGGTCAGCACGCCGACCAGAGGTTCTTTTTGATAAACCGCTTTTTACCCAATATTGACTAATATTTATCTAATGGTTTACCCATCGGGCTTAAACTGTTGGTAGGTTGCTCTGGCAAACAAGACATCCTCTAAAGGGCTAACCCTTATCTGACAGTACATTAAGAGCGAGGCAAAACAAAATGAAACATGCAAAGGCAATTAGCGCTACTATTAACGCTACGATAGAAGGCAATGAAGCCGCCGTTAGCGTAGCCTATAAATTAAGCGAAGTAATCGCCATTTACCCGATCACCCCTTCAACCCCGATGGGGGAACAGGCCGATGCCTGGTCAGCGACGGGCCAGACTAATTTGTGGCACACTGTACCACAGGTAATCGAAATGCAATCCGAAGGTGGGGCGGCAGGTGCGCTTCACGGCGCAATTCAAACTGGGGCGCTCGTCAGCACTTATACTGCTTCCCAGGGCTTGCTTTTAATGATCCCCAATATGTATAAAATTGCCGGAGAATTGACTCCGGCAGTTTTTCATGTAGCGGCGCGTTCGCTGGCAGCACAAGGGCTTTCTATTTTTGGCGACCACTCCGACGTGATGGCGGTACGGGCTACCGGCTTTGCGTTGCTGGCCTCGAACTCGGTGCAGGAAGCGCAAGATATGGCGCTGGTAGCGCACGCCTCGACCATTGAAGCACGCATCCCTTTTTTGCACTTCTTTGATGGTTTTCGGACTTCGCACGAAATTAACAAAATCCAAAAACTAACCGACAGCGACCTCCAAGCCATGATTGACGACAAGTTGGTGCAGGCCCATCGCGCCCGCGCTCTTTCGCCTGACCATCCGTTTATTCGGGGAACTGCTCAAAACCCGGATGTTTATTTCCAGGCCCGTGAGACGGTAAATCCCTATTATCAATCCTGCCCGGCTATCGTCCAGAAAACGATGGATAAATTCGCCACGCTTACTGGCAGGCAATATCATTTGTTCGATTATAGCGGTGCGCCGGATGCCGAACGAGTAATTGTGCTGATGGGTTCGGGAGCAGAAACCGCCGAAGAAACCGCTAAATACCTGACCCAACAGGGCGAAAAAGTGGGCGTAATTAAAGTTCACCTCTACCGGCCCTTCTCAGTCGAACATTTTGCCAGGGCATTGCCCGCCAGCGTCAGAACAATAGCGGTGCTGGATCGCACCAAAGAACCGGGGAGCGCCGGAGAGCCACTTTATCTGGATATAGTTACCGCGCTGCACGAATCTGGAAAGAGAAACATCGAAGTTATCGGCGGGCGCTACGGCCTGTCGTCGAAAGAATTTACCCCGGCGATGGTCAAGGCCATTTACGATGAAATGCAAAAAGCTGAACCAAAGAACCATTTCACCATTGGTATCAATGACGACGTAACGCACAGTAGCCTCGAATATGACTCGGCTTTCTCTATCGAAGGGCGGAAACGGTGCGCGCTATTTTCTGGGGATTAGGCTCGGATGGCACGGTTGGCGCTAACAAAAATTCAATCAAAATTATTGGCGAAGAAACCAAAAATTACGCCCAGGGCTATTTTGTCTACGACTCCAAAAAATCCGGCTCGGTCACAACCTCGCACCTGCGCTTTGGCCCAAATCCAATTCACGCGCCTTATCTAATCGAGCAGGCCAGTTTTATCGCCTGTCACCAGTTCTCCTTTTTGGAGCGAGTAAATGTACTGAAGTCGGCGATGCCGGGCGGAGTTTTCCTGCTCAATAGCCCCTACGGGCCGGAAGAAGTCTGGCAATATTTACCCTGTGAAGTTCAGCAAGACCTGATTAACAAACAATTGCACTTCTATGTGGTGGATGCGCTCAAAGTTGCCAAAGAGAGTGGCATGGGCGGGCGGATTAATACCGTGATGCAAACCTGCTTCTTTGCCATTAGTGGCGTGCTGCCGCGAGACCAGGCGATTGCCCACATCAAGGAAAGCATTAAAAAGAGTTACGGCAAACGCGGTGACGCGGTAGTAAAGCAGAACTGGCAGGCGATAGACCAGACCCTGGCGAACCTGTACGAGGTGAAAGTTTCCAAAGAAGTAACTGCTGTACTGACCCGGCGGCCTACCGTCCCAGCCCAAGCGCCTTCTTTTATTCACCGCGTGTTAGCCCCGATGATTGCCGGGGATGGCGATATGCTGCCAGTAAGTGCTTTGCCTGTGGATGGCACGTATCCTTCCGGCACAACTCAATGGGAAAAACGCAATATCGGGCTGGAAGTGCCAGCATGGGAAACCGATTTGTGCATTCAGTGCGGCAAATGTGCCTTTGTCTGCCCTCACGCCGTCATTCGCCAGAAGGTCTATGACCCGGCTTATCTGCAAGATGCGCCCGCTACTTTCTTGAGCGTCCCGGCGCACTACAAGGAATTTCCAGGGATGCAATACAGCTTGCAAGTGTCGCCAGAAGATTGTACTGGCTGCGGCTTGTGCGTGGAAGCTTGCCCGGCCAAAGATAAAAGTATGGTCAGCCGCAAAGCAATTAATATGGTTGAGCAACCGCCTGTTCGAGAGCGCGAAAAAACTAACTGGGAGTTCTTCCTGACTCTGCCCGAAGTAGACCGCACTCAACTGCACCTGACCACGATTAAAAATTCGCAGTTGATGGAGCCACTGTTCGAGTTTTCGGGGGCGTGTTCTGGCTGTGGCGAAACACCTTATGTCAAGCTGGTAAGTCAGCTCTTTGGAGACCGCACGGTGGTAGCAAATGCAACAGGCTGCTCTTCGATTTATGGCGGTAATCTACCAACTACGCCCTGGTCAATCAACCAGGAAGGACGCGGCCCGGCCTGGTCGAATTCGCTCTTTGAAGATAACGCCGAGTTCGGGCTGGGTATGCGGGTGAGCCTCGACCAAAAGATGGCCTATGCTCAAGAAGTTTTGCCGCACTTCGTCGCCCAGTTAGGCGAGGAACTGGTGCAAGCCCTGCTAACGGCTGACCAATCCAGCGAAGCTGGAATTAAAGCCCAGCGTGAGCGGGTGGCGGAACTCAAGGAAAAACTGGCCTGGTCGGACGCACCTTTAGCCTACGATTTGTTGAGCGTAGCCGATGCGCTGGTACGCAAGAGCGTCTGGATTATCGGCGGGGACGGTTGGGCCTATGATATTGGGTATGGTGGCCTCGACCATGTGCTGGCGAGTGGGCGTAACGTCAAGGTACTGATACTGGATACCGAAGTTTATTCCAATACGGGCGGGCAAGCCTCCAAATCTACCCCTCGTGCGGCAGTCGCCAAGTTTGCTGCCAGTGGCAAGGGATTAGCCAAGAAAGACTTAGGGATGCTGGCAATGTCGTATGGCTATGTCTATGTAGCACGAGTAGCAATGGGAGCCAGTGACCAACAAACCCTGAACGCCTTTTTAGAAGCGGAAGCCTACGACGGGCCAGCCCTTATTATTGCCTACAGCCATTGTATTGCACACGGCATCGAGATGCGTAAGGGTTTGGAGCAGCAAAAACTGGCGGTACAATCCGGGCTGTGGCCGCTCTATCGCTACAATCCGGCACTGATTGACCAGGGCAAAAATCCGCTCATCCTCGACTCCAAAGAGCCGAGTGTGCCTCTGGA
Organism: Chloroflexia bacterium; assembly: GCA_038209275.1. Lineage (GTDB taxonomy): Bacteria > Chloroflexota > Chloroflexia > Chloroheliales > Chloroheliaceae > L227-5C. Next base: position 1,421 of record JBBQXW010000173.1, on the reverse strand, counting down.
AACCTATGCCTACAACGAGACGCGTTACCGAATGCTTTTGCAAAGCGACGAAGGCCGGGCCAAACAGTTGATGCAAGAGGCCAAACAGGATGTGGTAAGCCACTGGAAACACTATCAGCAAATGGTCGCTCTTTTTGAACCCGATGAAGCTGCTCAGGATAAGGAGAACACTCATGCCTGATTTAACTACCAGTTACCTGGGGCTATCGCTGAAAAACCCGTTGGTCGCTTCGGCTTCGCCTTTATCTAAAAAAATAGATTCGGTGCAACGGTTGGAAGAAGCCGGAGCGTCCGCTATCGTGATGTATTCGCTGTTCGAGGAACAAATTAATCACGAAAGCCGCGAACTCGACCATTTCTTGAACCGGGGTAGCCATAGCTACGCCGAAGCCATCAGCTACTTTCCTGACATGACTTATTATAATATGGGCGTGTCAGCCTATCTCAAGCACTTGGAAATGGTCAAACGAATGGTCAGTATCCCGGTTATTGGCAGTCTCAACGGCGTATCGCCCGGAACATGGGTCGAATACGCCAAACAAATTGAAGATGCCGGGGCAGATGCGCTCGAATTGAACATTTATTATTTGCCAACCGACCCGATTTTGAGTAGCGCCGCGCTGGAAGAAAGTTATGTGGAACTGGTGCGAAACGTGCGTTCGGAAATTAAAATTCCACTCGCTCTGAAACTAAGTCCTTTCTTCACTTCGCTACCGGCAATCGCAAGGCGATTTGTGCAAGCGGGCGCGGATGGACTGGTACTGTTCAATCGTTTCTACCAGCCCGATTTTGACCTGGAAAATCTGGAGGTTGTTCCCAATCTGGAGTTGAGTAATTCCTCTGATTTGCGGCTACCCTTGCGCTGGATTGCCATTTTGTATGGTAGAATTGAAACTGACTTTGCTTTAACCAGTGGAGTACACAGCCATCAGGATGTAATCAAGGCGATGATGGCGGGGGCTAAGGTGGTGATGCTGGCTTCGGAACTATTGGCGCACGGCATTGGTCGCCTGACCGAATTGCGCCGGGATTTAGAGAACTGGCTTGAAGAAAATGAGTATAGCTCAATCAGGCAAATGCAGGGCAGCATGAGCCAAAAATCGGTAGCCGAACCCGCCGCCTTCGAGCGGGCCAATTACCTGCGCGCCCTCAACACTTTCGACGCTTATCACTATTAATTTACCTGATATTCACCCTGTTTACTGTTCTGTTCACCTTCGGCTGGCATACTGAAAACTGGGGAATCAAACTAAATCAAGAAAAATGCTTACAGGATAAATTGAAGGGATAAATGCAATGGCTAAAGTAACCGTACTTGGCACGGGGATGGTAGGAGCGAGCTTTGCCTACAAATTGCTTGGTTCGGGTCTGGCTTCCGAAATGTTGCTGGTAGATGTAAACGCACGACGGGCCGAAGGCGA
>JBBQXW010000172.1:0-15201 GCA_038209275.1 Chloroflexia bacterium | reverse complement strand
AGCACTTTGGCAATTTCGGCCTCGAAATCGCCGGGCGCTAGTTGGCGGTAGCGCACCGCCTGTTCTTCGTAAAACTCGGCTACGTTTTCCGGAAACCAGGGCCGGGTCGAGTCTGACTTTTTCATGGGGTGTCCGCTCCTTTAGTGCTATCTTATCAACTAAGTGGTCGTCGCGCTACCGTGTTGACCAGGGTGATATGACCTTCCAGGTCAAGTGAAATTTCGCGGAATTCCTGAACTAGCTGCTTATCGTATTCATCCCCCGTCATAATACCTAACTGGATTACCATACCACGCACGGCATGTTGGCCCAGCAAAAAGTTTTCTAGCATTTGCCGTCCAACTTCACTTTGTCCGCCTACCGGGTAAGTGTCCTCGAAACTTTCTAGCCCTTCAAAGCCTGCCGCGCTTAAATACTCGTGGTGATGTTCGGCAAAATTATCGCCAATCAATTCCAGCATTTTAGCGCTAGACACTTTACTCAGATAAGTAAAAGTTGGGCTGGGATACTCCATTCCGCTCCCCCAAATCATATCTTTAGTGTAGAAAGCGCCACCCGGCTTCACTACCTGATAAATGTTGTCCAATACCCGACGCACTCCCCTTAAGTGCATCAGCACTACCGAGGCTACCACCAAATCGAAATGGTTTTCCGGGTTGCTCAGGTTAATATCCACTAACTGATTGAAGGGTTGAGTCAAATCATGCACATAAACCTGCGCGTTCTGAATACCAAGCGCGTTCAAGTATTCCTGAGCTGTAGTTATAGCATTAACATCCCGGTCTAAGCCAACTATGCCCAGTTTGGCTCTAGCTCCCTGTTCAGCCAAAAATTCGGTCAATATCGGAATGTATAGACCCTCGCCGCAACCCAGGTCAAGCACCCGGAAAGTTGCGTTCGGGTCTTGCAGTTTGGCGCGCAACTCAAATTTGTCCAGCGCCAATCCAATTGCCTTTTTGAAGGCAGCCGAATAAACTTTGGCCTGAATTACCAAGCGCCTTCGGTCATCAAAACTATCCGCCAGAATGTAGGTTTGCTTTGGCGCAATTCGGTTGAAATACTCCTGCTTACTCTCGGTCACGTTTGGTTCTCCTATCGAATCGAATGAAATATAATAGCTCCGCTTTGGTCTTTGTTATTACAGACCAGTTGTATCCAATAATTGCCGAGCTAATTCGAGTGCTTCTTCGGTAGTTTTAACCTGCCCATCGGCCTGGGCTTCTTCGATTTCTTGTAATATGTATCCAATCTGTGGCCCTGGCTTGACGTGCAGCAATTGCATCAATTGTCTGCCGTCCAGCAGACGTGGCTGGTCTATCAGACGTTCATTGTCTTGACCCATATATTTATGGTTGAGTAAATTCACCAGAGCCAGGCGCTTTTCCCAAGTGGCTGGATTGCTATTAGTTGCACCGCACAGGGCGAGAGCCAGCAGCAGTGCTTCAATTTGTACCGGGCCAGCCTCGCGCAACAGCCGATAAATCACCCGTTTACTGAGAGCATCGGGGTTAGCCGGGTCAAAATGCTTTTCCAGCTCGGTGATTTGCGCCTGCTGCTGAATAATCGTAGTCACATGTTCGGTAGCTTCGCGGCTAAAGCGCAGCCGGGCCATTACTTGCCGGGCCGGTTGGATTATCTGAGTTAAAATATCTGGCGCTTCGGGTTGCATCACTTCGTTCGCTGGTCTGACGGTATTATAAAGCAGCGCTGCCCAATATAGTAGGGCGCTTCTGTCAGGCCCGTTGGCCTCAAGCCGTTTGAGCATTGGTTGCCAGAGGTCAATTGAATCTTCGGGGCGGGTTGCAGTTTGCATCTGTTCGGGGATTGAACCAAGCAAGTAATCAGGCGGAGTCAATAACCACTCCTGGCAGTTCATCAGATTAAAAATAGCCTTAAAATCGGCTTCAGTTTCCAATGGCAATTCGGGAATAAGACGAGGCAACAGGCCACAGCTATACAAAAGCTGCAAGCTGCGTGCTACATCCCCCGCTATCCAGGTTTTAGTCAGTTCCTCGCGTACCCGTTCGGCGGCGGGGCGGATAATCAGGGCGCGGTGCTTGCGAAAAAGTTCCAGCGTGCCAGGGGCAAATTCCCAACGAGCCGTCAGGCTGGAAAGCTGGGCGCGCAGCCGGATACCGCGTAACATTCGCAACGGGTCGTTCAACAAATTTTGCTCGGCGATGGGCCGAATGATATGTTCAGTCAGGTCGGCCCGTCCGCCCAACGTTTCGATGGTATCTTCCAGGCGCAAGCTGCCGCCCGCTTCCAAAAATTTTGCCAGGGGCAGGGCCAGGGCGTTTACCGTAAAATCGCGCCGGGCTAAATCGGCTTCGATATTGCCGCCGTCGAGTACCGCCAAATCCAGATAAAAGCCTTTTTCAAGCTGATTTTCTGGCACAGGCGCAAAAACGATCCGAGCTATCCCAAAATCTGGATCGAGCGAGAAAGGGCTGACCCGGTAGCCGGGAAAGGCCGAGTGGCAGGCGTTAGCGAGGCGGCGAGCCGTCTGTAAGGCGATGGTGGGTTCGCCGGGCAGCGTCAAATCTATATCGGCGCTAACCCGTCCCAATAGTGCATCGCGCACAAAACCGCCCACCAGAAAGAGATTTTCGCTATCTGGCAAACTTTGGGCCGCAATCTCAAGCGCTTTTTGTTGTGACGGCGGTAAATTCATCACTCCGCTTCCTGTACTATATTCGCTCCTGGAACTCCAATTCGGTAGGGGTTTGATGAATCAAACCCAATTAGACGCAACAAAATTTCGTCATTACCAAACCAGTTTTAAGCAGGTCTATTATACAGGAAACAAGAGTAATCGCCTATAGTTTTGTATCAGGCCGTTTTTATTTTTGCCGCTTCTTCCAGGCCAAATTCGCTGATGAGTTGCTCTTTTAGCTCGAACTTTTTGACCTTGCCACTGGCAGTCATTGGATATTCAGCCACGAATTTAATATAGCGCGGGATTTTGAAGCGGCTGATGTTGGCGGCGCAGTAGTCGCGGATTTCAAATTCGTCGGCGCTTTCGCCGGGCTTGAGCCGCAACAAGGCGACCGCTTCTTCGCCCATTACCATATCCGGCACGCCTACGACCTGCGCCTCGGCGATTTTGGGATGGCGCATCAAAAAGGCTTCGATTTCTGCCGGATAAATATTCTCGCCGCCCCGGATAATCATCTCTTTGAGCCGCCCGACAATTTTGACGTAGCCACGTTCATCCATTGTGGCGAGGTCGCCAGTGTGCAGCCAGCCGTCCGCGTCAATCGTTTCGGCGGTCTTTTCGGGCATATTGTAGTAGCCTTTCATGACAGTGCAGCCCCGCGCCCACAGTTCGCCGCGTTCGCCAACGCCGACTGGCTCACCCGTCGCCGGATTGACGACTTTTACATCCAGGTGCGTGAAGGGCAAGCCAACCGTCGCGGATTTCAGCTCAAAACTATCGCTGTCCACCGTCGCGGTAATTGCGCCGCTCGATTCGGTCTGCCCGTAGGCAATCGAGCAATCGGCGTTCATTTTGCTCTTGACCTGCTCCATCATAACAACCGGGACGGCGGCAGCAGCCGTTCCCATCATTCTCAGATTGGACAAATCGAACTCGCCCGCCAGAAAGCGCGGATGGTTGAGCATGGCAATTAACATAGTCGGAACGCCGCCCGAAGTGGTAGCTTTTTCACTTGACATAAGTTCAAGTTGCCGTACCGGGTCGAAGGCAACCATCTGTACCAGCGTGCCGCCGTTTATCAGCCAGCCCAGCACGGTAGCACTGCCCGCAATATGAAAGAGTGGCAAGGGACTAACCCCGCGCTCTTTCGAGTAATCCTTTTCGGGCTGGTCGTGCCGCCGCGAATTGAGCAGATTCAGGTGAGTCAGCATTGCGCCTTTGGGGAAGCCAGTAGTGCCACTGGTGTACATTATCATGGCTATATCCTGGGGCGAAACGCTGGCCTGTCGTTCGTGCAGCACCTCATCCGAAATATTTTCGCCCATTGCCACCACCTGCGCGTAATTCAGCAAGCCTGGTCGGGCTACGCCGCCGATTAGTACCGCTCGTTTCAAACGGGGTAGACGGGCGCTGTTCAGAGTTTCTTGAGCAGGGTCGGCGATATTTTGAAGTTCGGGAGCGAGGCCGTAAAGGGCTTCGATAAAGGAGTTGCCGCGCACTTCTTCCACCAGAAAAAGCGTGGTAATGTCGCCCTGGCGCAAGGCGTATTCGACTTCGGCGGCGCGATAAAAAATATTGACCGTGACCAGCACCGCACCGACTTTCGCCAGCGCCAGCTGGAGCAGCACCCATTCGGGTGAATTGGAAGCCCACAGCGCGACATGTTCGCCCTTTTCAATACCGAGGGCCAGCAAGCCTTTCGCGACCCGGTTCACTTCGTCGCGGTATTGCCGGAAGTTCAGCCGAACATTTACCCCGAATTCGGGATGATTGAAAATGAGCGCTTCGCGCTCCGGGATATTCTCGGCCTGTTGGTCGAGCAACTCGCCAATCGTCATGTTCAAAAGCTGGATTTTTTCCGGCTCGGCCTCCCAGTAGGCTCTATCCCCTTTGATTGCCATCTCGCTACTCCTCCTTGAATTTCAAGACTTTGAAATTAGAATAATGCGTTAGCATCTGTTAAACTACTATATCTGGTCTGGCACTTATCTTCAACTATAAACGCATAATTTTAATAATTGGAAGGGGAGATTCACCACGGAGGCACGGAGACACGGAGAATTTTTATAATTTTTAACCGCAGAGGACGCAGAGGACGCAGAGTTGGCAGGATAAGCTAGTAGCGATTGATTGTCTTTAAGAAAATAATCCGTAAATAGGTTTTGGTAGGGGCTAGGTTTCCTCGCCCTTGAACGTTAACCCAAATTAAAAGGATTGGGAAATCCAACCCCTACTGAACTCAGCTTTGGCTTGACCAATTATATCCCGCCTTCAATAAGATTTAACTCCGTGTCTCCGTGTCTCCGTGGTGAATTTTCTGTCTGGAAAGAAAAGGAGAATATCATGAGCGAGGGGCAGGTTCCGGGGCGGTTGGTGGAACAACTGCGGTCTAATCTGCGGGCGGCTGGAATTTCGGTGGGCGAGGCAGATTTAGATGGAATGTTGGCGAACGAGTTTTTGCGCGTGCCGATGGCGTTAGAGGGAATTTTAGCGCGTTATGCGGCGGACATTGTGCCGGATTATTTGAAAATCTGGGGCGATAGAGTTGAAAGCGACCCGGCTAAACCATCAGGTACAACCGCAGTAAAGTTAAGCAAACCAGTTTCAAATCAGGCTAAATCAATCGCCGAAGTTGCGCCACGTCTAAAGGCAGGCGAAGTTTCGCCAGTAGAATTGACCGAGCAAGCCCTGAACCGTATCGCCGAGCGCGACCCGCTTTTGAACGCTTTTCAACTGGTGCTGGGCGAACGAGCTATGGAGGCAGCACGACGAGCCGAGCAGGAAATTGCCGCCGGGCAATATCGCGGGCCGTTGCACGGTGTACCGATAGCGGTCAAAGATTTGCTGGCGATGCGTGGAACGCGCACCACTGCCGGGTCGAAAATTCTGGGAGATTGGGTAACGGATTTTGATTCTGCCGGGGTGGAGCGGCTGGAAACTGCCGGAGCGATTATTGTGGGCAAGACCCGCATGTCGGAGTTTGCCTATTCGCCCGGCTCGAACAATGCTCATTATGGCACGACGCGCAACCCGCATAACCTTGATTATGATACTGGCGGGTCGAGCAGTGGTTCAGGCTCGGCGGTGGCGGATGGAATGGTCTTTGCGGCGCTGGGAACGGATACGGGCGGCTCGATTCGGATTCCGGCGGCCCAATGCGGACTGGTCGGGCTAAAGCCAACTTTTGGGCGGGTGAGCCTGTACGGTGGGGTTACGCTGGCCTGGTCGCTCGACCATTTAGGGCCAATGACTAATACGGTGGCGGACGCAGCCCTGATGCTCGAAGTACTGGCAGGTTACGATGCCCGCGACCCGCGCACTCGCCAACAACCCTTAACCGGGCTGGACAGGCTTGAAGCGGGGGTTAAAGGAATGAGGATTGGCGTGCTGGGTGAAAATGGCACAGGTCAACCACTGGCAACGCCCGAAGCCCTGGCAGCATGGCGGAGCGGGTTGGAAACGCTGGCCCGTAACGGGGCGGAGCTAATTCCACTGGATTTGCCCGAAATAAACGATTTGTGGATGCTGAACGGGGCGCTGATTGGCATCGAAGCCGCTACCTATCACGAGCCGATGCTGCGCGAACGGCTGAGTGATTTTGGCGAATTTATGCGACAGCGCGTGCTGGCGGCTTACGCCTATGGCCCGACTACTTTCGTCCGTATCCAGCAAATTCGGATTAACTTGCGGCGCTATTTTGATAGTTTATTCGATAAAATTGATTTACTCAGCACGCCAACCATGCCTTCGGCAGCGCCGTTGCTCGGTACGCCCGCCTCAACTATGTTTACCGGGCCGTTCAATTTGTTGGGCTGGCCTGCTATCACTGTGCCAGTAGGCAAAACTGCCGCCGAAAATCTGCCGCTTGGTCTGCAACTAATCGGCAAGCCCTGGGACGAAGCAACAGTGTTGCAGGCGGCGCGGGTAATCGAGGCCGAAACTTCAGTCATGGCTTAAACCTGTTTTTAATTTTACGTTTAGGATTTTTGGCAAAAATCCTAAACGTAAAATTAAAAGCAGGTTAGCAAAAATTTAAATCAGCAAATAAGGAGAAATTCTATGAGTAAAGTTCGGTGGGGTATTTTGAGTACAGCAAAAATTGGCACTGAGAAAGTTATACCAGCCATGCAACGGGGCGAGTATTGCGAGATAACCGCAATTGCCTCGCGTAATCTGGCGGCGGGACAGGCGGCGGCGGCAGAACTGGGCATCCCAAAAGCGTATGGTTCTTACGAAGAATTGTTGGCTGACCCGGAAATTGACGCTATTTACAACCCTTTGCCCAACCATCTGCACCTACCCTGGTCTATCAAGGCGCTGGAAGCGGGCAAGCACGTGCTGTGCGAAAAGCCTATCGGCCTGAATGTAGCGGAAGCGCAGGAACTGGCTGAGGCCGGGCAGCGCCACCCGCAACTAAAGCTGATGGAAGCTTTTATGTACCGCCATCATCCGCAGTGGCAAACCGCTAAACAACTGGTAGCTGACGGGAAAATCGGCACGCTACGCACCATCCAGGCTTTCTTTTCGTTCTACAACGAAGACCCCGACAATATTCGCAATATTGCCGAGATGGGCGGCGGCGGAATGATGGACATCGGCTGTTATTGTATCTCGCACGCCCGCTTTATTTTTGGGGCAGAACCGCGCCGAGTAATGGGACTGGTCGAGTATGACCCGCGTTTTCAGACTGACCGCCTGGCTTCGGGTATCCTCGATTTTGGCGACGGCGCTTTTTCGAGTTTTAGTTGCTCTACCCAGCTAACCCCTTACCAGCGCGTCAATATTTTCGGCACAACGGGCCGGATTGAAATCGAGATTCCGTTCAACGCACCGCCCGACCGTCCCTGCCGCATCTGGCTGCAAGACCATGCGGGCCTTCAGGAAATCACCTTCGATATTTGCGACCAGTACACGATTCAGGGCGATTTGTTCTCGCAAGCCATCCTGAATGATACGCCCGCCCCTACCCCGTTTGAGGATGCAGTTGCTAACATGAAAGTAATCGAGGCAGTAATCGAAAGCAGCAAGCGCGGCACATGGGTGGAAGGATATATTAAGAAGGGGTAAGAGATTTGGTAATAAAAAAATTACGAATAGCCTTTATTGGGGCGGGTGGAATTGCGGCCCGTCATATTCAGGCTTTGCAAGAATTTGATAATGTAGAAATTGCCGCTATCGCCAGCCATTCGCTAGAAAAAGCCCAGGCTTTAGCCGCTAAATGTAGCCCAACTACTAAAGCTTACGAAAACTATGCTGAGTTGCTGGCTAAAGAAGGTTTGGATGCACTTTATATCTGTACTCCACCTTTTGTGCATGGCGAAATCGAACTGGAAGCGATAGAGCGAAATATTCCGCTTTTTGTGGAAAAACCGCTTTCTGCCGATGCTGAAACGGCTGAAAAGATTTTCGAGGCAATCCAGGCCAGAAAATTGATAACGGCGGTAGGCTACCAGTGGCGCTATCTCAATACTACCGAACTGGCCCAAAATTTATTGGTGGCGAGTCCAGCCCGCCTGACGTTGGGCTACTGGCTGGACGCGCTGCCACCACCCTATTGGTGGAAGATAGAAGGTCTTTCGGGTGGGCAGATGGTTGAGCAAACCACCCATATTTTTGACCTGGCGCGGGTGCTGGTTGGGGAGATTGACCGAGTATTCGCAGTTGGTAAAAAATTTTATCAGCCTAAAGATGCCGAACCTTATGTAGATGATGTATCGGTGGCTACGGTTCAATTCGTTAACGGAGCAATCGGAACATTCAGTTCTACTTCGATTCTTTTCGGCTTGTATCGCCGGGGACTAGAATTATTTTGCGAAGGGCGCACGATTGCGCTTTCCTACCAGGAGGTCACGATTGATGAAGGGCCGGGCCAGCAGCGCATCGAAAAGGTAAGGATAGACCCGTTTGTACGTGAGAACCGCGATTTTTTGGACGCAGTAGCAGGCGGCGAAAATCGGATAAGATGCGATTATGGCGAGGCATTAAAAACGCACCGGGTAACACAAGCGGCCCAGCGTTCGATTCACGAAAATCGCCCGATTGATATTTAGCTTCAAGACTTTCGCTTGCCTGCGTAAAGTAGTAGCGATTTGCCCAATCGTTACTACCAAAACGAAGCCTTAAGCTTACTGTCAGGAGGTTTTAAGAATGTCATCGAGTACAAACAGGTTTACAACACAGGCTGGAAGTTTTCAGGTAGTGCTGGAAAAAACGTCCGATAATTTTGAGGTGTCACTGACCACCACCAGCCCGGAAGAGGGGCTAGAACTGATTCAACTGGAATTAACCAGTCTCTTACCGGCCCGACCGGGCATTTACCGGCTTGCCTGGGGGCAACCGCTAATAGATATTCACGCTTTCTGGCGACCCGGCACCGACCGCAGCCGTACTCTCCCGGCGGATTGGAGCGATAGCTTTATCTCGCAGTCCACCACCCACGCCCCGGCAGGCTGTCTTTTTAGCCTGAATGGGGAAACCCGCCATGCCTTCGCCTTTTCGGATGCCTTAAACCCAATTGAGATAAGGGCCGGGGTGAACGAAGAAAGCGCTACTTTCCTTTTCAACCTGACTCTTTTTCAAATTACCGCCCCTTTCTCTCACTATAGCGCCACTTTACGCCTCGATACCCGCTCTCGGCCCTATTATCAAAGCCTTAACGAAGTGCAAGCATGGTGGGCGCAACAGCCCGGCTATACGCCCGCTTCTGTTCCGGCGGTGGCTCGTCAGCCCATGTATTCCACCTGGTACAGCTTTCACCAGCGCTTGAGTGCTGCCGAAGTAGAAGCAGAAGGTCGGCTGGCGGCTGAAATGGGTTGCCGGGCGGTAATTGTGGACGATGGCTGGCAAACTTCTAACAATGAGCGGGGCTACGCCTATTGTGGCAATTGGGAAGTTTTTACTGAAAAAATCCCCGATATGGCGGCGCACGTCGCCAAAATACACGCGCTTGGCCTGAAATTTATTTTATGGTATGCCTTGCCTTTTGTTGGCCCGCGCAGCCAGAATTTCGAGCGCTTTAGCGGCAAATATCTGAACTTTTTAGAGCATCTAAACACCTGGGTACTCGACCCGCGTTTCCCGGAAGTGCGCGAGTTTTTGATAACGATTTATGAAGAAGCCTTGCGAAAATGGAAGGTAGATGGTTTCAAAATTGATTTTGTGCAATATTTCAAACAGCCCCCGGATGAGCAACTTCCGGCCCTGACTGGGCGCGATTATGTTTCAGTGCCAGAAGCTACCGACCGTTTGCTCTCGGATATTCTGGCCCGGTTGCGTCAACTAAATCCCGACATCATGATTGAGTTTCGCCAACCCTATATCGGGCCACTAATGCGAAAATACGGCAATATGTTCCGGGCTGGTGATTGCCCCAACGATAGTATTAATAACCGGGTTCGCACGCTGGATGTAAGATTGCTATGTGGCAATTCTGCCCCTCATTCCGATATGTTGATGTGGCATTTTGATGAGCCGGTAGAAAGTGCGGCCCTTCAAATAATCAATGTATTGTTTGCCGTCCCGCAGATTTCGGTGAAGCTGGCAACGGTTTCGGCTATTCACCGCAAAATGCTTCAGTTCTGGCTTTCCTTCTGGCAAACTAACCACGAATTGCTGCTGGACGGCAACCTCAAACCCTTGTACCCTGAGCTTTTATATCCACTGGTGGAAGTATCACAGGAAAACCGCCAATTAATTGCCGTGTACGCTAGTACGGTTGTGAAATTGGAAGGTGGAGCTTTCAGCGAGATATTGATAGTAAACGGGAAGCTGGAACCGGGCGTGGTTCTAAATTATCAAAGAGAGCCGAAAAATTATCTCCTCGAAATTCGCGATTGTGGTGGAGACTTAATCAGTAACACACAAATATTGGTAGAGCGAGGATTATTGTTCCTCGCTGTGCCTGCCGCTGGATTAGCCAGATTGCAAGAGACCGGGCTTTTTTAGCGATAATCTTCTGGCAATTCATTCGTTTTAACTAATCGGTCGTTCCAACTGCTATTTAACGCGGTATAGTTTAGCGGGACAACTTTGAAGGTTTGATCTACGGGCTTATGAAGTTAGCATCCAACCTGGCTATAGAAAGAAGCCGTTGAGTTCGGCCTGCCGCTTCTCGCGGGCTTGGTAGGCCACCAATTCTCGTTTACCCCGTACTTGAGCAACACGTTTGGCGTAAGACTTGCGCCATTCGTAATCGGCCTGGGCAAGCTCGTTTTGAGCGGGCTGATACTGCCCGGTTGCGTCCCAATGTAGCTGGATGCAATTGCGCCAGCCACCAAGGCAGCATAAAGAATTAAGTTACCTTTCTTTGAGGCCAGTTATAAGCCAAAAACCGTAAGTTAATTCTTCCCGTTGCCTTAGCCGATTATTTACCAATCCGGCTAACCGGTCAGCTTCAGTTTTGCGCTGGTCGGCGCGGTGGTCGGCGAATATTTGGGTTCGATTGAGGGCATTGGCCTTATGATCCAAACCGCCCAGGGTACTTTCAATGCCAACGGAGTCTTCGCTGCGATGGTACTCCTGGCCTCGATTGCCCTTACTTCGGAATTTCTTATTACCAGCCTGGAAAACCGCTTGCTCACCTGGCGACCCAACACTGTCAACGAAGTAAGTATTTAGCCCGGTTAATAACGAAGGCGAGGCGATAAAATTCTGAAAATTGCCCGATGGATAGTCTGGCCGGATTTCCAGCCTTTGTCAATAAATATTAGGCCAGGTCATACGTATAGCGTTGATTAATTTTTGAGTAAAAGACTCTATGAGGAGAAAGTAGATGAAGTCGAAGATGCGACCACTTAGTTTAGCGGTTGGTTTGATATTGGTGCTGGTGTTAGGAGCTTGCGGGGATAATACCGCCACCACTGCCCCTGCCGCCGCTACTACTGCCGCCAGCACTACCAAAGCAGCTGGGGCAACCACCGCCGCCAGTGCGTGCGTGAAACTCAAGCGCGTGGGCGCTACCTGCCCTAACAAAGCCGCTTCGTGCATCAGGTAGCGCAGCACATAATGGGCCAGCAGTAAACTGTACAATTCTTGAATTACCCCGACTGGTTTTTGCAAACGCAACGGTCGGTTGGCCCCTCTTTGATGAGTATCAATTTCGTCAATTGTCATGAGGGTTTCCCAGCGTTCGTGGTAAGCCCAGGCTACTTCTGAGGCTGGGGCTTGCTCGTAATCTAGCAAGGTGGTAATGATGCGATGGCGCTCTCCGTAACCGACCAGCGCCGGGTCGCTGACGGTGTACTCGATAATTCGCACCAAAAGATGTTCGCCCGCCGCTCGTCCTTCTTTATCGGGGCAATGGAGCCGGGCTAGATAAGACCCGTCCGGTAAAGGTTGCACAATTTCAGGCTGAACGTGAGCGGGCAGCCGGGCTAATACGTGCGCTCCACGCCGCCGCGCCGCTCGAAACAGGGCATAGTCGTGGAAACCCCGATCCCACATCACCAGCATTTCGGCGGTGATGGAGCGAAGCAGCCGAAACCCGCCCACTCTCTCACTGGTGTGGCAAGGCCAAAACCCGGCATCAATCACGGCGTGGGTGCCACATTCGGTTAGATAAACCGCTTGCACCTGGGGAAAAGCGGCCTCACCACGGTCATTATGATGTTTACCGAAGGCTTTGGCATTGGCCGGGATAAATGGCCCCCAACTCGGCCGGGTTGTTGTGTAGTGGGATTTCGGGATACTTCAGCACCATCAACAACGGGTCTTCTTTTCCAAAGTCAGCCTGAGCCTTTGCTCCAGGGCGGCATAACCTGTTTTCTGAGGATTTTGAGAAGATACATATTAACTTTAAACGAGAAAAAAACCTCTTGACAAAAAGTTGATTTAGTCGTAATCTTAGTGTAGAATAAACACTTATAAGCTAAGAGAGGCAATAGATAAATGGCGAAGAAACAGGAAAGCGCAACGGTGAACAATTCAGAAGCACGCGGTAGCAAAGACGAACACGAATTTCTGGCAAAATACGATGTCAACAAATACGAGCGTCCTTCGGTAACAACGGATGTAGTGATTTTTACGGTGCGCGACAACGATTTGAAGGTGCTGTTGGTGCAACGGCGCGATTATCCCTACAAGGATATGTGGGCGATACCGGGCGGGTTTGTCAATATGAGCGAATCGCTCGAAGCCGGGGCGCGGCGCGAGTTGGAAGAAGAGACGGGCGTGCAGGATGTTTATATGGAGCAACTTTATACTTTTGGCGACCCTGGTCGTGACCCGCGCACGCGAGTGATTACCGTAGCCTATTTTGCTCTGGTGGAGGCGCGGCAGGTGCGGCCACTCCGTGCTGGAAGCGATGCCCAGGACGCGAACTGGTTTTCGGTCTACGATTTGCCGCCATTGGCCTTCGACCACGCGAAGGTTTTGGATTATGCCCTGACGCGGTTGCGCTATAAGCTGGAATATACCAACGTAGCCTTCCAGCTTTTGCCGGAGCTTTTTACGCTGACCGAGTTGCAGCGCATTTACGAAATTGTGTTCAACCGTCCACTCGACAAGCGCAATTTCCGCAAGAAGTTGCCAATTCGGACGCTTGAGCAAACTCCCGACCCCGATAAGGGCTATATGATTGAGGAAACCGACGAGTTCAAAATGGAGGGCAGCCACCGTCCCGCCCGCCTCCACCGCTTCATTGACCGGGTAGACCGGGTGGTGCGAGGGTTTATTTAAGAATTTTGAATTTTGAATTTTGAATTTTGAGTTAATGAACACAGATGAACAAGCCCTGAAAGGGTTCCCTGTGGGCAGCGAACCACAGATGGACACTGATATAGTAGTGATTACTCCACAGCCCCTAAAGGGGCGTGGCTTCTACCGATTGGTTACGGAGAGAATCTAATCCAATTCTCAATATTACGATTGATGCGGCAACATCACGCGGCATCTCACATCTACAAGGGCATGAGTGCCAACGCTGGCTAAGGTCTTTCCTAGCTATCACCCCGCAATCAGGATTAGGGCAAATCTGTGAGGTGTAAGCGGGTGGTACTTTTATCAGCTTAGAACCAGTGTTTTTAACTTTGTACTTAAGCATGTTGATGAAAGTAGACCAGCCGGCATCACTAATAGATTTGGACAAACCGCTTTTGGCGGCTGCTCCATTAGGCAAATAGGTATTACTATTTTCCGGGTCAAGTTTAGGCTTTGCCCGTTTCAAGAGGTTAGTAACTTGCAAATCTTCGACTACCACCACGCTATATTTAGTTACCAGCGAGTGCGATTGTTTATGCAAGAAATCGGCACGTTGGTTTTTAACTTTAGTGTGGGCATTTCTGACCGCTTGCTTAGCTTTAAGCTTCTTAGGGTCACGGCGGGGCAAGTGCTTAACTTTATCGGCTTTGCGCTGTACTTTAGCCAACTGCTTTTGGCTTTTGCGAAAGAAGCGCGGGTTGCTAGTCTGGATGCCGTCGCTCTGGCTACTAAAGAACTCCAACCCAACATCTATCCCAACCGCCGGGCCGTCATGATGCTCTGGTACATCACACTCATATTCAACTGCAAAGGTTACAAACCATTTATGGCCTTCACGCTTGAGAGTGCAAGTTTTAACCTTAGCCAACACTTCACGCTGCAACTTAACTTTGAACGTCCCAATTTTGGAAAGAGTAAGTTTATCGTCCTTGAGAGACCAACCGCCTTGCGGGTAAGTGAAGCTGGCATAGCGGCCCTGTCCTTGAAATCTAGGAAAGCCGGGAGTACGGGTACCCTTTGGGTGCCGCTTGCATCGGGCAAAGAAATCCTTGAAAGATTTGTCTACCCGTTTGAGGGCATCCTGCAATACTTGCGAATGAACTTCATTCAGGTCTGGCCTAAATTCCTTGATTTCTCTCAACTGATTAGCCTGAGTGTAATAGTTGATTGGCGTAAGTACGGCGGCATTTTCTTTCTTAGTCTCTTGGAAGATGAAAGAACCGTCCTCAAATTGAGTGTAATCCAGCCCCCAATTAGCTTTGAACCAGCTTTTGTAGGCATCACGGCGTTCTTGCAAAGCCGCATTGTACAATTCCCGACACAGTTTAAGGGTGTAGTCAAGTTTGGCTACCTTGCCGCTAGTTGGATATATTCTGAATTTGTAGGCTTGGCGAGTAAGTTTTTTCAACTGGATAGCCCTTGTTCTTTTTGGATACGTTCTAACTCAACTTTAAGAACACGCTCTACAATTTCGTATTGCTTTTCGCCTGTCAAAGCGGCAAGCATACGAACGTACTTTAAGGCTTGCGTGGAAAATTTAGTTGTAATTAGTTTTGTTTCCATAGTAGTAACTATACTACTAAACAGAACATTTGTCAAATCAAACCAACTCACAAAAGCGTTTGTGAGAACGGTGTCGCTCTTGTCTACTGCCCCTAAAGGGGCGTAGTTTTACGCGACGCGCTATAACCCCTGGCGTAAACGCCGGGGCTTCTACCGGGTCACGACAAAATAAATAAGGGGACATCGGCGGCTTTTAGGCGTTGAGCCAGTTCGACCAGGGTAGTAAGCCCGGCGCAGTCCAATATTTCAAGGTCGCGCACTCCTAACCATAGCTGCCCAACTTC
>JBBQXW010000171.1:0-15213 GCA_038209275.1 Chloroflexia bacterium | reverse complement strand
TACAGCCTTTAACCGGGCGACCAAATCATTCTGCTCAGAACTAAAAATAATTGTAAGAGGCGAAAGACTTTCAGAACGCAGAAGATTTAAAACTTCCACGCCCTGCGCCTGCTGCTCGAAGCAAACTTGACTCAATATTAGCGCCATCGGCTCATCCTGAATAGCGGCTTGTTTTAGTTTGATTACATCTTTAAAAGAGTGAGCGCTATAACCAGCGCGTTCCAGGTTGCGGACAAGCTTCTGCGCCAGTTCCAGGTCTTCCTCCAGTATAAAGACCAGCTGGCGCTCCGATGCCCCTTTCAAGTGCCAGGTCGAAGGAGTGGCAAGAATACCAGGTTTAGTATTTTTCGGGGTTAAAGCCACTTGCGGTGGAGTAGCTTGCGAGGCTGCCTGTTTAACTTCCTTTAACAACGCTTCCACTCTGGCAACCTGACCCGGGGACAATAGCAAAGGAACACTAGAACTATTTTCAAACAGCGACTTCAAAAATAGCTCAAGCATACGTGCCTTGATAGTAAGACCTGAATAACTAGAATTAGCTTCAGAGTTATTTAAGCCATGCGCCAGAAAGCGTAATTGTTCTAATTTGGAGTACGCATCCTGGTAATCGTCCTGTCGAAAGACTTGCCAAACTTCTTCCAGTTGGACAATTTTTTCGGGAAGGGAAGATATGTAGGCTTCGCCGGTCTCCTGAAGGTTTTTTTCTAGCCCTTGTTGTTCGTTAAACATAAGCTTTGCCACATTCCTGGTTAGCCAGGCTCCTAGCGCGGCAGAGCAAGCCGCACAATAGTTTTCTGACCTGGAATACTTTCAATATCCAAAGTACCACCGTGCAATTCGACCACACGTTGAGCAATTGCCAGCCCCAAACCAACGCCCTGCTGCTCATAGCGATTTCGCTCAAATTGCATATAACTTCCCAAATTAGAAATATATTCTGGAGCCATACCTCGCCCGCTATCTGTAATATAAAGAATAAATTGCTTGGGATTAGGCATATTTATTATCCGTACTGGACTATGTTGATGCGAGTAGCGGAAGGCATTGTCCACCAGTTCTGCCACCAGTCGGGTAAGCCATTCCTCCGAAATGTGTGCAGAACTTTCGTGCAATTCCAGCTTTAAATCAGCCGCGCGGCCCAACTGTTGGGCCTTCTCCTGGGCTACGCTGGCAACCACCTGTTTAGCCAGGGTAGTTTCCTGATGGCGCAGTTCTTCTATTTTTTCGGGTGCAATAGCAAGCTGTTCAAGTTCACTGTAAATCAAAAACTTTTTAACCAGACTATGAAGACGGTTGGCGGCATTTTGAATGGCTGATGCAATGTCGTTCAGGTCATGTTCTTCTATAGGTGCTTGCCGTTGAAGAATCACTTCACTGGACATTAAGATAATGCTCAAAGGTGTAATAAATTCGTGTGGTAATGAATGAGATAAATTCTGGCGCAATTCTTCCAGCTTCTGTTGATATTGACGGCTAAAGTTGTCACGGCGGCTCAATCGGGTGGAAATCACCTTCAATAATTCATCACAACTAAAAGGCTTAGTAATATAATCCTCCGCCCCCAAATTCATTCCCTGGCGCAAATCATCTCTATCTGCTTTAGCACTCAAGAAGATAAAAGGAATCCCCTGGGTACAAGGGTCATGATGCAGCATGTTCAACACCTCGTAGCCGTCCATTTCGGGCATCATTACATCGCAGATAATCAGGTCGGGTAATTCTTTTTTAGCTAAACCAAATCCAATTAGCCCATTTTCGGCGCTAACAGTCTCATAATCTTCCATTTTTAGCAAATCTATAATGCTGGCGCGAACTGGGGTCTCATCTTCAATTACAAGTATTTTAGTCATTTCTCTAACTCCATTTCAGCTGAGATGTAACTCAGGTGTTAAGCAATATTCGCGAGTTAATAATCCCTCCAGTTCCAAAGCTGGAACCGGGTGGCTGAACAAATAGCCCTGCACTACATCGCAGCCCTGGTCGCTCAGAAATTTAAGTTCCTTAAAGGTCTCCACCCCTTCCGCTACCACCCTCAAATTAAGTTTATGCGCCATCTGAATAGTAGCCTCGATAATTGTGCGGTTCTCCGAAATAGTAGTTATATTCCGCACAAAAGATTGGTCAATCTTCAGCACATCCAACGGAAATTGCCTTAAATAACTTAGTGAAGAATAGCCAGTACCAAAATCATCCAGCGCAGTCTTTATACCAAGCTCTTTCAATTCCTTTAGAATGGCAATGGTAGCTGAAACATCTTTTACCAAAGTGCTTTCAGTAATTTCTAGCTCAAGGTAGTGCGGGTCAAGGCCGGTTTCTTTTAGAATTTGAACAATGTGTTCTACTAATCCCGGCTCGCTAAACTGGCAAGCTGAAAGGTTCACCGCTACTGGCAACTGTGGCAACCCAGCCAGTTGCCAGGCTCTAAGCTGTTCGCAGGCTTTGCGCAAAACCCATTTTCCCAGCGGAATAATCAGACCGATTTCCTCGGCTATAGGAATGAACTGAGCTGGCGAAATCAGGCCCTTTTGAGGATGCCGCCAGCGTACTAGTGCCTCTATTCCTACTATCTTACCGCTATTTAAACTTACCTGGGGTTGGTAATAAACCTCAAATTCGTCCCGTTCTAGCCCACGCCTTAAAGCGGCTTCCAGACTCATCAGGTTTAAGGCATCCAGTTGCATTTCTATTTTATAGAACTGATAATTATTACCGCCAGTTTTTCTAAGCTGATAAATTACGGCAGCTGCATTTTTCACCAGACCATTTAGGGTGCAATTGTCTTTGGGATAAATTGTAATTCCAATCGAAGCTGTAACTGAAAGCTCATGAATACCCAAAACGAAAGGTTTGGCTAGAAGTTGTTGAAGGTGTTCTACAACCTGGATTACCTCACTCTGCTCTTTGAAACTTCCTGGAATTATCACAAACTGGTTTAATTGCCAATGTGCAATCAATGTGTTGCTATTCAACCCGTTTTTGAACCGCAGAGCTACGGCTTTAAGTAGTTTTTCTGCCCAATTCTGGCCCAGACTTTGATTAATCCAATCAAAACGGTCTAAGGATAATACCAGTACCGGCAAATAAAACCCGCCCGGAACCTGGTTTAACCAATTTTGCTCAAACTCTAGATTGAGCAAGCTCTGGTTGGGCAACCCAGTTAAGGGATTATAGTGACTCAGATAGTTTAGCTCTTCCGTTTTTTCCTTGAGTGCAGTTGAATACTGTCCGGCTATTACTTCCTGTTTAGCAAAACGGATGCTGATGGTGTCAAGTAATTCATTACAGCTAAAAGGCTTGGATAAGTAATCGTCCGCTCCCAGTCCCATTCCTCGGCGCACCGCCCCTTTCTCCGCCATAGCGCTTAAAAATATAAAAGGAATAGGTGCGGTCAGTGGGTTCTGCTGTAAAACTTTCAGCACCTCATAACCACTCATTTCGGGCATCATTATGTCACAGATAATCAGGTCGGGGTGTTGCTCGGCTGCAAGTGCTATTCCTATAGCTCCATTTTCGGCGCTAATCATTTCAAAGCCTGCGGCTTCAAGTAGGTCTATAGTAGTACCTCTGACCAATTTATCGTCCTCAATTATCAATATTTTCTTCATTGCCCTTACCAGCTTTCTGCACTTGTCCCTGTCCGTTAAACTAAAGTTTGGTATGTAGCCCGTCCACTCATTTGGATAATATAGTCTCTACTCTATTAAGTATAAGCGGCGAATCTAAAAACTTTCTAAAAAGAAACCATCTAACCTAAAACTCTCTAAAAAGCAGCCTCACCACCATTGGTGGTGAGGCTGCTTTGTTTTTGTTCCCTGGCCTAATCCAGACTGCTCGTTTCAAATAACGGTTGTAGGAGGGGGCTGCGCCCTCGATTTTTTGGGCCGTGGTATAGGTAAAATCGAAGGCGTAGCCCCCTCCTACACCGATTTTGTCCTTATTTGAACGGTATTGCCTTTAGCCCCCTTTTTGTCGGCGGTCTGACCCGACCCTGCTCCTACCCTGGAGGCAATATAACCATCTAGTAGTGATACCACCTGAGAAACTACTGCTGTATCATAAGTCCAAAAACCTTCAAAGCGACGATTTTGAGGCTGTAATGAGTTGAATGAGTCAGTGATTTCTCGACCAACCAGGGCCATAGAAGTGAAACCAGGGCTATGTAAAAGGACAAACCAGTTTTTAGCCAGGTAAGGGTAATCAGGAATTAGAGGCTCCTCTAAAGGTACTTCTATTAAATTCGGAGCTTTCCATAGCACCACATCTGGCACTCCAAAAAGATAAAGGGGATTGTGGGTTTTGAGTATCTTAACGTAGCGTTTAGCCTGCGGTTTAACCCGTGAGAACCGCTGAAAATCGCTATAAAACCGAAAAGGGGGGCTAAAAGTCGCCGCCTCTTCTTCGATTTGATGGCTTATTGCATTCATCCCCGGAACTGAAGTAGTAAAGTTGACGTTAATTTTTCTGACTGATTTAAAATCTTCTTTACTGTCGAAAATTTTAAATCCTAGCTGATCAGAGTTGTGAATTACCAGGTCAAGAAAATCATTGAGTTCACTAGCAAAATTCATTTTAACGCTCCTTAATTGAAATGTAGAATCCAGACGCTATTTAACCTGAATATAACCTCTTAGCCTAAAAACATCCTAAAGAAAGGCCAGCCGTTATTAAGAAATAGTTAAAATCAAATTTCCTGATAATCATCTGTACTATCAAGGGCCAGCCACAATCGTAATATCTAAGATTACTCGATATACACCTGCCTGTATTTCCGGCGGAACTAAAAGCTGGGTTGCAAAGGTAAGGGTTGTTTGTCCTCTGCTTGTACCAGGAGCCGCTGAAAATATTTTGCCGGTCACAAATGGGATTGTCATAGGATAGTGAAGGGTGTTCCTCGGAACTGGGCCACTTACACTAGAAATAGTTACATTTTCAATTGTATGGTTGGCAACCGGAATACTACTTGAGCCGAAAGATAGCGGATTAATTTTAGCTAATAGATGCCAGCCCGCTCCAGTGCCTGTTAAATCATCAACCGTTACCGAAAATGACGACTTAAGTTTGAGCGTCGAGCCAGTTAGCTGCCCGCTATACGAGAAATCTGGTGAGGCTACAACTACAGAAAGGGCTGCCGGAGTCGGCGTGGTCAAAATAGGAGTAACCTCGGTGGAAGTAGGCGAAGGCAGACTGGTTATTGGTGTCGCGGGCATTGCTGGCGTAAAACTGGGTACGGGTGAAACTGTTGTGGTTATAGCAGGGTCTGGGTCTGGACTGGCACTAGCGGTAGTGAAGGGTGGAGTAGGCCCGGACGTAGTAGGAACTACAATGGTCGGATTTTGGCTACTATTGGTAATAGTAGGAATTACCGTTGGACTGGGAGTAATTCCAGGGCTAATAGTTGCTGGTAGACTGGTTATAGTTGGAGTAGTGCCAGCACTAGAAGTAGTCGTAACCCTGGCGGATGCTGTCGGGACTGGACTATTCGTAACTGTTGCCGTAACAGGTGCGGTGGCTACCGGGCTGCTGGTGACAGAAACTGTCACGCTGGCAGTTGGCGTAGGATTGCTGGTAACAGTGGGTGACACCACTGGACTAACGGTAGCTGTTACCGTCGTAGTCGTGCTAGGGATAGGGCTGACCGTGACACCCGGAGTTGAAGTTGACGCGGTTATAGTAGGGCCAGAACTGGCGGTTACGCCAGGTGTTGAAGTTGACGCGGTTAATGTAGCACCAGGTGTAGTAGATATAACTGTAACAGTTGGAGTTGAAGCCGGGCTGCGGGTCGCCGTTGCCGAACTAACCAAAGTAGGCGTAATTACCGGGCTTGTTGGGGTAACAGGCAGCGTGTAGGTATAGCTGTCAGCTAAAATGCTGCTTCCGACAGGTGTAACTACTTTGACCGCCATTGCTCCGGCACTGTGTGGAGGAGTAATGGCGGTAATCTGGTTCGCGCTGACAACGGTAAAATTGAGGGCATTTACTCCTCCAAAGGTGACAGCAGTAGCACCTGTGAAGTTGCTACCACTAATACTTGTTGTGGTATTGCCCGCGATTGGGCCGGACGCAGGAAATACACTTTGGATACCGGGAGTGGTTGAACCTGTGACTGAGGTAGGGCTGATACTTAAAAACAAAACTATCAATAGCACTATACTCAGCAGGCCAGCCCATATATAGGTCGAATTAGAATAATGGTGAGTTGGCTTTTTCATAGAATTCCACTCCTGTTTAGTAATATTAGAAACGTTTTCTTGAGCGCACTACCACACCGACCAATCCAACTGTCACAAGCAGAAGGGTGGCGCATACGCCTAGAAGAATAGGGATAAGCATCCCATTATTTCCATCACTGCTGGCCTGACTTATTGCAACAGCATTATTAGCGAGTGCCGGGGCGCTACTGGAAACAACCGTTGCTACAGGATTCGTAGCCGAAGAAGCAGTTTTATTCGCCGCCTGCGGCTTTGCTTCGATAACCAGCGGGCCATCAAATATCGCCGGGGCGTTACCACCGAAATCAAGGGAAGCGTGCAAGTTATAAGTTCCGGCGGTGGTTAGCTGGTCGAGCGATAAATGGTAATTAATACTGGTTTGTGGTACAAAAGTATCTAGCGCCAGTTGATTAGTAATAACAGCTTTGCCCGAAGTATTGGTTATGCTTACTTCACCTTTTGGTTTGATTAGCGAATTACCATCGTTTTGTAAAGCCAGCGATAAGGTCGGTTGACCATCTACCTGGATAATTTGCGCCCCGTTTATACGAAGAGAAGCATTACCAGTTGCTTCGCCCACATTAATCAGGACAGCAGTCAGACCACGAGTAAGGGAAGTAATCCCAAAACCAGCCTGCGGGCTGCCAGAACTGGCAGTAGCATCCGCCCCATCAGCTAGTTGTACCGCAATGCCACCCAGATGTTGCCCGCCCCGCACCTGACTGGGAATAGTAATTGTAAAGGGAATGGTCATTTGCTTGTTTGGCGCTACTTCAACTTCGGAAGCTTCTAATTTGATCCATGAACCCACCTCGCGGCTGGGTTCGCCAACGTTAAGATAAGCGGCCCCACCCTGCTGACTGGTTGTAGCATCTACGGCGTAAACCTGAAGCTTGAGGGTGGTTGGCCCGTTGTTCGCTACCACAATAGCATCACGGAGGGTCTTGCCGGGTTCTCCTTTTAAGATAAAATAGCCACTTTTAGTGTTCTCCGCTCCCGTAGTAGCGGGCCGGATACCAAATTTAGCACTATCCCCGGCTTGAACCAGGGTTGTGCCAGCCAATAATGCTACCAGCAGGCTAATCAGGCTCACTACGCTAATAAGATTTCGCCTTCCCAATTCAACTTGTCGCCACATCTTGTTACGCACTCCTTTGAATAAAATAAATATTAAATAAAATTATTCGGGCTAACAAAGCCCCGGTTACTCAGAATAGAGTAACCGGGATTTTGCAGACTAAGTTGATTATGGGCCGGATACAATCGTAACAGTCAGCGTCGCAGCGTAGTTACCAGAAACTGCTGTGGCAGGAACCACCAGGTCGGTAGTAAAGGTAAGATTGGACTGACCCATACCAGTCGAAGCGTTGGCAGCAAAGATGGTAGCAGCCGTAGCGGAAAGGTCAATCGCAGTGCCGTAGGAAGTACCATTAGTTGGCGCGGTGCCATTAACGGCAGCAATCAGGCTATTCCCGGTAATTTTAGGAGAAGCGGCTAAAGTAACTGGCCCACTTTTGACCAGGGGTGTAATAGCGGCCTGCAAATGCCAGCCTGCGCTCGTCTCGGTTGGGTCAGCAACGTTGACGATGAAACTGGTACTTAAGGTTTGTTGAGCAGCGTTCAATGTGCCGGTGAAGGTGAAGTTTGCCACTGAATTGACGGCGAGGGAACCGGGTGAAAGCGTAGCGCTGCCGGTAGCGGTATCCCCGGCGGCACTGGCGATAGAACTGCTGCCCAGGAGGGCGGTTGCCATGATGGTTAGTACCATAAAGCTGGAGAGTAATCGTCGAATGTGTTTCATAACTGAATCCTTTCTGGATAATTTGTTAGGACGTTTTAGCATTGCATCGAGAGGTTTAAGTGTTTTATCTCTCCTCCTGACAAAATGAAGTTTAATCCCCTACACTAAAATTCTCCTAAAAATTTTCTGAGCTTATCTAAAAATTGGCTAAAGATTTATAAATGGATATGAACTAATTTGAGCTATTGTTATTGAGTACTTATCGTTTAGATGAGTAACCGTTTTTCGAGTAACCCAACTCTGCACCAATCTACCATCATCAAAGCTAAAGGCGCAAAAAAAGAGGTGAACAAAATGGGGTAACTATCGAACGAGAAAACTTAAGCGAGCGGAATTAATCTCAACATTGGGCCTATTCGCGCTGGATTCAAAGAGCAATTATGTTTTTAGGCAAATTTTAGGATAAACTGATATACTATTCACATAAGTATGGCTCTCTTGGGAATTCTTATTATTAAAAAGTACTAAAATGCTGCAAATCTTAAACCAGACCACCAGAGCTTCCCACAGTAAACTGGAAACCAAATTAAGTTTCCTGCTCCACCGAGATTTAAACCTGATTAGATAGCTTGATAACTGGCTTTCTAGCGCGAGGACAATATGATGAGTAGTTTTGAACTTACCGACACAACTTTTAATGCTACACAGTCGCCGATTGATTTGACGAATTGTGATAAAGAGCCTATTCACATTCCTGGCTCCATCCAATCTTACGGACTATTGCTGGCTCTTAATGAACCGGAACTAACTATAGCGCAGGTAAGCAACAACACTCGTGAACTATTAAGAATTGAACCAAATGTTCTTTTGAACCAGAATTTGGAAGTACTGTTTGGGCTAACATCTGTTCAATATCTCAAAAAAATTCTGATGGAAGATAACCTGAATTGCAACCCGCTTTATATTTCCACTATTACCTTGAAAGACCCGGATTTGCTTTTTGAAGTTATAGCACACCGAATTGAGGAAGTACTTGTTCTAGAATTAGAACCTATTAGATCGGCTAACCATCTTCCTATCCCAGATCTCTATAATGTAATTAAAGCCGCCCTGTCCAAACTTCAAAATATTCAAACTCTCCACGAATTTTGTCAGGCTACCGTTGAACAGGTAAAGAAAATAACTGGCTTTGACCGGGTGATGCTTTATAAGTTCAAAGAAGATGATAGCGGTCAGGTAATTGCCGAGGCCAAAGAGCCAGATATGGAGCCTTACCTTAACCTGCATTATCCTGCTTCGGATATTCCTAAACAAGCCAGGGCGCTTTACCTGCTCAACTGGTTGCGATTGATTGCGGACGTGAATTACCAGCCCGTCGCCGTAATCCCACCTAACAATCCGCGCACCAATAAACCCTTAAATCTGAGCTACTCAGGGTTAAGAAGTGTTTCCCCCCTGCATATTGAATATCTCAAAAATATGGGGGTGGGTAGCTCTATGTCGGTTTCGCTCATTAAGGATAACAAACTTTGGGGTCTAATCGCTTGCCACCATCACACCGCAAAATATTTATCTTTTACTATTAGAACCGCCTGTGAATTTTTGGGACAGGTGGTTTCCTCTCAACTTGCTACTAAGGAAGACAGCGAAGATTGGGAATACAAATTAAAACTTGAAACCACCAGGACCAGATTTGTTGAATTTATGTCAAAGACCCTGGAATTTGAAGAAGGCTTGCTTGGTCATACTCCCAACCTTTTGGATTTTGCGGAAGCTCAGGGTGCGGCTATCTGTAATGGTGGAAATTACCAGTTAAGCGGTTTAACGCCCACTCAGGATGAAATTAAGCAGTTGACCAACTGGCTAGACACAAAATTGGAGCAGGAAGTGTATTACACCAACTGTTTAGCCGAGGATTTTGGAGCCGAGGCCGAAAAATTCAAAGAGAGCGCCAGCGGATTATTGGCAATATCCCTCTCAAAAACTGGCGGTAACTACGTTATATGGTTCCGTCCTGAAGTTATTCAAACTGTAAACTGGAGTGGAGAACCAGCCAAGGCGGTTGAAATCAGTGAAAACGGCCTGAGCCTCCATCCGCGTAAATCTTTCGAGTTATGGACTCAGACGGTTCGTAATAAATCACTATCCTGGAGGCGGTGTGAAATTGAGGCAGCCATGAGCTTGCGGAATTCAATTATAGATATAATTTTGGAGAAAGCAAAAAAGCTTGCGCGCTTAAACCAGGAGCTTGAGATAGCACTGGCAAAAGAAAAAGAGTTAAGTCAACTGAGGTCACATTTTCTAAATATGACTTCTCATGAATTTCGTACTCCACTCACTGCAATCTCAACTTCAACTCAGCTATTAGAGAGATATAGCCAAAAATTTACCGAGAGCAAAAAAAGGGAGCAGTTTCAGCGTATCGAAATCGCCCTGGGTTATATGACCGAAATGTTGGATAATCTATTGCTGGCTTCCAAAATTCAAAGCGAGGAGTTAGAATTTAATGTAAGCTCACTGGATTTAATCAAATTTTGTAAGGAATTAGCCGAGGAAATTCGATTAGATTTTGGGAGTAGCCATATTATTAACTTCATTAACCCTCTGCCGAGCCTGTTAGTAAGTTTAGATAAAATTCTGTTACGCTCTATCCTCACCAACTTACTATCTAATGCTATTAAGTATTCTCCCCAGGGAAGTATTATTTTATTTAGACTGAACGTGAATAACGAAGCTGGAAAAATTATCTTTGAGATAAAAGACCAGGGCATTGGTATTCCAGAAGAAGATAAAGCGCACCTGTTTGAATTATTTCACCGGGGTACGAACGTAAAGCACGGTCATATTCGTGGTGCTGGGCTGGGCTTAACCATTGTCGAAAAATTAGTGGCGAGCTACCAGGGCGAGCTTCACTTCGAAAGTATACTAGGTCAGGGAAGTACTTTTGAGGTTATTCTGCCACTTACAATCCCCTTAAATTAAATAGCCCAACAAAAGAGAGTATTCTACAAATCTTTAGGGAATTTTTAGAATCATCTCTCTTTTTTTATGTTACCTTTAGGGAGCGCTATTATAATCCTGGCAGAGAGAAGATTTTTAGTAGCTCAATTGTTAAATTACCTTTTCCTATTCCACCCCTCGGACACTTCGGACTCCTCGGACACTTGGGTCTCTTTTTATTATCAACCTGCTCACGTTTTTTTTGTTACCTCACAGAGGAGAAGACTATGTTACCCATTCAACTCAGGCGTTATCAACATCTAATCAATCTTATCACCCTCACCTATGATATTATAGAAGATTGTGAGACCAAGCTTGTTACCTGTTCCGATCCGAGGCAACGTGCCATGCTTAAAGCTGAAATTCAAGAAGTACATAGCACTCTTAGCCAATTCGAAGCAGAAGCGGCCAAGTTGCAAACTAAAATAAGGCGCCGAACAACTGATTTCTTAAAAAGTCCTGGAAATAACGAACAGACTAATCAGTTAGCTCTTACCAACTAATTTCAAGATTGCGGACAAACAGGGTCTCAGTTAGGCTGGACTCTGTTTTAATTTTGGTTTAATACCAAATTTTGGGTAGCTGCTTTGCTTTATTTAGTCAAAATTTAGGATAATCCTGTTCTCTTTAGTTATTCTTTAGGTTCGAGTATTATAATTTTAATTGGGAGAATATTAATTCCGGGTCTCTTTGCAGGAGAAAATTTTATGTCTACTTCAATAACTTTACACAATATTTTAATAGTAGAAGATGATCCTGATATTCAGGCAATTATGAAACTTGTACTTGAAAATGTAGGAGGGTTAAATGTAGAAGCATGTAGCAATGGTCGGACAGCGATAACTATACTTTCTTGTTTCAATCCCCAGGTAATTTTGCTCGATGTAATGATGCCACACATGGATGGCTTTACTACTTATCGGTTGCTTAAAGAGATGGAACAAACCGCGACCATACCAATTATTTTTGTCACCACAAAAATACAGCCCGCCGAGGTGGAGCGCTATAGACAGATGGGCGCAATAGGCTTGATTTCCAAACCATTTGACCCTCTCACTCTGGCTAATCGCATAACCCAAATCTGGCAGAATTGGCTGAATTGGCGGCAAAATTGATAAATTAGTAAAATTACCCTTCATTGTACACTAATGTGCCTTTTTAATCCTGGCGCACCAGCTAATCAAATAACCTTATGGTAAATATGTAAAATAGTTAATAAAATTATAATAACAACCTGGTAATTATCATTAGCTTAATTTACTAAAATATATCAGGCAATTATCAATATATTTTCAATTTAACATTTTTGACAGGAATAACACATTAAATAAATCTATGGGGCTTGACAAATTAGAAAATTAGAGTTATACTATACGGAAGGTTAATATGGCAAAAAGCCTAATCAAATGTGGGGGAAGACTAAAATAATTTATAACTTAGTCAAAACTCCTGCCTTTGCACGTCAAAATGAGCCTGAATTTAGGCAAAGTGGCGTGGCAGTGTTGGCTGCAAATTCTACTGACAGGCTATCCAACAACCTGGACAAATTATATGGTAGTGCCAAGTGACTGATTCTAACTCTGTCTGAATCGGTCTTTTCTCAACAAATTGAGGAAGCTTTAAGGTTGGCAGTGTGAGCAGCAGTTTTACCCTCTGATTAGCTATGTGAGTGGGTGGGGAACAAACTCCCCTATCGTTATAAATAAATAAAAAAAACTCTGTGCCTTGCCAGGAATTCATAAAAAATTCTTTAATCTATGTGGTGTGGCGCGAAAACTCTACTGTCATTGAGTTGATAAAAGGATGGCAAGTTTGTTTTGCCTGTAAAACCTGAAATCACTCCATTTTATTGAATCAATCTGGTTCAGTATTAATGCCCCTGAATTGAAGAAGGGATGCCTGGGAGTTTTAAATTTTGACAGACTATTTTTTAACAAAGCAATGTAGCTTTTGGATTGAGGGTCTGCACCTCCACGATAAAGATGAGCTACAATGGACAAGGCAATCTTATGATCGAATCTTCGCCTGAGTTGCTTGAAGCAAATCGGCTACAGACACTATACCGCTATAATATTCTCGATTCCCCACCAAATGAAGAAGTCTACGACCGACTTACCGCCCTGGTTGCCCGGATTTTCGGGATGCCTTTTGTGATGATTAATCTGGTAGATCGTGAGCGAGTCTGGACTAAATCTGGCTACGGAATGAAGCAGTATGAATATAAACGTTCTGGATTTTTCTGTGATTATACCATTCAATTGGCTCAACCTCTGGTTGTGCCGGATGCCACGCTTGATCCGCGTTTCGTGACGCATCCTTCGGTAATCGGGGAACCCCACTTCCGCTTTTATGCCGGAGTACCTCTCCGCAACGCCGAGGGCTATAACCTGGGTACACTTTGTCTGTTTGATACCAAGCCTCGGATCTTTTCCGCCAAAAAGCAAGCCGATTTACAAGATTTAGCGTCGGTAGTAGTGAGCCAGATGGAGCTGGGTCTTTGCAACCAAAAACTGGCCCATAGTGCGGTATTAGTATCGTTGAGAGATAAAAAGCTACAAGTTGCAGAAGAACATTTCAAAATTGCCTTTAATTTCTCGGCAGTTGGGATGGCGCTACATTCGCCAAATGGTGGCTATATTCTGGTAAACCAGGCATTTTGCCAGATGCTTGGCTATTCGGAAGAAGAATTATTGCAAACTAATTTCCAAAATATCACTCATCCTGATAGCCTGGCGGATAACCTGGCCCAGTTACAGCTGTTAAACGAAAGCCAGGCATATCATGCACAATTCGAGAAACGTTATTTCCATAAAGATGGGCATACAATTTTGGCTTTAGTCACGGTAAGCGCGGTTAAAAGCCCGCAAGGACAACCATTTTATTACATCATACAAGCTCAAGATATAACCGAGCGCAAACGAGCCGAACAACTGGTACAAGGTATGCTTAACTCGATTTCATCGCAACTGGTGGTGCTGGATCGAGAAGGTAGTATCTCTTACGTCAGTAAATCCTGGAATGATTGCGCTCAGGCCAATGGCATTGATGCTGAACAGGTAGGGATAGGGAAAAATTATCTGGAAGTATGCTTGCGGTCTGCGCAAGAGGAACCACAAGCTCGGCAAGCCCTGGAGGGTATTAAGGCGGTAATGACCGGGAAACTACTCACTTACTGTCAGGAATATCAAGTGACCAAGGTCAGTGGTTCTCCCTGGTTTGTCATGCAGGTTGATCCAATGCCAGCCGAGCATACAGGAGTAGTAATCACCCATACAAATGACACCGAGCGAAAGCAGGCTGAGAAAGTTTTGCAAGAAAGTGAAGAACGCTTCCGCCGTATAACCGAAACTAATATAGATGGTCAGGTGGTGGTCAATATGACTGGACAGGTTACTTTTGCCAATCCAGCGGCGGAGCAAATCCTACGACTGACCACCAACATAATTACTAGCCGCACCTATAACGACCCGCTCTGGCAAATTGTGGCGGCAGATGGCGGGCCGTTTTTGGAAGAAGATTTACCAGTTGCGCGGGTGATGCAGACTGGCGAGGCGGTTTACAATGTCGTTCACGCTATCGAACACTCTGATGGCGTTCGGACTATTTTAGAGGTAAACGCCGCTCCCTTGCGGGATGCCGTCGGTCAGATGACTGGTGTGATGGCGACCATTCGCAATGTAACCGAGCGGATGCGGTTGGAGGAGGCTCTGCACGAAAGCCAGCAAAGCTTCAAAAGCGCCTTTACTTACTCGGCTATTGGCATGGCTCTGATATCGCTGGCTGGCAAATATTTGCAGGTAAACCGGGCATTGTGCCAGATTTTAGGCTACAGTGAAGAAGAATTACTTCAACTCAACTTCCAAACTATTACCCACCCGCCCGACCTGATAAAAGATTTTGAGCAGATCGCAATACTAATATCTGGTCAAATTCAATCTTATGAGGTGGAAAAACGTTTTTTCCATAAAAATGGACATTTAATCTGGGTTTTGCTCAATCGCAGTCTAATACGAGATAAGGATGGTCAACCCAGCTACTTTATTGCTCAGGCCCAGGACGTTACCGGGCGCAAGGAAATCGAACGGTCTTTGCGAGAGAGCGAAATACGCTACCGTACCCTCGCTCAAAACTTCCCTAACGGCGTAATTATCCTCTTCGACCAGGATTTAAGGTTTATTCTGGTAGAAGGTAATGGCTTAATGGGAGTAGGTTTAAACAATCAGGATTATGTAGGCAAAACTCTGTGGGAAGCTCTTCCACCTG
>JBBQXW010000170.1:0-15271 GCA_038209275.1 Chloroflexia bacterium | reverse complement strand
CTACCGGGTGTGCTACTCGCAGCCTATTTATTCCGCAATGCCACCCAACTTGTTACCGAAGCTCAACGCCGTGAAATTGCCCTTTTGCGTTCTCGCGGCCTTGCGCCACGTCAAATAGTGGCAATTATGGGCTGGACGGCTTTCCTGGTAGCCCTGGTCGGCACAGTTCTGGGCTTACTGCTTGGCGCACTCAGCACGGCAGCAATTTTTGGCACGAGCGTCTTTAGTAACACGGGCGGGTTAATACTTTCGAGTTTTTATTCGCTGGGGCTGGGTCTGTTGTTGGGCGGTCTCGGTGTATTTCTACCAGCCCGTCAAATGCTCCAGGGCGAGGTAAATGAAGAACGCCGGGTGCTGACGGCTGCCCGTCGCCCCCTGTGGTTACGGTTGCCCCTGGATTTGCTCTTACTGGCGGCTTCTGGTCTGGCCTTGTGGTTTAGCAGCACCTACAATACTAAGAGTGCTAACGCCGGAGCCAGCGAAACGGCGACGGTATCGCTGGGGATTTACTCCTTTATCGGACCTTTGTTGTTCTGGCTAGGGGCGGCCCTTTTGTTCCGGCGCATTTTAGACTGGTTTTTGGCGCGACCTGTCCGATCAGGCTGGCAGGGCAACGGGCTTAACGGTTTAGCTATGCGTGCTTTACGACGACGCAGCCAGCAAAGTGCCGGGGCAGCCCTACTGGTAGCCCTGGCACTCAGCTTTGGTGTGGCTATTGTGACCTTTGGGGCGAGTTACGAGGGGAGTCGCCGAAGCGAGGCCCGCTATTTTGTCGGTAGCGATTTAAGAATTACTCCGGCCCTCACTAATCCCCAACCGACCAGCTTTGGCGAAGGGCTGAAAAAGCAGGCCGGGGTACAGGCGGTTGCCCCGGTCTGGGTTTCTAACAATGTCCTGGTGGGTTCCCAAACCCAGACAGTTTATGGGGTAGATGTGCCTTCCCTACAAAGTGCTACTACCATCCCGGATAGTTTCTTTGTAAATGATAGCGCAAAGGCGGTGCTGGAGCGGCTGACCGCCACCCCGGATGGTCTACTCGTAAGTAACGAACTGGCGAACTCTTACAACATCCAGTTGGGCGACCCGGTTAATATGCGCCTACCCACGCCGGACGGCACTTATTTCCAGGCCAAGTTACAAGTAGTGGGTATCTTCACCCTGTTTCCTACCAGCTCCCAGAATTCCGATCTGGTGGTGAATAGCACCTATTTTGTGAATGCCACCAAAAATTCCAATCCCGGCTTCTTTCTGGTGAAAACAAATGGCGTTGGGGCTACCAGTGATGATCTTGCCGGACGACTAGCTGGACAATTCAAGTCGCAACAACTGGCCGCCCGGATCGAGACAGCCAGCCGAGCCGTGAGCCAGGACCAGTCCAGCCTGGCCGGATTAAACCTGAGTGGTCTGGTGGCGATAGACCGCTTTTTCTCCGCTTTGGTAATAGCCCTGGGTCTGGGCGTATTTCTGCTAGGTAGTATTTTGGAGCGACAGCGCGAATTGGGTACTCTACAAGCTTTGGGAGCTACCCGAAGCCAGGTTACGCGCTTGCTCCTTTTAGAAGGCTCAGTTCTGGTAATAAGCGGCATTGTCGGTGGTCTAGTGATTGGGCTGCTGTTGGCCTGGCAATACAACAGTTTCCTGGGTGGCATCTTTGCCATGTCGCTACCGACTCTGATAATACCCTGGCTTGAATTGGGGCTGTTGCTGGGTTTGGGACTGGTAGGGGTAGTGCTGGCCGCCTTTTTGACGACTTTACGCTTGCGCCGGGTGTGGCCGGCTGAGGTACTGCGAGAAGCTTAAAGCTTCTCACAGGCTGGTAAAAGTAACGGAGGTTTTATGAATAACGAAAGTAAACTGACCGACTTGTTTGAAACTGGGCTGGTTCAAGCCGGAAAAGCTGAACCAGCCCGCCTTCTCAGCCAACCCCTCATCGCCAAGCTCCAGGAGGTAGTCAGCGACCTCTTATCTGCCGTTTTACGGGGCTACCACTGGGATACCAAACAATATTTTTTTGCGAGTGTAGCTGGCCTTGACCTGGTAGGAGGTGTCTGGGCCAATGCTACTCCGTCCACGCGACGCTGGTGGCACCGGCCTGGTCAGGGTTGCAGGCAGCACTTAACGTTTGCGGCTGGTCATATCCATCCTTTTCTTATTAGCAAACTGTACCGTAAAAATGATTGGTTCTTTGCCGTTGGCAACTATTTCTATATGTTGTCAGCCACGGCTGTAGTGGTAGCCGCGCCCTTATCTTTACAGCGCCCGCTTTCCCTTACCTTGTTCGCCGCAGGTACGTTACTCAACTTTTATGTGTGGAAACCTACCGCAGGTTTAGAATGGTTCGGGCCAGTCTACCTTCTCAAATTGTAGTGGCTCACGCCCCGGCGGTATAAAGCAGGCTACATTTTGGAACACTATAAAGCTAAAAGGAGTTTATTATGGAAATATTTAACCCTGAGTATTGGCGTAACCCTTATCCAACTTATGCGGCTATGCGAGAGCAAGCCCCGCTATTACGGCTTGCTAGTGACGCAGTGATAGTAACCGGGTATCAGGAAGTCGTTTTTGCGCTCTGCAATGAAGTATGACACCCCTGTACGAAAAAGCGCTGTTCAAGGTAAGCCTTATAGCGGTCTAACTTACTGGGCTGCGTTGGATAGAGAGTTGGTTCAGGCGCTTGCTTAAGATAGTGGGTGACGCGTGCTGCCCCGATCCCGAGTTGTTGGGCCATCTGATAACGCTTTAGACCTTGCTGGGCTAATTTTTGTACCTGCTCATAGACCACCAGCCGATTGGCTTGCGTAGTGGCTCTTTCAGCTTCGCGGCGCCGCAAGGCTGGGGCAAGCTCTAGCGCTGGCTCGGTGAGAGCTGAGAGCCTGTCGAATTTGGGCCGGAGTAAGCTGCTTTACGCTTTTAGCCTGGCTTAAAGGGGCTGGTGGTGGAACTGGTGGAACCACTTCTGGCATCGTTGGTAGTGGGGCTGGTTTGAGTAAGGCCGTTATTTTGGAATAATTGCGCCGGATAAACCGTTCCACCGTACTTTTTAAGTTCTGGGCCAGGTGAAATCTATCAGCCACCTGAATAGCCTGGGGAGCGGCGGTTTTAATCGCTTCGCTATAAGCACTACTGCGGTCACGCCTAACGATTTTGATACCACTATGCGCCTCCAACCACGTGGCAAGGGTCTTCATTTCACGGATAGGGCCATCAAAAGTTACCACACACTTTGCGGATGAACCCATAAACCGCCGCCAGATTCTCAATCAAAGTATAACCCGGAAATCGGCGGTTTACCTCGGCCCTGAAACCAACGTTTCTTATGGCGATAAAGTTATCAGCACTAACCACACCTTGCCGACCAAAAAAGCAGCCCGCTATACCGGCGGTCTATGGGTTGGCAAATTCCTCAAGACCTGCACCTACCAGCGTGTCGAGCCGGAAGCGACTGCTATGATCGGCGAATATTGTTCACGGCTATGTGAGTTGGAAGGCTTTGCCGGGCATAAAGCCCAGGCCGATTTGCGGGTCAGGCGCTACGGAAGGCAAACTGCTGACGCGGTTGGAGTAGGAGCAATAGCAGAGTAATTAAAAACTCCCTCAAAATTTTTATAGGATGAGATAAGCAAAATGACTGAAAAAGTAGAAACCAATTGGACAGCCGAAGCGATGTTGAAACGAGTGGTGCGCTTTGACGAATTAGTGCCTTGTATTGCCGCTTTTATTGACGCGAAAACTCCCGGTTCTCATTTGAAAGAAAATTTTAGTATTATCGGAGCGGGGGTATCGGAACAATATGTTCATATAACCGAGCGGCACGGCTTTACGATGGGCGGCACTCGCCAACCCCCTCGCATCAAAAACTCGCCGCATAGCCACCAGACCGCCGAAACCTTCTGGGTTCACTCTGGCACGTAGCGTTTCTACTGGGGGGTAGAGGGCGAGGACGGCGAGGCTATCCTGGAACCGGGCGATTTTATCTCGCTGCCCACTTTCATGTTTCGAGGCTTTGAGAATGTGGGAGAGGTAAAGGGTAGCTGCTAGGCGTGCTGGGGGCGGACGATCCTGGCAAAGTTACCTGGGCTCCGCAGGTTCTGGAGGCGGCGCGTGGCTACGATCTGGTGTTATTGCAAGATGGTCGCTTGATTGATACTACTGTCGGTCAGACTGTTCCACCAGATGCTACCGAAGCCCGTCCCCTGACTTCCACCGAGCTAAACCTCTATAAGAAAGTAAGTGTTGAGGAAATGAGCCGCTATATCGTCAGGCTGGACGATATTAAAAATAAGGCGGGAATTACTGACGAAAATGTTTTTCCAGAACTGACTGACTGTATTTACCCATTGGCCGGGCCATATTATACTAAGGATGGAGCTTTCCAGGGCGGTGAAGATTGGTATTTTAACTTTAATCTGGTGGCAGCCAAAACGACATCAGGACAAACTATGCCACATTATAGTCGTCAGGCTCCCGAAGTTTACAATCCCTTCAACGGTAAATGGCGTTTTAGCTGGACAGACGAGCATGGCGAAAATTCTTTGGTGTTGGAAGCCGATGATACCTTTACTTGTCCTGCCGGAGTGTACCGTAGCTTCGAGAATATTGGAACAGAAGAGAGCATCATGTACGTAGTATTAGGTGGAGATGTTCCCTCACCTGCTGTACTTGCTTCCGTTCAGCCAGTTCTGTTACCACTGTCTTAAAAAATAGATAAACTTTAACAGATAGAGAAGAGAATATGAAACTAAGCACCGAGCGCATCTTAACCACCCATGTTGGTAGTCTGCCCCGCTCTCAGCAAGTTTATGAGATGATTTTTGCCCAGGAAAAAGGCTCTCAATTCTTCATTTAAAACTTGGGGTAGCTGAAAAATTGGTGGGATTTCGGGTTCTGCCGCACTTTGCGTGAATCGGCGAAATGGCTCTTGCAAATTGAGCTTGAGGGTTAGGCACTAAACGACAAATACCTCAACTTTTCACGCAAAGTGCGGCAGAACCCAAAATTGTACTTTAAGCTTATACTATTCTATAGCATAGCCAGGCTTGCCCTCGAAAAGAATGGTCTCCCGGGGTAGCCTTCCAGTTTAAATAAGTTCGGTTGAATCAGACAGATGAAAGCGTACCACATAATTCAGCCAGGGTTCAGCTTGTAACCTTAAAATAAATCTGTGGGCATAAATAGAAATTGCCGCAATGGTTTATCAAGGAGCAAGCTAAATGTTAGATAACCGCTTAATACAAACTTTTCATCTTTTACGCCGAACCGGTTTTGGCTTACCTCTGGCCGAAGCCCGCCGATTGGCTGCTGCTTCTCATGCCGAAATCGTGAACCAGTTATTAACTTTTAACCCTGACACTGCCACTAAAGAAAATGACTTAACTACCCGCCTTGAAGCTAAAAATTTGGCTATCGCAGATTGTGGTCAGTACGAATTGCAACAGGCATGGTTGGAAGTGATGCTTGTCACGCGGTATCCTTTGCAGGAGAAAATGGCGCTTTTCTGGCATAACCATTTCACCAGTTCTATTTCCAAAGTGGGAGACCCAGGTCTGATGTTAGCCCAAAATCGCTATTTCCGCCGTTACGGTTTGGGCAACTTTGCCCAAATGGTGCGCGATATGGCCCGTGACCCGGCTATGCTCACTTACCTTGATAGCGTGGAAAATACCAAAGATAATCCCAATGAGAATTTTGCCCGCGAATTGATGGAATTATTCACCATAGGTATCGGTCACTACACCGAACAAGATGTGCGGGAAGCCGCCCGCGCCTTCACCGGGTGGCAATTGGATGATTTGAATACCGACGAAAACCAGCCTTCCAACTACCGGGTTAATTTCTCAGCCGACGACCACGACGATGGGCTTAAAACCTTTATGGGCCAGAAGGGTAATTTTAACGGCGACCATATCATTACTATTCTCTTGCAACGGCGCGAGGTAGCCTATTTAATTACGCGCAAGCTCTGGGCGTTTTTTGTTTATCCAGACCCGCCAGACCACATAGTTACGGCATTGGGGAACCAGTTTTACGATAGCGGGTATGACCTGAGAAAGCTGGTAGCCGCCATTTTACTGCATCCAGAATTTTTTTCGACCAGAGCCTATCGGACTACTCTCAAAAGCCCGGTAGAACTGGTCGTGGGCAATGTCAAAGCACTCGGTGGAAAAAAAATCGAAAGCGAATGGCTGACGGGAATGGGTCAGGCGCTTTTTGCTCCGCCCAATGTGCGAGGTTGGGTGGGTGGTCGGCACTGGCTAAACAGCGCGACTTATCTGGCGCGGGTGAACTTTACCGGGCAACTGGTCGCGCCCGATAACGAGCAAGCCGGGCCATTGTCTTATCTGGTTGAACTGGAAAAGAACCACCCGACCCTATCCAACCAATTGTTTGACGAACTTGCCACCTTGCTACTAGACCACCAGCCAGGTGCATTAGAGGAAGTACGTACTTACGCAGTCCTGCCCTGGATAAGTGAGGCGGACGATAAAGAAGAACGGGCGCATGAATATACTGCCCGGTTGCGAGGAATTATACATCTAGTAATGAGTTATCCCGAATATCAGTTGAAGTAAGAACCTGTCCCAGTAGGGGCGCAATGATGGTGTTTAACAAAGTAATTCGCCAAGGTAGGGGCGAGGTCTCCTCGCTCAGAATTGAGCGTCAGGTCACATTGGGCGGGGAAACTCCGCCCCTACCAAAACCCTTTACGGATTTTAAAGTTGAAAAGCATAATTGCGCCCAACTGGGTTTGATAAATCAAACCCCCACTGAGGTACGTTCTAAGTTAAATAAATTGGAAGGAGCAAGTCAGCATGTTAAGTCGGCGTAAATTTCTAAAACTTGGGGGAGCAGGCGCGCTGATAGTTACGGCAGGCGCAAGTGCGCCACTATTTATGACCAAAAATTTTAGTTCTTACCAGCCAGGGGCAAAAGTGGCGGGCGGGCCACGCGCTTTAGTAGTGGTGGAATTAGAAGGCGGCAACGATGGGCTAAACACAGTCATTCCTTTTGAAACCGACCAGTATTACAAGCTAAGGCCCAGCCTTGCCATTCCCAAAAGACAGGTTTTGAAACTGGAAGGGGCAAGCGGGGTGGGTTTACATCCAGCCATGACAGCTATCCAAAAACTTTATCAACAGGGTCGGGTAGCGATTGTGCAGGCGGTGGGCTACCCTAATCCGAGCTACAGCCACTTTGAAGCTTCCGACATCTGGCAATCGGCCCAACCGCCGCGCAAAGCTGACCGCAGTGGTTGGCTGGGCCGCTATCTGGAAACCCAATCTAACGGCAATCGGCAAGCCGCCAGTCTGGTAGGGGAAAGTCCCCTGACGTTGTATAGCCGTACCACTTTAGTACCAGCTATAAATGGCCTGGAAGATTTCAAATTTCAGGCTGATGACTATTACGCTAGTGATGGTGTGCAACGACTGGCCCAGGCCCGACGAATTTACCAGCGAGTGAGCCAGGATGGGTTGGCTGAATATGTGCGGGCCAGTGCGCTGGATGCACTTTCTACCGCCGACGTGCTGGCCCGCCAGACCAGAGAGTCAGGCGAACGAAAAGGTTATGGCGATAGCGAGTTGGGCCGCCAACTGGCGGCGGTAGTGCAATTGTTAATAGCCGACCTCGATTTTAGAGTATTTTATGTGCGGTTAAGTGGCTTTGATACCCATTCTAATCAAACCGACCAACATGCCGAGTTGCTTAAAGATTTGTCGGAAAGTCTGGCGGCTTTTTATGCCGACCTGGGCCAGATGGGGCTGTCCGAACAGGTAGTCACGATGACCTTTAGTGAATTTGGGCGGCGACCAGAAGAAAACGGTGGTGGCACCGACCATGGTAGCGCGCAACCTCTCTTAGTGCTAGGTGGTCAGGTGAAAGGCGGCCTTTATGGACAGGCTCCCAGCTTGACTGACCTAGACGATGGCAATTTCAAGCACCGAGTAGATTTCCGGCAGGTCTATGCCACCATCCTAAAGCATTGGTTAGGGGTAGAGCCTGAGCCACTCCTGGGGGGCAACTGGCCTTCGTTATCTTTTATGGGAGCCTGATTGTTATACAGCAAGTTGCAGAAGGATTGGCCCTTTTTGGTAGGGGCGACCTTAATGGTCGCCCTTTTGACTTGACACCGCGTTTAAGAGCAACCATTAAGGTCCCCCCTATCAGTCCCCTACCAGTCCCTTACCTGTGCAATTTGCTATAGGCAATGTGAAAAGAGCGTGTTAAAATAAATGCCAGACCACTCGGTCGAAGTTGCAGATAAAAAGTAGGATTTTCGCCTGCTTGTGTCATTCTGAGCTTGCGAAGAATCTCAGATGCTTCGTACCTCAGCATGACGAGCGAAGGGATGAAACAAACTATGCGGGTATTGGTGGTGGAAGATGATTCCAATCTTAATCGAATAATCGTGCGTGGCTTGACTGAGGAAGGGTACGCTGTTGACACGGCGGAAAACGGACTGGACGGGCAACATCTGGCTGAACTAAATCCCTATGATGTAATCGTGCTGGACTGGATGCTGCCGGGCAAAAGTGGGCTGGAGATTTGTACCGAGTTGCGCCGCCAGGCTATCGCTATTCCGGTACTAATGCTGACCGCCCGGAACGCTGTTTCCGACCGGGTAATCGGGTTGGATAGTGGCGCAGACGATTATTTGACCAAGCCCTTTGCTTTTGATGAATTGCTCGCCCGGTTGCGGGCCTTACTCCGTCGCCAATCCTCCGGGAGGACGAACCTGTTACAGGTAGCCGATTTGACGCTGGATGTAGCGACCCGGCAGGTGCAAAGGGTCGGGCAAACCATCGAACTAACTACCAAAGAATTTAGTTTGTTAGAATATTTTATGCGCCATCCTGGTATCGTGCTATCGAAACAGGTCATCGAAGAACACGCCTGGAACAATGAGTTTTCTAGCGATTCCAATCTGATTGAAGTTTATATCCGGCGCTTGCGCCGCAAACTGGATGACCCTTTTGAACACAAA
Source organism: Chloroflexia bacterium (assembly GCA_038209275.1). GTDB lineage: Bacteria > Chloroflexota > Chloroflexia > Chloroheliales > Chloroheliaceae > L227-5C. The sequence continues at coordinate 6,291 of JBBQXW010000170.1, read as the reverse complement.
TTGTTTGAAACTATTAAAGGGGCGGGCTATCGCCTGGTAGTATAGCTTTGGTTAAAGTGAGCTTACCTATACGATTACGATTGACCTTGATTTTCACCGGGCTATTTATCCTCATGCTCTTGGCGGTGGGTCTGGGCCTCTATTTTATTGTGTCCCAGACCCTTAACGGGCGGTTGCAACAGGAGATGCGTATTCAGGCAGATGACATGCTACAATCGTCCCACCGTTCCGACGCAACTCTTCGCTTACCAGGACAGTTACTAAGCTCTGAGGATGATAGTCCCCTGGTGGATAAAGATGGTAAACCAAGAATTATTTCTGAATTTCAGGTAGATGCTAACAATTTATCAAGTACCCTCATTTTCTTTAATCCCGATGGCACGGTGCGGGCGGATGGGTCTGACGGTTTTTTGAACAATAAAACCGTGGCAACTCAGGTTCAAGCGGCCCGGCAACTTCCCGCCGGGGCAGGAAATTACAGCCAGGTAGTACTGGCTAGTCCTGGGCAGAGAAATCAGGCACAACATTATCTATTGTATGCTCGCCCAATTTACGGTTTGTCCAATCCTGAAAATGACCAGAGTCCGCCAGCATTGCTGGCGATTTATGTAGATAGTCGCTCTTATGAAGAAACCGCTACACTGCTTAGTACCATGAGTCAACTGCTTTTAGTCAGCTTACCGCTGGCGCTGTTAGCCAGTCTGTTAATCGGTAATTTTGTGGCGGGTCGCGCCCTTCGTCCAATTGAAACCATTACAGCGACGGCCCGGCAAATCGGGGCCACCGATTTGAGCCGCCGCATTGGATTAAAATCCAAAGATGAATTGGGCCAGCTTTCCCAGACTTTTGATGAAATGACTACTCGGTTGCAAACCAGTTTTAATCGCCAGCGCCGGTTTCTGGCTGATGCCTCGCACGAATTACGCACTCCTCTTTCCGTAATTGAAGCTGAGGCTACTTTAATGTTGCGGCGACCCCGCGACCCGGAAGACTACCAGCGTTCGCTGGAACTGGTAGCCAGTGAAGCTGGACGTATGACAAAGCTAATTGATGATATGTTGCTGCTGGCCCGCGCCGACAGTGGTGAACTGGAAATGCGCCCGCGTCAGGTGGTACTGGAAGAACTGGTAGAAGAAGCAGTGGAGCGAATTAGCCGACTGGCCCAGCAGAAAAAGCAGGAACTAAGGCTGGAGTGCGACCAAACTAGCGAGCAGGAAACCTGGCTCAATGGTGATCCAGCCCTGCTAATTGGACTGTTCTACAATCTGTTGAGTAACGCAGTAAAATATACCCCGGAAGGCGGCAAAATAACGGTAACGGTTGAGCAAAATGGTGTTGCCGAAGTCTGGATAAAGGTACAAGATACCGGACAGGGGATTGCACCTGAACATCTGCCTTACCTGTTTGACCGCTTCTACCGGGCGGATAACGCCCGCACCAGGAGCGGCAGTAGTGGTTTGGGTCTGGCAATAGCGCAATGGACGGCTCAGGTTCACGGTGGGCGTATAGAAGTACAAAGTGAAACGGGGCGAGGGAGTGTTTTTACGGTAATTCTCCCACGCAAAAATAATATTTAAGAATATTGTCTGGCTAACGCGCGCATTTTTTTTCGGGGCAAAACCGGGATCAGATTAGACCGACACAATATATTTGAAGAGTTCTTCGGTTGGCTCAACTCCCAATCCTGCCCCTTCTGGCAGATAAAAATAGCCAGCCTCGCAACGCATATTACCATTAAGGTAAGGCAAGTTCTTGTCGAAAATAGAGTGCTGGTACTCGTGATAAACCAGATTGGGCAGCGCCGCCGCGACTTGCAAACTGGCGGCCTGGAATAATCCGACTCCGATGCTGGCATGAGGTATCACCCGGCAGTGAAAAGCGACCGCCATCTGGCAGATTTGCCAGAACGAGGTTATACCTGTCCGACCCATCTCTGGCTGAATGATGCTCATGCACCCGGCTGTAAAACGCGGACGATATTGGTAGATGGTACGTAATTCTTCGCCGATGGCGACCGAAGTTTTAACGCTACGTGAGACCAGCGCCTGTCCCTCTAAATCTTCTGGTTGGACTGGAGCTTCTGCCAGGCTCACATCGCGCTTGCGTACCCGTTGCCTGGCCCCTAATTCTGCCGGGTTGTTATGCAACGGCAAGTTGGGTTGCTTTAACACTAACAACAACTGGTCTACCTTAGCGGCGCTCAGGGCTTTCTGCGCGTCCATTGCCTGGTATTCACCCCCAGCCTCCAGCCTTAAATAATTCTCGAACTTGACGGTAGAGCGTTGCTCCTGCCACAGGTATTCCTCTACACTATAAGTTTGGCGATTGGGTTGTAACATCAATACCGTTCAAATAAGGGCAAAATCGCGGTAGGAGGGGGCTGCGCCCTCGATTTTTGAATTGACGCTACCCGCAAATCGAGCGCACAGCGCCCTCCTACAGAAGTTATTTGAATGGTATTGAGCTTAAACCTTAATTTGATGCGATATGCAAATGTAATAAGCCAATACTAAACGTTGTATCTCAAGCACCTACATCCGTCACCAAATCCACTTTAAAGGTTGGTTTGCCGTTTACCAGACCTTCGGCGATGGCGGTGTAGATGACCCCGGCTTTCAGGTTGAGGGGTGGCGTGGTGTATAAGACTTTGCCCGTTTCAATTTGGCGCACTTCCAACACGTAAGTTCCGGGATTTAGTTGCAAATATTCGGTATTCTCGCCATTGTTGATTTCGGAGGCCAGTGTTGCGCCGCCTTTTACCACTACGTCTACCGCTTCAGCATCGGGCGAGGCGTGCAATATTTTGAGTTTGGCTTTGCCTGCCGCCGGAGCTTTCAGGTCGTCTATATAGAAATAGGAGTAGACGCTGGTGTCGTCGTTGAAATTGAGCAGCGAATAGGTGTAAGCCTCCCTATTTTCAAGGTCAATACTTTCCGAACTGAGCGGTTCGGAACTCAGACTCTGTCCAGTCTTGATTATATCAATCGCGTAAGTGCCGGGCCTGTACGGAAAGTAAGGGCTGACTGTACCGTAAGCCACATTTGAGAGCAGCAATTTTCGGTTGACATAAATATCAACGTTGGCTGTCACCGGGGCGAGATGGGCGAAGCGTAGTTGCGCCTGCGGCCCGCCCGCCCTGACCGATAGCGTGGCGGTATTGCTGGCTTTGCCCACGCCACTTTCGGCGGCGCTAATCGGCTCGGTGGTGTTGTTTTTATCGCCAGCGGTGGTTGCCTTTACATCTACCTTAATTGTGCAAGTTTGGTTGGCTTCCAGCACGCCTTTGTCCAGCTTGATTTGGCTGCCACTCGCCGTTAACGTGCCACCGCAGCCATTGTTCAGGTTTGGGGCGGGCGCGACCTGTAGCCCGGCAGGAAAATTATCGGTAAAAGTTACTTCGGTAAGTTTATCCAGGCGGTTAGGATTGGTCAGGGTGAAAGTCAGGCTGGTAACGCTGTTCAAAGGAACTGAGGTGGTGGCAAAGGCTTTGCTGATAGTTGGCGGCACCGGGTCAGCCAGCACGGTGACGGTCTGGCTATTGTAATTGGTCACGTAAATTCGGTTGAGGTTAGGGTTGACCGAAATATCCGCCGGATTCGCCCCGGCAAAAGTATTCAAGACTGTATTCGTAGTACCGTCAATTACCGAGATTGTGCCGTCGGTGCCATTGGAGATATAAATGCGGTTGGTCGCAGTGTTGACCGATGCCCCGGATGGGCTAGAGCCGACCGGGATAGTGGTTAGCACGTTGTTGGTAGCTCCATCAATTACCGTAACGTTGTTGCTGCCAGTATTGGGTACATAAATGCGGTTGGTTGCAGTATTGACCGCAATGGTGTTGGGCGCTGTACCCACCGGCACAGTCACCAGTGTCGAGTTGGTCAGGCCATCAATTACTGCCAGAGTATTATTGCCTCGATTGCCCACGTAAACCCGATTAGTCACAGAATTGACATTAATCGAATAAGGCGCACCGCCGATTGGTAAAGTCGTCAATACGGTGTTGTTGGTGCCATCAATCACCGAAACCGAGCCTGCCCCGTTATTAGCGGTATAAATCCGATTAGTGGTGGAATTAACCCCGACCCCTGCCGGAAAAGCGCCTACCAGGACATTGGTTATCACCGTATTGGTCGTCCCGTCAATTACCGACACATCATTGCTAAACTCGTTGGCGGTATAGATACGGTTGGTGGTCGAGTTCACGTTAACCCCGATGGGCGTGTTGCCTACCGGCACGTTTGCCAGCACGGTGTTAGTCAAGCCATCAATTACCGAGACGGTGTTACTGTTGCTATTACTCACATAAGTACGGTTAGTAATTGGATTAGTCCAGATACCGTTGGGGCTGATTTGCACCGGGATAATTGCTACTATTTTTGGGGCTGCCAGTGCTACCGTTGTTAGCGCCAAGAAAAAAACGAGGAGTAGCCCTACCAGCCCTCCTCTAAAAATCCACACTTTTTTACCCATGTTGGTTTGTCCTCCCATGTTTGTCTGCCAAAGGTTGTATACCGAAAATCACCAGTGCTTGGGGCAAAATTTTGAAAAATTTTGCCCTAAGCAAATAAACCTACGGGTTGTACTCTTTCTCAATTTCGGTTATCAGTTTATCGCCCTGTCGCTCGATAATCCGAACCTGATGATAATAACCTGCCGAGGACGGGGCTAAATTTTTGCTTTTTGGAAAGCGTACTATTACCGCGCTGGTCGAACTCTCTTTAATTTGCCAGGCACATTCCAATACGTTATCGGGTTTGTTGCTGCATAGCAAAACGGTTTTGCCACCCCGAAAGACGATATTAGTGGTCTCGCCTATTTTGGCTTCGCGGAGCAACTTTTCCGGGTCATTATAAACATTGGTCTCTTTAGGGCCAAGCAGCACGAAAAGTAGGCCCACAATACCCAGCGCCAGCGCCAGCATCAAGAAAAATTGCTGATTAAAATATTTGCGACCTGCTTTCGCTTTCGCCGGGGCAATATCCTCTAACGCTAACGCCTCCCAGACCGCTTCAATTTCTGCCGGGTTGTGGCCCGCTTCCAGCAAATAACGGTCAATTTCGTAGCGGCTATTTTTCCCGTAGTGCTGCTGAATATAGTTGACCAACCGGGGATTAAAAGAGTTCTTTATTTCTTGCATAAATTCTCAGTTCTAGTACTAAATCAAAATTTTTGCTTTACACTCAGGCTAAAGCTAAAAGAAAAGTTCATATTATGGACAGTGTGGACTTTGTCATATTGTTAGCAGCGCAACTAAAGCGAGAACTTTATAGATTAGTACAGGCGATTGCGAACGCTATCTTCCACGTTGCAATCAATTACGGCGGCAGTCATGCCGGGCAGATTAATCTGGCTTTCCAGCATTTGGCCCATGCTTTTTACGCCTGCCGGGTCGGGCCATGTTTCGGTTTCCCACAGATGGGAACGTACAAAGGCTTTGGGGCAATGCAAAAAGGCTTCTTCTACTTCCACCCCGATAGCCAGTTTTGGCACTTTGCCCTGGAAGGCCAACCGCTCCAGAATGGCGGCATCCTGAAAGACCGAAGCCCGCCCGTTTACCCGTAAGGTCTGGCTTATCCCTGGAATTAGAAATATCAAACCGACATGCGGGTTAACAAGAATATTGGTAAGAGTATCGGCCAATTTATTGCCGGGGCGTTCGGGAATAACTAATCGCTTTTCGTCCAGCACCAGCACAAAACCGGGCGCGTCGCCACGTGGCGAAACATCGCCTTGACCTTCGGCATTGGTAGTTCCAATTACAAGGAAAGGCGAAGCAGCGATAAATTCACGGCAATGCTGGTCTAAGGCTCGAATAATTTTGCGTTTCGTTCGCTCCTGGGCCTGCCCAATAATCTCGCGTAATTCTTCTTCCGAGGTTATTACCTGGTTGAATAGTCGCTGCTCCGTTTCTAGCATTGCCTTATCTCCTGTCTCTAAAGATGAACCGCCAAGGCGCAAAGAACGCCAAGAATTTTAATTTATTTCCCGGTTCTCTAAGTCATATGGTGGTTAGTTACAACTATTATAATTTTAACTTTAAGTGGTTGATTATGCTTGAACTATGTTGTAGCACTCATGTGCATTATACCAGAGAAAAAGCTGGTGGGGCTATTGTGACGGAAAGAAAATTGGTCTAAAGACCTAGAGTTTAATATTGACTGAAACACAAATCTACATTAAAATTTATTCACAAATTAAATGACGGGTTTTGACCATAAAATATTTACAGGAAACAAAGATGCGGCAACTGTACCAATCAAAACACCTGGCAACTTCGCAAATCGTTCC
>JBBQXW010000169.1:0-15274 GCA_038209275.1 Chloroflexia bacterium | reverse complement strand
GAGGAACGAGGAAATTTAATAACTCCATTACTTCCTCTTTCCTCTTTCGCAATTCTGAGAAACATCTCAATTTTCTCAAAGGTTTGTGTTTTAGAAAGTGACCGAATTAGATGACAAACGTACCGCCCCCGACAAGTTTTGCAGATTACAAGAAAGATGCTCATAACTGGATTACGTTGCTCACTGGCGAATTTTACCCAGACATTCTTACAGACACTTGTCTACTGTATAGCCCAGTCTTAGAAATGTTTGGTCAGCTTTTGCGTACTTCTGAGTCTTCGGAGCGGCTTTTCCGTGAGATTATGAGCGTGCGAGAAGGGTGGATGCGGATTCAATTGGCGCGGGTCTTCAAGCGTTACGTTAGTCCGGGTACACCCGTTGAGATGCTTAAGGTAAAAAGCAAAACCGAAGAAATCATTGAAAAATTTGGGAAAGATTTCCGACCAATTCCAAAAGTACAGGCGGCTTTTTCATCTCGACCTATTCCAGATGAACCGCTTTGCGCCTTGTTGTGGGAGTATAAGGATCGCGGTTAAAAGGGCTATGACCTTACAGAGCGATTTTTTGAGCTATTCCGCTCACGCTTTCTTGATTTGCCTGTAGATGGCCCGGAACGGGCTGGTAAAGACGTGGCTATGGGAAAAGTTTTTGAAGATTACCCCAATCCTAAACGCCCGGTTGACTTCGTGATTTATGACCCTGACCGTCAGACCGTCCTTGCAATAGGTTTGGCAAGGTATGACGGAGACCGAGGAGGAGGGCAAGAAGATGACCGCACTGGTGGCTATCGGGATGTGGCACGCGAAATCTTGACTTATACTGGCGAACGTAGACTTCCTACCAAACTGATTTTTGTAAATGACGGCCCTGGGCTACTACTTGGCTCGATGTGGAATGACTATGCTCGTCTTGAGGAAAGTTGGAAAGGTAAGATACAGATTGTCACGCTTCGTATGATTCCTGAACGTATTACACGAGAATGGCTCTTTTCTGAGGTGGAGTAATAGCATGGCAACCAGTGTTCCTAAGACTAAAACAAAATGGGCTACAACAGAGCTTTCCGAAATTTTAAGTAATTCTTCGATACAATTAACCTACCAAGGAAAGAAGCTCGAAGCGGATATTCTACAAACTCCACCAGCCCAGCCTGTAGTACTTTGGAGCAGAGAGAATCAGGTCAACAGATTATATTATGGGAATAATCTGCCTTTTCTTGCCCAACTAGTGAAAGAACCTGAAGTGTGCGGAAAAGTGCGCTTAATTTACATAGACCCACCTTTTGCTACAAACGGAGTGTTTCAATCAAGAACCCAAAATGATGCTTACCACGATTTGCTAACAGGCACAAAGTATATAGAATTTTTGAGACAACGGCTGGTGCTTCTTCGAGAACTACTTGCAGAGGATGGCTCAATTTACGTGCATCTGGATGAAAATATGGTGTTCCATATCAAGGTAATTATGGACGAAATTTTTGGGCCGAAGAATTATCGTAATTTCATTACCCGTCGCAAAAGCAGTCACAAAAATTATACCCGCAAAACCTATGGAAATATTGCCGATTATATTTTATTCTATACCAAGACAAATTCCTATGTCTGGAATCGGCCTGTGGAACAATGGACAAACGAAAGAGCAAAAAAAGAATACACCTGTATTGAACCAGAGACAGGCCGACGTTACAAAAAAGTACCCGTTCACGCACCGGGAGTGCGAAACGGCGCTACAGGTGGCCTTTGGCGCGGGGTCTTACCTCCACCTGGCAAGCATTGGCAATATACGCCAGATCAATTAGACGAGATGAATACAAGGGGAGAAATTTATTGGTCGCCTAATGGTAATCCTCGTCGTAAAATTTATCTTGATGATAGCAGTGGCATACCTTTGCAAGATATATGGCACGAGTTTCGAGATAGCGAAAATCAGAATTCCAAAATTACTGGTTACCCAACCGAGAAAAATCCGGCCCTGCTTGATATAATTATTGAAGCGTCGTCAAATCCGAGAGATATTGTTCTCGATTGCTTTGCCGGGTCTGGAACCACCCTGGATGAAGCTTCTAAACTGGGGCGGCGTTGGATTGGAATGGACGAAAGCCCAGTAGCCCTTGAAGTTATGCTGCGCCGTTTCGCCCACGGTTCTGCCCCGATGGGCGATTATGTAAGTAAACCAGCATCTAATCATTATGAACAATTACAACTGCTTGCTACGAATGACAATACTAAAACCGAACCCGGAAATAAACGTATTCCACTCACTGATTTTGTACTTTTAGGCAATCAATCCGCAACTGACGACATAGATGCTGTAATACAAAGTTGGAAAAGTTGGATATAGTTTTATGTAGTACAATTTGAGTTCGGATTATTTATGAAACAAATTTTTGGACTAAAGGATGTGAGTTTGTGAGTACTAAAAGTACGTTAAAGCAGTTTTTAAATTTATCAACTGGATTATTCTTGATTCTATGTATTTTGTTAGTGGCGTGCGGGGATACCAATCCAACCAACACGGTTGCCTCGGCAACAACGGCGGCGGCGACTACCGTTCCAGCAACCACCGTCCCACCGACTACGGTTGCCCCAACGACTGCCCCGGCAACTACCGTCGTGCCGACCAATACGGCACCCACTACTACCTCGGTAGCGACTACTTCCGCAACTACGGCGGCAACTGCTGCTCCCGCAACTACGGCGGCAGTTACAGCTGGCTCACCAGCAGGAGGCCCAACTTTGGCAAAGGATGAACAGGAAATCAGCTTTACTTCGGGTAAAGATACCATTTACGGCACGCTGCTGATACCTGAAGGCAAGACTGGCAAATTACCGGCAGCAGTATTAATTTCGGGTAGCGGCCCGACCGACCGCAACGGGAATAACACGCTCCTGCAAGGTCAGATAAATTCACACTTGAATTTTGCCCGAATATTAGCAGACCAGGGCGTAATTTCAATTCGCTATGACAAAATTGGGACGGGCAAAACTGGACTGGGAAGTTTTAAAAGCAATATCAAAGAAGTTGGCTTTGATACTTTTGTTGACCAGACGAAGGCCGCCTACGAATTTCTAAAGGTGCGGCCCGAAGTTGACCCACAACGGATTATGCTCTTGGGGCATAGCGAAGGCGGTTTAATCGCATTGGTGGCGGCTGACCAGCTTAAAGCTACTAACGGCGTGAAGGCGTTAATACTGGCTGCACCACTGAGCAAGCCCTATCTGGAAACGATACGGACTCAGCTAACCAATTTGATTGACCAGCAGACTGGCGGTAATAAAGAAGTGGCAGCACCTTACCTGACCGAATTAGACCAGATAATAAAAAGTTTGTACGAGAAGGAAAAGCTACCCGATACGGTAAGCCAGGGTTTCGTGGCGCTTTTCTCGCCAGCGAACGAGAAATTTTTGGCGCAGGTCGCCAAATACGACCCGGCAAAAATAGCGGCTGGCTTGCCCAATACTTTGCCGGTGCTGATGCTGTGCGGACAGAAAGACCAGCAAGTGCCGTGCAGTGATGTGCAAAGTCTGGCGCAGGGCTTTCAGAAAGCCGGAAATAGCAAAGCCAATCTTTTTGAACTGGCAAACGTGAACCACGTCTTCAAGGAAGTGCCGGGTACGCCTAACCCAGAAACCGATTACACCAATCCTAATTTGAAATTTTCGCAGGAGGCTACCGACAAAATAACCACATTCGTCAAAGCCAATTTGTGATTGACCCTACGGCCCTTTTGTGCTAAGATTTGGGAGACAAGTTAATAGCTGATGCAACTATCCAGAAGAGGTGAGGGAACTGGCCCGTTGAACCTCTAGCAACCTGACCGATTTAACCAATCGGAGCAAGGTGCTACATCCAGCCCGGCAGGGAAAGATAGGCCCGTTCGGTGCAGCGCGGGAACCTGAAGCCTTCCTTTAGAATATGCCGGAAGGCTTTTTGTTTATTTATATTTGAAAATCTTTCTACGAAAGATTTTCAAATATAAAAGGTTGCTTTTCTCTTAGCTTTTGAAAAAATTTTCCAGGAAAATTTTTTCAAAAGCTAAGGAATATCTTTTCCTTAGTTTTTGTTTTTTTTGCAAAAAAAACAAAAACTAAGAGCTTTCCAGGCTTTAGCCGGAGTTAAGGGGAAGGATTTTCTGTAATTTTCAGGAGGATAAGTCAAACGTGGGCAGAGATTTAGATTTAGTAAAAGAAGCAGGCAAGCAAAACTCAAAATTCTGGCAGGAACTGGAAAAGCGCGTGCTGGTTTATGATGGCGCGATGGGGACGCAGTTAATGGATCGGAATTTGGGTGCGGCGGATTTTGGCGGCGCACAATACGAGGGCTGTAACGAGTATCTGGTGCTGACCCGGCCCGATGTTATTGAAGAAATTCATAGCGCCTACTTTGCGACTGGCTGCGATATTGTCGAGACCGATAGCTTTACGGGCAGTCGCCTGAAGCTGGACGAATACGGGCTGGCTGAAAAAACTTACGAGATTAATTATCAGGCCGCCGCAATTGCCCGCCGTGCGGCTGACCGCTTTACTCAGGCCGACCCGACTCGCCCGCGTTTTGTGGCGGGTTCAATCGGGCCGACTGGCTTTTTGCCCTCGTCGGAAGACCCGGTGCTGGGCAACGTTACGTTCGACCAGTTAGTCGAGGTTTTCACCGAACAGGCCACCGCGCTACTTGAGGGCGGCGTGGATGTGCTGCTGATTGAGACCAGCCAGGATATTTTAGAGGTCAAAGCCTCCATGTTCGGTATTCGGGCGGCGATTAAAAAGCTGGGGCGCTGGGTGCCAACCCAGGCCCAGGTCAGCTTGCTGGATAATAACGGGCGAATGTTGCTAGGGACGGATATTGCCGCTGTCATGGTTATTCTGGAAAGTTTGGGGGCGGATATTATTGGGCTGAACTGCTCCACCGGGCCGGAACATATGCGCGACCCCTTGCGCTATTTGTCCGAACATAGCAAAGTTAAACTGAGTTGTCTGCCCAACGCCGGATTACCCATCAACGACGGCGGACGCACCTATTACCCGATGACCCCCGAACCGATGACCAAAATCTTGACCGAGTTTGTGGAAGAATTGGGGCTGAATATTGTGGGTGGCTGTTGCGGTACAACTCCGGCCCATATCAAATTATTGGTGGAAAGCGTGTGGGGACGACCAGCACCGCAGCGCGAATTTACTAACGAACCGATGGTCGCCAGCAGCATCCGGGCGACTTCACTGCATCAAGAACCTGCCCCGATGCTGGTCGGCGAACGGGTTAATAGCCAGGGCAGCAAGAAGGCCAAGCAGATGCTGCTGGTGGACGATTACGACGGCCTGATGACGATTGCCCGTGAGCAGGTTGAGGGCGGAGCGCATACTCTCGATGTCTGCGTGGCCCTGACCGAACGCGGCGATGAAACTGAGCAGATGCGCCGCACGATTAAAAAGCTTGCTACCGCTATCGAAGCACCGCTAGTAATTGACTCGACTGAGGCGGACACGATTGCCACTGCCCTAAAAACTTATCCCGGTCGGGCAATCGTCAATTCGATTAATATGGAGCGCGGACGCGAACGTATCGAAACCGTGATGCCATCGGTGCGCGAACATGGCGCGGCGGTTATCGCCCTGACGATTGACGAAGAAGGCATGGCTCACACTGCCGAGAAAAAACTGGCGATTGCCCAGCGCATCCGCAATATTGTCCATGACGAATACGGTCAGCCGGACGACGCGCTCATTTTCGATGTACTGACCTTCCCGGTAACAACCGGGCAGGAGGATTTGCGCCAGGATGCCGCCGAAACTTTGGAGGGTATTCGCCGAGTAAAGGCTGCTATACCTGAAGTGCTGACTATTCTAGGAGTGAGCAATGTTTCGTTCGGCGTGAAGATGCACGCCCGCGCCGTCCTGAATTCGGTCTTTTTGCACCACGCGGTACAGGCCGGGCTGGATTTGGCGATTGTGAACCCCAGCCACATCACGCCCTACAGCGAAATCCCGGAAGAGCAGCGCAAACTTTGCGACGATTTGATTTTCAACACCGACCCCGACGCACTGCCCCGCTTCATCCAATTTTTTGAGTCCAACACTGGCGCGGCCCAGAAGCAGGAAGCCGAGAACGTGACCGACGGTATGACGACGGCTGAGAAAATTCATTACCAGATTGTTCACCGCCGCAAAGAAGGTATCGAAGACCTGATTGATGCCGAGGTCGAGAACCGGGGCGCAGTACCGACCCTGAACGAAGTGCTACTACCCGCCATGAAAGAAGTTGGCGATAAATTCGGGGCAGGCGAGCTAATTTTGCCGTTCGTGCTGCAATCAGCCGAGGTGATGAAGAAAGCCGTCGCCCATCTGGAACGCTATCTGGAAAAGAAAGAAGGCTACACCAAAGGCAAAGTGGTAATCGCCACCGTCTTTGGCGATGTGCATGACATCGGCAAGAGCCTGGTCAACACCATTTTAACCAACAATGGCTACACCGTCTACGATTTAGGCAAGCAAGTCCCGGTCAACACTATTATCGAGAAGGCAATTGAGGTCGGGGCGGACGCGATTGGTCTGTCGGCTTTGCTGGTCAGCACCTCAAAGCAGATGCCGCTCTGTATTAAAGAGTTGCACCGACGCGGCCTGAACTTCCCGGTGTTGATTGGAGGGGCGGCGATTAATCGGCCCTTCGGCTACCGCACTGGCTTTATTGATGCCGACCCCGCCACACCCTACATTCCCGGCGTGTTTTATTGCAAGGATGCTTTTGAAGGGCTGGATGTGGTGGACAAGCTAACCGACCCGGTACACGGCCCGGCTATCCGGCAAAAAGTGCTGGAAGAAGCGCAGGCTTCGCTGGTGAAGCAATCCGAGCGCGACGCAAAGCTGGCAGCAACCCAGGCCCGTATCGCCGAAGAAGTTGCCCAGAACGCCAGAGCCAACGGCTCAACCCGGCCCAGCGGCGTAGCCGATGTAACTACGCTACCCAAGCCGCCGTTCTGGGGCTTCAAAACGCTGGAGAAATTGCCACTCGATGAGCTGGTTAAGCTACTGGATTTGAACACACTTTTCCGGCTACACTGGGGCGGTGGTAGCGACAAAAAGCGCGCTCCGGGCGAATATGAACGATTGGTGCGCGAAGAATTTGAGCCGCTCTTAACTCAGTTGCAGCGCGAAGCCGAAACCGAGAACTTTCTCGCGCCCAAAGCGATTTACGGCTACTTCCCCTGCCGGGCCGATGGTGAAGAAGTAGTTATGCTTGACTCAACTAATTTCAACCGCGAACTGACCCGCTTTAGCTTCCCGCGCCAACCGGGAGGCGAGAAGTTGTGTCTGAGCGATTATTTCGCCCGCGAGTTCCAAAACGGGCAACCCGACGTAATTCCGTTACAGGTAGTGACTGCCGGACAGGTTGCCAGCGAGTATTGCGAACGGCTGAACAAAGCCGGAGATTACAGCCGGGCCTACTTTATTCACGGGCTGGCAAGTTCTATCGCCGAAGCCGCCGCCGATTACGTGCATCGCCTTGTCCGACAAGAGCTAAAGCTGGAACGGGAGCAGGGCAAGCGCTATAGCTGGGGCTATCCGGCCTGTCCCGACTTGAGCGACCAGCAAAAGCTTTTCGAGCTAATGCCTGTCACCGACGAAATCGGCGTGAGCATCACCGAAGCCCACCAACTCGACCCAGAACAATCCACCGCCGCGCTGGTCGTCCACCACGCCGCCGCCAAGTATTATTCGACGATTGACCGCGAGGCGCTGGGGAATTTACGTTAGGAATTTTTGGTTTCTATAGACCACCTGAAAATAGTTTAGATTTCGTAGGGGCGGGGTCTCCCCGCCCAACTCGGTTGCCAGTCTAAATTCGGCAGGGAACCCCACCCCTACCAAGTTTATCGGCTGGGCTAAAGTTTCTGATTAAGAAAAATCGTAGAAAGGCTGACTCATGTCTGGTCGCTTCGGCTGTGTTATTCTGCTCATTAACCTGGCTCTAACGCTGGGCTTTGGTATACTACTGGTACTTGGTTACAAGCCACCGCCCTGGGGTTTGCTGGCGATTATCGTGCTGGATATAGTCATATTTACCGCCTTGAGCGGCAGCCGCAGGCAAAGATAATAGTCAGGGAAGAAAGAAATGAATTACAAAGATATTATCACAATTGAACCGGGCAAACGGGGTGGTAAACCCTGCATCAGGGGAATGAGAATCACGGTTTACGATGTACTGGATTATCTTGCTTCCGGCATGACTTATCAAGAAATCCTGGAAGATTTTCCCTATTTGACCCAACAAGACATTTTGGCTTGCCTTAGCTATGCCGCCGACCGTGAGCGTAGTAATCTGGCAGTCCAGCCGTGACTGCCAAATTACTGTTTGACCAGAATTTATCGCCGCGCCTGGTTAGTCTTTTAATAGACCTTTTTCCAGGTTCGTCACATGTATCAACTCTTGGAATGGGAGATGCATCGGATCAGGTTGTGTGGAATTACGCCGCGTTAGAAGGCTTTATAATTGTTACGAAAGATGCCGATTTTAACGATTTTACTGTAGCGTTAGGATTTCCTCCTAAAGTTGTCTGGATAAGACGTGGCAATTGCTCTACCAAAACTTTGGAAGGGTTGCTTCGTGCAAATTACCTCGCTATTGAAAACTTGAGTACTGATTCAAATATTGGTCTACTAACCCTGTTTTAATTTTGTGTGTATACAAAGAAAGGAATCCCGCCATGAAGTTTATTGCTAATATTGAGGCCAGCAAGGATGATATAAAGGTGATTTTGCAGATAATTCGGGACAATATGGATTACGCTAACCCAGATGATACTTTCCGCATCTACATGCAAGATAACGAAGCCAACGGCACAGTCGTCGAAGAACGCTACGATGAAGACGACAACCTGATCGAGCGACGGCAACACTAGGGAGAAGGACTGAGGACTGAGGCAAAAAAAGGCAAAGGTCTGATTGAAGTCAGACCTTTACCAAGTCGCCAAAAAGCGGTTATTTTACGGTAGAATTATACTCATCCAGTTTATCGTTCGATTTCTTGACGGCATCATCGAGCGCTGCTTTAGCGGTGGGTACTTTGCCGGTCAGGAAATTATCAATCGCTGCTTCAATTTCCGAACGAGTACCCACGAAGGTCGGTACAACCGCCCCCGCCGTTGGAATGCTGGGTTCAGTAGCCCGCAACTGGTCAATTGCTACCTGAAATTGCGGGTATTTTGCCAGTGCGTCCTTCATCTCTTTAAGCTCATACGACCCTTTGCGAGTCGGATAGTAGCCAGTATTAGCCGACCAAAAAGCCTGAGTATCGGCCTGAGAAGCAAACTTTACGAAATCCCAGGCGGCTTCCTGTTGCTCTTTAGTGCCAGTATTGGTTATCCACAAGGAAGCGCCACCAACGTAAGTACCACCGTTTGTAGCGTAAGCCACCTATAATCCATCTTTCAATAGCACATCCGTTTGAGTTTGACCTCATTCTTGTGCTATAATTCTAGTAGGGCTTGTAAAGCCCAGGCAGGTACTTAAAATACGCTGTACTTTAAGGCACATCAGGCCATCCGGCCCGAAACAGTTTTGGGCTGACCACCCGGTCAGTAAGCGCCCCTGCCACTCCACCGCAAGAGGTGGTTTAACCCATGCTACCCTCGGTATAGCGGCGAGTAATCGCCCCAGCTTGTGACCTCGGCTAAAGCTGTCTAAGGGTAGTGGGCCGCTCCGGGTGAACCCCGACGTTCCTAGCCAGAACGTGTCAACCGACCTATCGTGGCAACTTAGCGGTTTAGGCCGTTAGGTTAGCGACAAGCTCCGCCCTTTAGGGCTGGGGTAGTTGATTTAACTCTCCTTCTGGGTTATACACAATCACACAAAATCAAGCGTAAAAATCATTACCCCGACTAAAGTAGGACAATCTAGTTTACGCTCGCGCTCCTAACCGATATAAGGGTCTGATACAGAAAAAAAGCTGCTTCGGGAGCAGTTACCGTAGCGCCTAATCATGTTAATTGAGGAGATTTAAGGAGGTGTTATTGTAAGATTAAAACCGATTTAATAAATTGTAAAATTTATCAGCCCGCTTTTAAATTCGGTTAAATACATATTAACAAGCTGTTATAAGCCAACTCTGAATGTTGCCTATACCAAATTGCCTAAATAGTAAGTCAAGCTTTGGCGTAAGGGCGAATCGCATACACCCGTTTGACCTGACGCAAGGCTAAAAGGTGTATGCAATTCGCCCCTACCGTTGGTGCAAGCCCTACTCGAATTATTTAGCCCCTTTCTTGACGGGCGGATTTTTAGCCAGGGTCAGTACCCGGTCATACTCGGCTTTGAAGGCTTTTGCCATTACCGCATCGTAGACAATTAGCAAATTTTCGTCGTTGGCTTTGTCGGCGTTGCTGCTAAAGTTGAACGAGCCAAATATCACGATTTGCTCGTCAATAATAATCACCTTGTGGTGCATTACCCAGGGATTGCCGTCGGTGTAAACCTCGTACCCAGCCTTTTTGAGCTTGCCATATTCGCTGAAAGCGGTATCCGAGCCGGTGGTTTCAAATACTCCACCCAGTTTTACCCCGGCTTTGGCTTTTTCTTCCATTGCCTGAGCAATCCCATCGTGAGTGAACGAGAAGGCCATAAAATAAATGCTTTGCTTGGCGTTGGCCTTGATGGTATCAATAATATGCTGGGCTACGCCATCTTCCGCCGAGAAATAATTTTCAACCTTAACCCCACTGATAGTCAAAACCGGATTTGGCACACCTTTATCTTTATTTGGGCCGAACTGTTTTTTGACAAACATTTTCTCAAATTCGGCAGTGTAATTTTGGGCCAACTGCGAGTTGTTGATGATAATCAGATTATTGTTCAGGTGATAAGCGTCGCCATCGGTATAGTTCATCGAGCCAGTCGAAATTACTTTATTATCTACTACGGTAAATTTGTTGTGCATGATAGGGCCGCGCTCATCCCCAATAAAAGGAATCTTGGCCTCTTTTAGTTTGGCAAAGGCAGCTTGCACTTCTTTATTCTTGACGTTGTTGATAGTATCGCTATCCGTCACCATCCGAACAACTACGCCTCGCCCTTTGGCCCGCACCATAGCCTGAGTGACGCTTTCCAAATCAAAATCATAATCAGCCACATCCAGCGTTTTAGTAGCCGTATCCATCAACTTAGCCAAAGGTACATCCGGCCCGCCCTGGTGATTTTTGGGGTTATTGGGATAAATCGGGTTGGTAAAATAAAGCTCGTACCAATCGGTCTTGGTCGTACCGCCACTGCCAATCTGGACGGGCGCGGCAATAGTACCAGGGGGAACGGTTGGGTTTTGTCGTGAAGCATCGCCAACCTGTTTTTCGCTTTCGTCCGCCGTATCAGTTGGTACAGGGACAGGTGCTGGCTGCAAATTTTGATACAGAAAATAGCCACCGATTACTACCGCGATTATAATCAGGATAGAGACCAGGAGAATTTGCGACTGACTTCCGCTTTGTTTTTTGCTGGTTCTTCTTCGACTCATCGTAAGTTCCCACCAATCTGACTAAGTTTAATTATTATTTAGCTTTTTTCTGGTTCTTATCGCTAAAGGAAGGACGTTTTAACTTTTTGGCGCGCTGGATACCTTTGGACATAGTAATTCGAGCTTTCGAAGAAGCCTGCTTGAACATATTTCCAACTATGCTACCAATTGTACTGTTTAATGCTGCCGAATTACTTTTGGGCTTAACCTCGGAAGGACTGACCGATTCAAGCGCATCTTCGTTGATTTTGACAGTCTTTGTGGCGGCGGTTGCGCCATCGCTTTTGCTGGTTTCCGTTTTCGGCGTTTCGGCTTTGGCTTCGCTGGATTGACTAGCGGCTTCCTCAGCTTTAGCCGAAGCTGAAGCAGCCTCAGCAGACGGCGGAGTTTGAGCTGGGGCGGGTGCAGCCGACAGCGCTTCGGATAGTATTTTGGTAATTTCGATAGCGTTTGCATCGGGCGAACTCGCTTCGAGCTTTAAATTCGCCAGCTTTTGACGGGCTGCATCGGGCTGCGCCATTTCAAAATCGAGCAAGGGCGCGGGATTATCAATTTTTCCGGCATCAGCCGCCGCTACTACTTCTTGCATCACGCCCTTGAGCCGCGAACCATAGGTGTCCATTGCTTCTTCTGGCTTGTCGCTTTTCAAGTTGCTGGCATAGGCAATAGCCGCCTCAGTCGCCCAGTTAAGGAGCGGGCCAAAGCCCTCGTCGGTCAGGTCGCCCCGTAACGCTTCGTCCTCGCTCAAACGCTCGGCTACACTTTGCGCCAGACTCTCAGCATCTTCCATTTATCTGCGGCCCGTTCCTTTCTGTCAGACAGACAGGGTTTGACCCTTCAAACCCCTACCGATTGCAGCTTAATCCTTCTTGTCCTTGTTACCGCCCATAAAACCACCTAGAGCATTACCCAGGCCACCGGGAAGTTTGTCCATAATACCGGCCTGACCCAGCCATTTCGGTACTTCGTCCACATTATCTTTGAGGAAATTGACTACCTTCTCGGCGGTGGCCTTGTCAATGCCAACCTTGCTGACTAACTGGTTTACCAAATCATCCATAATTCGCTCTCCTTTTGCTTTGAAGTCCTTGTTAAAAATCACGAGGGTTCGTTTGCCTGTCCTATTCTAACCGATTTTGGTTAACTTGTCAGTAGCATCCCTGGTCAGGGTGAGCGTCAATTTTTTGCGCCAGGTCAAGCCAACCTGGACGTGAACGTCCGGGCTAAAAAATTTCGGCTCGTTTATTAGATAGAACCCAATTTTAATTTTTGCCAAAGCCAATAGCGAATTCATTCGCTATTAATATAAATCAAAATAGGCGAAGTTTGTAAACCAGCACACTTAGCGCCCGCTTATCTTCGCTGGGTTGGTTTTTGGTGGCAAGGGCGGCGGGGCTATCCGTGCCATCCAGCGAGACGAGGTTGAGCCAGTTTGCGCCGGGCGGAAGGGTAAACAGGGTGCTTTCGTAAAGCTGTGGGTCGTTGCCGATGGTCAGGCGGGTCAACTCGCGCCCGCTATCATCTTTGAGGGCAAGGGTGCGCGGTTTGTTGAAAGCCAGCCCTTCCAGCCGGATTTTCAGATTCTGCCCGCCATTCGCCGGAACAAGCGCCAGCAAGCGCCCGGTTTCAGCCAGCCAGCGATACGGGCCGACCTGATTCTTCTCCGGCTTGTACCAGTTTGCGCCGGGAACGAGTAGAGGGGCGGTTAGCGTTTGGGCCGGGTCGCGCAAAGCGACGCGATAGCTGGTAATACGGTCTTCGGGCCATTTGCGCTCGTTGCTTTCGCCAAAAAGCTGCTTGAGCATTGACGGCACGTTTTGGAGGGTCTTTGTCCCAGCCGGGCCATCGTCTATCACCACATAACCCAGCCGATAATAATCAAAGTAAGCACGCGCGGCTTGACGGCTATCGTCGTAGGTTATATCGGGCTGCAAATCGTTAAAGAGTAACTGGCGCACGCCGGGCATATTTTCGGGCGGCAACGGGTTCGCCTCAATCCGCGAAGTATAGCCCTGCAAAATATTCTTGCCGTGTATCGTCTGGAAATACATGCGGCGCGGATAATCCCAGGCGTTACGCTGTAGCGGTAACTCGATAATCGCGCCCGCCATTTGGTCTCTGGCAATTTCGCTATAAACCGCCGGAGCATAATTATTCGCCATCAAAAACGGCGCACTCCAAAACTCTAATCCAACCAACAACAGAAATGCGAAATTTTGAATTTTGAATTTTGAATTTTGAATTAGGGAACCAAAACCTGATTGAAACCTGGAACCTGGAACTTGAAACTTGGAACTTGAAACTTCCTTTGAACTTTGAACTTTGAACTTTGAACTTTGAACTAAACTGGCGAAGCCAATCCCGGCGAGGACGGCGGCAGCGAGAGTGGCGAGAACTCCGAAACGGCTGGGGATGCGGACGAATCCGGCGAGAGGGGTCTGGTTTAGCAGGGCGAAAGGAAGGGAAATGCTGCTGCCAGGGCCGTTTGGCTCAATTAAGCCATTGATGTGTAGTTTCGGGCCGAGCGAAAGTATTATAAATACCAGCAGCACAAAGAGCCAGAATCCGGCTTGCCGAAATTTTTTGATTAGCGCTACACCACCCAACAACAGCGTTACGTAGCCCAGGAAAACCACTTTTTCGGTTGGGTTGCCGCGCATATAGGCCGGAACGCCGTCGCTAATGGCCTGTCCCCACCAGGGATTCAGCACGCTGGGCGTAAAGTAAGAGAGCAAATCTGCCGAGAAATCTACGCTGACCTGGGGTGCGAAGGGCAATTCAGGTGCGGTACGGGCGCGAATCAGCATTGCGATAATCAGGGGCGCACCGACCACCAACCCGCCGCCCGCCGCTACTACTACCCCCACAACGGCTTCGCGCCATCTCTCGCGCTGCGCCAGTAGCCGCCAAACTAATAGCAGCCCTGTGAAAATCAGCAAGAAAAAAACATAATACCAGTCGTTGAAAACATTGAGCAGCATAAAAAAAGCCGCCGCCGTCAGAAGTCGCCAGCGTGCTTTTACGAAATCTACAAAACCTTTGCTGGGAACAGGTGTATCGAGCGCCCGCCACAGAAAATAGATGTAAAAAACCATCCACTGCGTCGAAATCAAATGCAGATGATTCAAAAGCTGGGCCATGCGATAGGGCGCGAAGGCGAAAATAAATCCGGCAAGGTAGGCCGCCGCACTATTTTTGGTCAGGTAGCGCACCAGCAGCCAGGTGCTATAGCCGGACAGGGCAAAGGTCAGAATTACCAGCGCGTTATAAGTAACGAACGTGCCGAACAAAAGCTGAATCGGCAACCCGATAACATCGTTGGTGGGCGACATAGTTTCAAAGAGCAAGGTTGAGCCTTCGGGATAAAAAAGACGAGTGGTGAAATAGGGGTTCTGGAAGGACAAAAAGGCATCGCGAGTCCACTGAAAATGCCAGTAGGTTTGCCAGGTATCAATCTCTTGCCCCGGTATAGTTTCACTAAAGCGCGCCGCCAGAGGCCAGGTAAAAGCCAGGGCCAGCAGAGCGTAGGAGAGAGGAACGAGGACGGAGGACGGAGGACGGAGGATTGAGGAAAAAAGCCGACGTATAGACCCTGGCTCATTTTTCAGTTCGTTATCCTGGGTAGGGGTTCGCCCTTCTGTCCGCATCCTTTAATCCTGGTTAAACAACGTCAATTTTCTGTATATTTCTGACCTGATACCAATAATTTTCTGTAGGAGGGGGCTGCGCCCTCGATTTCTGCCTTTGGTAAGGGTAAAATCGAGGGCGCAGCCCCCTCCTACAA
>JBBQXW010000168.1:0-15309 GCA_038209275.1 Chloroflexia bacterium | reverse complement strand
GCAATCTGGCACAGATGTAGGGTGGAGCGAGCCAGACGATCCAGCCGAGTGACCACCAAAATATCGCCTTCCCTAGGGGTGGAAACCCAACGCCAATTTAATGATTTGGCGATTGAACGCACCACACCGATTTTATTCGGTTTGTATAGTCTGGTCTGTTTGTTTGGCAACGCCTTGCATCCTGATGGAAAAATACCTTTGCTACAAACCGCCTGGTACACTAAAAGTAGTGCTACCTTCAGGGACGTGTTAGGGGCGTGCGAAAAGCCTTTTGGGGTAATTTTAATTTTCAGACAAGCCCTTCCAACCCCGAAATCTGTTTGATTCCCAAGAGTGTGCTAGACCGACTGGCTTATGCCGCTTGCTATTAACCTATTTTTGTACAAAGTCGAGCTAAGCTCGACTTTGTACAAATTAACGGAATGTTAATTCCCAGCCTTTTTTGGAGTAAAATAAAGCCTATTTTGCCTATTTTAACCCCTAATTAGAGCTTGAAACTGAAGCTCAAGAACTAAAAAGAGCTTTTAATCAGTCTAAAAATTAACAAAGCATAAATTTGTACAAAGTCGAGCTTAGACTAAACGCTGAAAACGCTCCAATATCCCGGCCCAGCGCAGTTCTTCGCTAGGGCGGTAATTTTTCAAGGTAAAAGCTGCCGCCAAAGCCATCCTTCCCTGGGTCAAATTGCTAAATTGGTTTGTTGCAATGGCTTGCAGTATTATATTGCCAAGCGCAGTCGCTTCTACTGGCCCGGCAATTACTTCCCGTCCGCAAGCCTCTGCCGTAAACTGGCAAAGCAACTCATTTTGACTACCTCCGCCCACTACCCGAATAACATTCAAACTATGGCCTAACAGCGTTTCTAACTGTTCTAACAGCACACGATATTTTAGGGCCAGACTCTCAAGGCAGCACCGAATAAAAGCGCCCGGAGTTTGCGGCGCAACCTGACCAGTCCGACCACAATAAGCGCGAATAGCTTCGTTCATACTGGGTGGATTGAGGAAATCAGGAGCATCCGGGTCAATCAAACTTACAAAAGCCGGAGTCACAGTGGCTAATTTTACCAGTTCTGACCAACTGTAATTCTGGCCTGCCTCTTTCCACTCACGCTGACATTCCTGTATCAACCATAGACCGCTTACATTCTTGAGCAAACGAATAGTGTTGGCTACTCCACCTTCGTTAGTAAAATTCCACTGTAACGCCTGGGGACTGAGCAGCGGCTCTGGTATTTCTACCCCTACCAGACTCCAGGTGCCACTGCTGATGTAGGCGGTATGCTCGTCCAGTTCAGGTACTCCGGCAACCGCGCTGGCAGTATCGTGCGTACCGGGAGTTACTATTAATATCGGGTTTTCTTGCTGTAAGCCTAGCGTTTGGGCCAGTTCCGGCAGCAATTCACCCAGCACCGTACCGGGCTGAATTACGGGGGGCAGGAAATGGGCCGGAATACCGAGCTTTCCCAGCAATTCGGTATTCCAGCGTTTTTCTTTTACCGCGAAAAATTGGGTGGTGGTGGCGTTGGTATACTCAACTGCTTTTTGGCCTGATAAACGATAGTGAAACCAGTCGGGTATCATCAAGAAAGTTGCGGCCTCTTGAAGTAGCGCGGCATCGTCCTGCTGCTGGCTATAAAGCTGGTAAAGGGTATTAAAAGGTAGCAACTGAAGGCCAGTCTGGGCAAAAAGCGCGGCTTTTCCAATCTGACCTATTACAGCTTCCATTGCTCCTTCGGTGCGCTGGTCACGGTAATGATAGGGTAGTTCTAAAAGCTGACCAGCCCGATTCAGCAGCACGTAATCTACCGCCCAGCTATCTACCCCAATACTGGTGAGCGGCTCGGCATTGGCGGCGGGATAAAGGGCCAACCCTTTTTTTATCTCATCCCAAAGCTGATTTACCTCCCAGTGCAAATGTCCATTTTTCCTAATTGGAGTGTTGAGGAAACGGTGTAGCTCCTGGAGAGCAAAGTTTTGACCATCCCAGCGCCCCCAAACTACCCGCCCACTACTGGCTCCCAGGTCTACCGCCAAAAAATTTCCCACAACATCCATGGTCTTTTTGCCTTACTTTTATATCAGTTTACCAAAAGGTTGCGCCAGTGGCAGGGCTTAATCTTTGTGCAAACTGATATAATTCTCGGTTGGCTATCGAACGTAGGCGGCGCTAACGCCACCATCTACCGTTAGCACCCCGCCCGTAGTGCGGCTGGCGCGTGGCCCAGCCAGAAAGCTAATCGCTTCGGCAATATTTTCAGGGAATACATTTACTTTCAAGGTGGTGCGTTTTCGGTAAAACTCTTCTAATTCTTCTGGTTTGATACCGTAGCCCGCTGCCCTGGCAGCCCGCCAACCATCGTCCCAGATCGAAGAACCTTCCAGCACCCCATCCGGCAAAACTGAATTTACCCGAATGCCATCTGCGCCGCCTTCTTCCGCCAGGCAACGGGCCAGATGCAGTTCGGCAGCTTTGGCGGCACTGTAGGCGGCAGCGTTCTTCCCGGCAGCCAGACTATTTTTGCTGGCGACGTAAATCAGACTGCCACCTTTCCCCTGCGCTTTCCAGATTTTGAAAGCGGCTCGGCTGACCAGAAAATAGCCTTTAGCCAAAATATCAAAGGTGCGCTCCCACTGGGCTACCGAAGTTTCTTCTAGCGGGGCGCTGATAGCAATTCCGGCGTTCGATACCACTACATCTACCCCGCCGTAAGCCAGCACTACTTCTTCCAAAGCTTGTTCCACCGCTTGTTCGCTGGTGACATTACAATGAACCGCCATGCCGCGTCGGTAGCCGTGTTTGGTGTTAAGTTCCTGGGCGATTTTTTGCGCTCCTTCCAAATTAATATCGAAAATCACGACGTGCGCGCCGTCTTCCGCCAGCCTACGGGCCGTAGCCCGACCAATACCACTGGCTCCGCCAGTAACAATAGCGACTTTGCCAGCCAGTTCGCGGGGAGCGGGTTTTTGCTGTAACTTGTAAATTTCCAGGGGCCAGTATTCTACCGCGTAAACTTCCTGGGCATTAAGGCTTTCAAAGCCACCCAGAGCGGTACTACCTTCGATAACCCGAATCGCCCGTTGATAAAGCTGGGCGCTGACATCGGCTAACTGAGCATCGCTTCCGGCGGTAATCATGCCGATACCGGGAACAAGTACCACACGCGGGTTAGGGTCAAACATGACATCACCCGGTTGGCTGTTCTGTTTAAAGTATTCTTCGTAGCGCTCAACGTAACCTTTTACTCCGTCCTTGAGCTTTTGCTGCAAACTCTCGACTCCCTCGGCGGGCTTCCAGTCTACAAAAAGCGCCTGACGTTTGGTATGCACCAAATGGTCGGGACAGGCCGCTCCAAGCTGGGAAAGTCGCCCGGCCTCGGCAGTACCGACGAAATCCAGCACTGGCTGGCTCTCGTCATATTGCAAAACAGCCGAACTATACTGACTAAGCGCCCCACGCAGACCGGGCAACACCTGGGCCAGCACGTGATGGCGTTCGGCCTGCGAAAGCGCCGGAATATCTGTTCCGACAAAGATTTTCCGCCCGTTTTTGTGGCTGACAATGAAATCTTCGGCGGTTTGCAAAACTTCGATAGTCCGAGCGTAGGCTTGCTCGCTGGTATTGGCCCAGGTCAGCAGACCGTGTTTTGCCATTACTACCAAATCGGCCTGGGAATTAGCCCGTACCCCTTCGCCAATCCATTTAGAAAGGGTAAAGCCGGGCCGGATATAATCTACCCAGACCATTTTATTGCCCCAAATACTCTCGCACAATTTGCGACCATCGGGCGCACACGAAAGGCTAATTATTGCATCGGGGTGAGTGTGATCGGTATGCACCGCCGGGAAAAAAGCGTGCAGCAAGGTTTCGATGGATTGGCGGGGCCGACCGGGAGCAAAGGTGCAACGCGCCAGGTATTCCAGCATTTCCTCATCGCTCATGCTTTCACGTTCAAGCAAAGGACTAACTTCGGCTAATTTGAGACCAGCAAAACCTTTCTCAGTGACCGTTGCCAAATCGCTACCACTGGCCTTAACCCACAGCACTTCGGTTGGTCGGCCCAGGTGGTTTAGCTCCATCCGTTTAACCGAAGTATTGCAGCCATAAATATTAGCGATGGAGCGGTCTTGCCCCAAAAGGTTGCTGCGGTAAACCAGACCATCCAGGTCAGGCAATTTCTGCGCCGCTTCATCCTCCCACAAATTGGGTGGTATCTTTATTTTATTTTCCTGCTCAGTTTGGAATGTCATCTCCCTCTCTTCAACTTTCTTAATTTATTTGTTACTGGAAGCCGCCACTGGTAGCTGCCAACCCGCGCTCGTGCCGAATCTTTTCTTCGTAGCCACTGGCGCGGTAGGCTGCCAGTGGGTCAATCGCCAGTCCCATTTCCTCACGCACCTGTGCCAGCAAGGGTCGCACATCGGTGCGGTACGCCTCGTTTAACAGACGATGGGCTTCCAACACCTCGCCAGCAGCCTGAGCCTGGGCCAGTTTCGGGCAGTCTACCAGCAAAGCTTTAGCATAAATTTCCTGGCAGTTCATTACCGAATAAATAATTGCCCCAATCTTGCCTTCGATGTTATGGCACTGGTCGAGCATATAAGCTATTTTTTGGGCGGTTTGCTGGGCTGGTTGTTCGCCACTCTGTTCCGCCCCGACCAGTTCGTGATAAATCAAGAAAAGCTGGTAAGGATTGGAACTGCCCACAATCAAATCATCATCGCCGTACTTGCGGTCATTAAAATCAAAGCCGCCCAGCTTGCCCTCGTCCAAAAGAAACGCCACAATCTGCTCAATATTAGTCGCCTGGGCGTGGTGGCCCAAATCTACTACGACCTGCGCTTTTTCACCCAGCTTAAGGCACATCGCATAAGAAGTTCCCCAATCGGGGATATCGGTGCTATAAAAAGCTGGTTCGTAAAACTTGTACTCAAGCAGCATTCGGCTATTTTCAGGCAGATGTTTATAAATCGTGGTAAGGGCTTCTTCCATGCGCTGCTTGCGTCCCCGCAAGCTATCCTGACCGGGATAATTCGTACCATCGGCAAACCAAAGTTTGAGCTGGTCGCTATTGGTTTTGGTCATTATCTCGCAACATTCTAACATGTGGTCAAGCGCCAGCTGGCGGGTCGCCCGATTAGGATTGCCCACTGACCCCAGGCGATAGGCATTGTCCTGAAAGACATTAGAATTGATTGCCCCTAGCTGAATATTCTTTTCCTGGGCGTACTGGTACATCGCCACATAATCATTGTCCTCTGGTTTGTCCCAGGGAATATGCAAGGCTACCGAAGGGGCTACCCCGGTTAATTTATGCACCATCGCCGCATCGTCCAGCTTTTGTCGGGTAGTGGTAGCCGCGCCGGGCCAGGGAAAAGCCTTGAAACGAGTACCGCTATTAGCAAAAGCCCAACTAGCCGTTTCGATTCTCTGAGTTTTTAGGGCTTTTTTAACGGTTTCTACTTCAATCCCCTGCGCCTCAAGGGTTTCTGCCAGCAAATCATAAACGGCGCGTTGTATAGTGGCTGCACTTGAATCGGGCATAATTTATATCTCCTCACTAACCAGGGTAATAATTTAACCCCAGCCAATATCTTTTTTCCTGAATTTTAGTCTATTAGTCCAAATGAAAAATTTCGGTCAATTCTAAAAACATTTCATCTGGTCGAGCATTATTGGGCGACTCGAAGAAGGGAGTCATAAATTCTTGCCAGCGAGTATTAACTTCTGTTTGAGCCATCCGAGCCTGGGCTGTTTGCAAGCTATCGGGCGTTTCAAAATAACCAAACAACACGCCATCCTCACGCAAGAACAAAGAGTAATTGTGCCAGCCCGCCTCGCGTAGCGCTGCCAGCATTTCGGGCCAGACCTGTTCGTGATGCTTTTTATATTCCTCTAGCCTGTCCTGCTTGACTTTCAGAACAAATCCTACTCGTTTCATCGCTTTTTTACCAATCATCAATCATCAATCATCAATTCAACATCAAGATTTTCGCTTACCTCAGACTAATGCCCGGAAAATTCTTAGTTTTTGAGTTTTTTGCAAAAAACTCAAAAACTAAGAGCGAAACATAAATTTCTAAAACTTTGGGGGATTTTTCCGGCGAAAAATCCCCCAAAGTTTTAGAAATTGAAAGTATCAATGTTCGTTTTATCAAAGACCGTCGGCTTGCCAAGCAGCACCGTACCATCTTTGTCAATGGTATAGGAACCGAGTTTACCAGCTTTGAAAGTCTCACCCGGCTTACCCTGTATCTGGTTGGTAGAGATAGCATTCAAAGTGTAAATCGCCAGATAGCCCAGGTCGCCAGGATTCCATAGTGCAAAGGCCGGAGATGCGCCGCTCTTAACGTAATCGCGCATCTGGTTTGGCGTACCCAACCCGGTAACAATCACCTGTCCAATTTTCTTGGCATCAGTGACGGCGCGGGCGGAAGCGGCAATCCCAACAGTGGTCGGCGAAATGATACCTTTGAGGTCGGGGTAGGTAGTCATCAAACCCTGCGCCTGCGTGTAGCTTTTTTCGTCCTGGTCATCCCCGTAAACTGTCGCTACTAACTCTAGCCCGGAATTTTCTGGCTTTTTCAGCTCATCTTTCATAAAGTCAATCCACTGATTCTGGTTAGGGGCAGTAGAGGTGGCGCTCAAAATCGCGATTTTGCCTTTGCCGCCAATTAGCTTCGATACCAGTTGAATTTGACCTCGCCCGATATCCTCGGCGTTCGCCTGGTTTATGTGAACATTGCGCCCACTGGCGGCTACCTGCGAATCCCAGCTTACTACCGGGATTTTCTGGCCCATCGCGGTTTTGCCAACCGGGGCCAGCGCATCCGAGTCATCCGCCGAAATTGCCAGCCCACTGACCTTTTGAGCAATAAGCGAATTAATCAATTGAATCTGCTGGGTAGGGTCAGCCGTAGCCGAACCCTGATAGGTTACGGTTACGCCAAGCTCTTTAGCGGCTTCCTGCGCGCCTTTGTTAGCGGTGTCAAAATAGGGGTTGCCCAAATTTTTGGGAACCAGGACATAAGTTTTGTTACCTCCCGCCGCCGGAGCAGCCGTCGTAGCGGCGGCGGCAGTGGTAGCGGCTGCGGTTGTAGCCGCAGTGGTCGCAGCGGCGGCAGTAGTAGCAGCTGCCGTTGTAGCCGCAGTGGTTGCAGCGGCGGCAGTGGTGGCGGGGGCGGCAGTAGTAGCAACCGCAGTAGTGGCGGCTGCTGTTGTGGCTGCTGGAACGGTAGTGGCGGTGTTATCGCCGCAAGCTGCCAGCACTGAAAGCAGCAGGGCAACCAGCATTAGAAGTGCGATCCGTTTGTTAGGCACGATTTTTTTCCTCCTCTAAAGGTTAAAGTTTCAGTTCGTTGCTATGCTCGTTCGCCTGGGGGATTGTGCTGTAGCGAATGGCACAACGTTTTCAACAAATCAGGGTCTTTTGGCGGCAAGCCCTCCCCAAAAGAATAGCGAGAGAGTGTCAGGTTATTTGTTCAAAATTAAAGCGCGTGACCAAAAGAAGAAAATTCCAAATACCAGTACTGCCGTCAGCACGGTAGCAGTTTTAAGAATAGAGCCTTTCTGCCAGGACTGAACTCGTAGGCCAGCGAATAATTGCCCGCCAATTCGGGGTAGCAGGATTGAGAGAATGAGTAACAAACCGATGATGATGTCCTGTACCTGACCCTGCAAATTGACCAGACCCATACCGAAGCGTAAAATACCAACCAGAATCAGAGCCAGCACTGCCCCAACCAGTGTGCCACTGCCGCCAAAAATACTGACTCCGCCGAGAACTGTCACCGTAATAACAGTAAGCTCTAGTCCCGACCCAATATCGGGGCGGGTGCTGCCGAACCGCGCCGCCAAAATAAAGCCCGCAATTGCTGCCATTATGCTCGACAGTACGTAAATAATTAGTTTGATTCGCTCTACTGGCACGCCGGAGAAACGGCTGGCCTGTTCGTTGTTGCCAATAGCATAGAGGTAGCGCCCAAAAGTAGTTTTGTGCAATACCAGACCAAAAATCAAGGCTAAAACGATAAACACCAGCAGCGAGAAAGGAATGGTCGTATCGCCCAGCGTACCCTGCCCCAGATAGGTAAACGAATCCGGGTAGCCCCGCGCCGCCTGGTCGCCCAGCAAAGCGTAAGCCAGACCACGATAGAAAGATAGAGTACCGAGAGTAACCACCAGCGCGGGAAGCTTTAGCCGGGCGATTAGAAAGCCGTTCAGCAGCCCGGCAAATACGCTGACAATCAGGGCTACCACGACAGCCAGCCAGATATTCCAGCCGTTCATAAAGAGCCAGCCCATCAACGAGGCGGATAGACCTAAAGTAGATGCAATCGAAAGGTCAATGTTGCCCGTAACTATGATAAAGACCATCGGCAACATCATAATGCCGATTTCCATAAAATCGGAGGTGGTTCGCAACAAATTGTCGGTATCCAAAAAGTAGGGCGAAAGCTGGGTATTAGTGATAGTTACGACGATAATCAGCCCTACCAGGAGCCATTCCCAGCGCAAAAACAGGCGGCGAAGGGTGCTTATATTTTGGGTCATTTTATTATTTCACCTCACCTCATCGTGGTCAGAGTAGGGGTTTGATAAATCAAACCCTTTATTTGGGCGCAATGAATTACGCCCCTACTGCGATAGGTTCTTAGCGGTTTTTCTGAGACCGCATTCGCTGTAAGCGCCGCAAAATCCAGGAGTCAATGATTACCGCCAGCAAAATAAGCAACCCTTGAAAAGCCAGTTGCCAGAAGGGAGAAATTTTAACCAGAGTTAACGAATTGTTGATGATGCCGAGCAAGAACGCCCCTAAAATTACCCCCAGAACACTGCCACTGCCGCCAAAAATGTTGACTCCACCTACCACCGAGGCAGCTACAGTTTGAAGTTCAAAACCACTGGCGGTATTGGTCTGAGCCGCCTCAAAACGCGAAGCCCATAATACTCCCGCCAAACCACACAAAAGGCCGGAAATCAGATAAACCTGGAAAATGGTTTGTTTTATGGCAATTCCAGCAAAGCGGGCTGCCTCCGGGTTGCTGCCTACCGCATAAATATCGCGACCCCGCCGGGTATACTTAAGGAAGTAATACACGCCAATTGCTACAAACACCGCAAAAAGAATTAAATTTGGTACGCCAAGCGGAGTCCCTTTGGAAAGCTGCCGGAAACCAGTCGGTAGCTGGTAAGCATTAATCCAGTTGCCATTGCTGTAAAGAAAAATCAGGCCACGATAAATACTAAGAGTGCCGAGCGTGGCAATGATGGGCGGAACCCCGCCAACGGCAATAAGCAACCCATTGACCGTACCGAGGGCGGCTCCCAGCGCCATTCCTAACGGTAGGGCCAGCAAAGGAGGCATCCCAGGGAAGGCTACTACTACGTAAGAAACCATCATGGCGGTCAAGCCAATCATTGAGCCAACCGAGAGGTCAATTCCACGAGTAATAATAATCATGGTTTGCGCCAGCGCCACAATTATCAAAATGGAAATATTCAGCACAATATCCTGAAAATTGTTCGCGCTAAGAAAAGCCGAGTTACGCAAAGTTACCAGCGCCGAGAGCAATACAATAAAAATAATAATGCCTGCTTCACGAAACTTCACCAGAGTTTGCACCAGGCGACGTTGGGTTTGGCGTTCAGGTTTAACTTCAGTTTCTGCGATCATTTCTCTCCTCTTTGAGGTGATGTGTTTAAGAACCTGTTTCATAATGCGGTAGGGGTTCAATTCATTGAACCCAATAAGGGTTTGCCCCTTCAAACCCCTAGCGAGATAGGTTCTAAGCGGTGGTAGCCGCCGCCATAAGGTTTTCCTGGGTAGCTTCGGCCCGGCTAAACTGACCGCTTAGTTGTCCGGCCCGCATTACCAAAATTCGGTCACTCATGCCGAGAACTTCGGGCAATTCCGAAGAAATCATCAAAATCGCCATTCCTTCGGCGGCAAGGTTGCTCATAAGCTGATGTACGGCGGCTTTGGTGCCAACATCAATACCCCGCGTCGGTTCATCCAAAATCAAGACACGCGGTTTGGTTCCCAGCCATTTGGCAAGCACTACCTTTTGCTGGTTGCCGCCAGAAAGTTGTCCGGCCTTCTGGTCAACTCCACTCATTTTCACTTCTAATTGTTTGGAAGAAATTTTGGTTGCTTGAACTTCGCGTTTAGAATTGAGCCAGCCTAATCGGGCAAAGCTTTTCAGGATGGGTAGCGAAATATTTTGGGCAATGCTCATTCCCAGCACCAGGCCGTGTTCTTTGCGGTCTTCCGGGACATAGCCAATTCCCAGCTTCATGGCTGTTTCCGGGCTGTTAATATTGACCACTTTGCCATCGAGCTTGATTGTGCCTGTTTTGGCTGGTTCAATCCCAAAAAGCGCCCTGGCTACGTTGGTACGACCTGCCCCGATTAATCCCGCCATCCCCACAATCTCGCCCCGGCGCAGTTGAAACGAAACCTCGGAGAAAGTGCCTTCGACTCCTAGCCCTTCTACCTCTAAAATTACTTCGCCGGGAGTGACGGCTTGTTTGGGAAAAAGCTGATCTAAATTCCGCCCTACCATCATGCGAATCAAGTCTTCGGTAGTAACGTTGGTCATTAGCTGAGTACCAACATAAGCGCCATCGCGCAAAATCGTAACCCGGTCAGCCAGAGCAAATAATTCTTCCAGGCGATGCGAGATAAAAATAATCGCTGTACCCGAAGCCCGCAACTGACGGACAATCGTAAATAATTCTTCTACTTCGCCCTGGGTTAGCGAGGAAGTTGGTTCGTCCATAATAAGAACTCTGGCATTAATCGAAAGAGCGCGGGCAATTTCGACCACCTGTTGCTGGGCCACACTCAATTCAAGAGCTTTGGTACGTGGGTCAAGGCTGGAACCCAGGCGGGCCAACAAAGCACTGGCTTCGTCGTACATTCGCTTCCAGTCAACCCCTCTGCGGCTGGTCGGTTGACGACCTACCAAAATATTTTCAGCAATATCCAGGTCGGGAAATAAACTTGGCTCTTGATAAATCGCGGCAATGCCGTGCGCTTGAGCCTCGTGAGGGTTAGAAAAGTGAACCGGGCTTTGATTGAACAATAATTCGCCAGTATCGGGTTGCAATACCCCTGTGATAAGTTTAATCAAAGTGGATTTGCCAGCACCGTTTTCACCCAAAATGGCGTGTACTTCGCCTGGATAGATTTCGAGCTGGACTTCCTTGAGCGCCTGTACGCCGCCAAAGGCTTTGGAAACATTATGTACTTGAACAATTGGCGCTTTATCGTTCATCTTTGAACTCCGCAGAGTGGCATTGTTAAGCCTTGCCACCGCTTCTAATAATTAAGCATTCAGGTTTGCACCACCACAATAATCAAAGCCAAATCAAAGTTATCCGGCATTTATATGCTCGGAATAGTGTGCAAGATAAAGCTCGAAAGCTTTAGCGGCTTTTTATTTTGGGCTATTGAACTTGGAAAACTGAGCTTAATCCTATAGCTTGGTTGAATTATGTTTCTAAGATAGCATAGACCTTTCGATTTGTCAAGCTTTTCTTTTGAAATCGTAAGCAAATCTTTCGATTTTATTTGGTTTAGATTGACAAAGCCAAATTTACCTGCTAATCTGGCTTTTAGATGCTGGATTAGACCAGTGTAAATTTTTAGAAGTTTCGGATGCGAAAGTAAACGAGTAAGTAATAAATGAACACTGATACGCGCCGTCGAAAGATTTTAGAAATTTTATATACCCAGGGCTTTTGTAATGTAACTGCTCTTGCCAAAGAACTCCAGGTTTCGGAGGTAACTATCCGAAATGATTTGAGCGTCCTGGAAGAACAGAACAAGGTTTCGCGCATTCACGGAGGGGCTGTCCCGGTTACGGAAAATGTTAGAGGTCGAAATTTTGAAGAGCGGATTCACATCAATCAAAATAAAAAGCGTTGGATTGCCCGGTGTGCCGCCGAGCAAGTTGATAACCACGACACCCTTATTCTGGATGCCAGTACCACTGCTTACTTTATTGCGGATTATTTAAAAAATCATCAGGGGCTTACCGTCTTTACAAATGGCATCGAAATTGCCTTTAAACTGGCTGAAAATACTTCTAACCGAGTTATTCTTACTGGTGGAGTTCTGCGAGCGGAAACGGCTTCGCTGGCGGGGCGGTTTGGCGATAGCATTCTGAACGGGGTACGGGCGAGTAAGGCTTTTCTTTCCTGTACTGGCTGGTCGGCTAACCTTGAAGCGATGGATGATGACCTTTTTGAGGCTCAACTTAAAAAAGAAATGGTTAATGCGGCAGAGTCGGTCATTATTATGGCTGACGCAACCAAGTTTACCAAGCAAGGAGTGACGGCTTTTGCTTCTTTGAGCGGTATTGATATGGTGATTACCGATGACAGCATCGAATTATCCCGGCTCAATCGCTTTCGGCAGGAAGGTACAAAGGTCAATGTTTGTGGCGAGAAAATGACTAAACTGCTCGATAGGGGGTCGAGTGAACGTCAGATGCGCCTGGGATTTGCGAATATGGACGATACCCGCCCTTTCCCGATCAGAGTACGTCAGGGATTGGCCCAGGCTGCCGCCGCCAATGGAATTGAGCTTTTGATGACCGATAACTGCCTGGATGGGCCAACCGCACTGGCAAATATCGAATATTTTTTAGATCAAAATGTGGATTTGGTAGTTGAATACAACGCCGATGTACGTTACGGCAATGTTATTATGGAGCGACTGCGCTCAATCGCGATTCCCGTAATTGCGATTGATATTCCGTTGCCGGGCGCAAGTTTTATGGGTGTAGATAATTATAAATCCGGCTTGATGGGAGGGCGTTTGAGCGGGTTATATGTTCAACAGCACTGGGGCGGGCAGCTAGATAAAGTTCTTTCGCTGGAATTACCGCTTTCGGGGCCAATACCCGCCGCCCGTATGCAGGGTCAATTGGATGGCCTACGAGAACTGGTGCCGATAGGCGATGAAGATGTCATAAGTATGGATAGTAAGAACACCTTTGAAGGGGCGTATGATGCGGTAAGTCAGTTAATTCCGGCCCTGAAAACTACCCGCCATATTGCTATTCTAGCGATTAATGATGAGGCGATGCTGGGGGCATTAGCGGCTTTTGAAAAAGCGGGTAGTTCCGAGCGGGTAGTGGCCGTCAGTCAGGGGGCAGATACAGCAGTCCGCGAGGAATTGTTAAAATCACAAAGTTCTTTAATTGGGGCAGTGGCCTTCTTTCCCGAAAACTACGGCAATATTATTATCAATATGGCTTCCAGCATTTTACAGGGCAAACAAACTCCGCCAGCGGTCTATACCAATCATTTAGTGGTGCTTTCCGAAAAATCGATCAAGACTTTAGATTTATCGCAGCTTAATTATGAAGTTATTTCAGTCAAAAATTACAGCGATGCCAGCCATCAGATAATGGCTACCTCAACTCATTGAGCTT
Organism: Chloroflexia bacterium; assembly: GCA_038209275.1. Taxonomy (GTDB): domain Bacteria; phylum Chloroflexota; class Chloroflexia; order Chloroheliales; family Chloroheliaceae; genus L227-5C. The sequence goes on along the minus strand of JBBQXW010000168.1, from coordinate 1,864 downwards.
TGTGGTGAAGAAAGTCTCAGAGCGTGTCTAATAATAGATTTAAGGTAACAACTCAGCCGAAGCGAATGTCACCCTGACGAAGGAAGGGTCTCGGCTCTTCCCGAAGCACTTTACTGCGGCAACCAGAGATGCTTCGTACCTCAGCATGACACGGCTGAGTTGTTACGATTTAAGAGGCTAAAGCATCGGTATGGCCCTCCACCAGGCGCTCATTTCGTCTTAACGCCAGGCGCTTTTGCTTTTCGCGCTGGGCCGCCAGTCGCCCTAACATTAAACGGATCATGGCAATTTGCACCATCGCCTCGCTACTTTCGGCTGACCGCTCATAATCTTTTGCCAGCCGACGATAACGGTTCAACCAACCAAAAGTACGCTCGACCACCCAGCGATGCGGCAGCACCTTAAAACCTTTAATATCATCATTACGCTTGACGATTTGCAGCACACACTGGCAAGTGTCTTTGACCCATTGAATTAGCTTACCTCGATAACCGCCATCGGCCCCAGATTAGTTTCAAGCGGGGGAAGCGTTTTGGTACTTTTTCCAGCACTAATTTGGTTCATCCGCAAAGTGTGTGGTAAACTTCTGCCTGAGTGAATAATGGCATATTTTCCGGCGAAAAATACAAAATTCAGGCGAAAGAACGGTGTTTTTCTCTTTTAACCACACAAATTGAGAATGAACCACTTTTTCCCATTTCCGTTAAGTGACCCCGAGTACCGCGTTAATATTATACCCAGCCAAACCGGGTACTGCTAATAAGGCTGGTTGCAGCATTCATTAGTCAAGAGTGTCAAGAGGCACTAAACCTCGATATGCTGGATTGTAACAGGGTAGTAGAAAAATACTAATGATAGAAAGAACTTCACAAAGACCTCAATAAGAGTAGTTTTAGGTATAAGCTTATGAGAAACCAATGCTTATTTATCCATAGTGCTGGATCGCAAGGGCCGTATGAGGGTAGTGATGATTTTATAAGATTATTGCAAAAGGCAGTAGGGTCAGATTATGCTCTACACTGCCCAAGATGCCTGAGCCTAGCAGCCTGTCGGAGTAATCGAATTAGCTACCATATATAGCCACTTTTTGTTGGAAATGAACTACCAGTGGTAGTGTTTTGGTCAAAACAAGCCTTTCTCCGACAGGTTGCTACTCAGCCCAGCTATGCTTCATGGCGAAGCGAAGTCGCTCAGGCCATCGCTACTTTGCCCCAAGATGCCGTGCTGATCGGACATTCGCTGGGCGGATCGGTTTTGCTCAAGTATTTATCGGAGGAAGCCATTGAGGGCCGGTTTGCTGCACTTTTTATAGTAGCTTCGCCGTATTGGTGTGGTGATGATAACTGGCGATATTCAGAGTATTTGCTGCAAGAAGATTTCGCTGCTAAACTTCCTCCTATCGGGCAAATTTTTATCTATCACAGCCAAGATGACGAGGTAGTACCACAAACACACGTAGCTCTTTATGCTGAAAGAGGCTATAGTACGAGAACTGGACAACTGTGGTCACGTTTTCAAGCATGGTGCACCGAAGATAGTAAGTGACCTGGAGAATTTAGTGAAATAATGCGATTTCACGATCATTACCCGAATTAGCCGGAGTGCTTGCTTATCAAATAAGCGAAAGTCCTATTAAAATGAAATTGGACAAGCCATAAACTTGTCCAATTTTTTATCTCTCTTCTTAAGAGGTAATTAGCGTTTCTGGCGATATTCGTAACTACTATATTTGGGGCTGAAGCCGACCGAACGATATAGCGCGGTCGAAGCCGGGTTTTCAGCCGGAGCTTCGTGGAAAACAATAGCGGTCGTCATGCCCTGCTCGACCATACGCCGCATACCCTCATACATCAGCGTCTGGGTC
>JBBQXW010000167.1:0-15443 GCA_038209275.1 Chloroflexia bacterium | reverse complement strand
CAACCATTTTGAAAAGAATGGTTGCCCCTCTATTTTTGGGGAGTGCCTAAATTGGCAGAGGTAGGGTCGAATCGCAAACGCCCTTGAACACAACGTCAGGTGAAAAGGGCGTATGCGATTCGACCCTACCTCTGCCAATTTAGGCACTCCCCAAAAATAGAGGGGCAACCATTCTTTTCAAAATGGTTGCCCCTTGTTCCCGTTGAACCAGCTAATTGCCTAGTTGTTAGCCCCGACTGGCTCGGCCAGCTTCCGAACTTCAGCGTCACCGGGCGTACTTGCCGCCGATGGCTCTTTAGGCCGGAAATGAGGCATAACTTCCTTTGCCATAATTTCTTGGGTTCGGCAGACCAGATAGTCGGGCATTTCGCCGACATGTCCGCCGCTCACTAACATCCCCGCGCCGAGAGCGTCGGTGTAGTAAGAAAGCTTCTCGATAACCGTATCTACTCCGCCGACAATGATAATGCCCTGTTCAATCAAATCGTCCAGGCTCATCATCTGGAAGCCGCGCAACCCGGATTTGAGGACGTTCAGGAAGCTATTTTCGCTGATGTAGCCGGGCGGGAAGTTAAATTCCGGCTTCACCTTCAGCGCCTTGTGGAACAGCCACATCTGGTACTTCTTGGCAGTCTCGTAGGCGATTTGGTCGTTCTCCGCCACCAGTACCGGGGTACAGAAAGCCAGCTGGCTGGGCGGCGCTTCGTAGCCGTATTTTTCTTCGGCGACCCGACGATACATATCGTAAGCCGCTTTGCGTTGCGCCATCGGCATAAAAACCGTCATGTAGGGGTATTTGTGCTTGGCGGCAAAATCTATCGTTTCCAGCGAAGCCGTGCCGGGCAACCAGATTGGCGGTGGCTGCTGAATCGGGCGCGGCCAGATATTGACATAGCGATAGTTGTAATGCTCACCCTCGAACATAAACGGGCCGGGCCGCGTCCACGCCTGTACAATCAAGTCGTGGGCTTCATTAAATCGTTCGCGGCTGAGGGTCGGGTTGACGTTGCTGTAACTATAATATTCCATGCCCGTACCGCGCACAAAGCCGTTGAAAATGCGCCCGCCACTGATTACGTCGAGCATCGCGATTTCTTCAGCGACCCGAAGCGGGTCATCGTGCAGAGGCAAAGCGTTGCCGATAATACCGATTCTGGCCCGCTTGATGCGCTGAGTCAGCACCGCCGCCATAATATTCGGCGATGGCATTGTGCCGTAGGCGTTCTGGTGATGCTCGTTAACGATAACGCTATCGTAGCCCAGTCGGTCAGCCCGCTCCATTTCCTCAAAATAGCGGTCATAAAGCTCGTGACCTTTCACCGGGTCGTAAATCGAGTTGGGCAGTGTCACCCAGGCCGAATCGTACTTCTCGTCAAAATCATCCGGCAAATAGGGCCAGGCCATCAGGTGAAAGTAATGAAATTCTAACTTCTTCATCTCACGCTCCTATGAGTGATGAGTAATGAGTAATGAGTAATGAGTAGAAATTAAATACTCATCACTCATTACTCATTACTCATCACTTCTTCAAGAAATTGTTGATAGCCTCGGCCCATTCCTGGGGTTTTTCAAACATGGGCATGTGACCAGTGCCTTCTAAGCGGACGATTTCGGAATTGGCGATTTTTTCGTGTAGTAATTCGCCGTAGGCGGGCGGAATGAGGCGGTCATTCACGCCCCAGATAACCAGCGTTGGGCTGGTGATGCGTTCCAGGCGGCGTTCCAGCTTCGGGTCGAACCAGGGACTCCAGGCAATCGAAGCCAAAGTCAGGCGCTGACGATATTGCTCCATGAAATAGTCAATATTAAATTCTTGCGGCATCAACGGCATAGCCGCCATGGGGTTATCGAAGCAAGCATCAAGCAGTTCTTGCTGGTTCATGGCGAACAAGTTGCCCATCGGCGTACCCTTGATGCGAATTCCGGCGGCGTTGCTCAATACCAGCCTGTTTACCCGTTCGGGATACCAGACCGCTATTTCCATAGCCATCCAGCCACCCAGCGAATGTCCGAGTATATCTACTTTTGGCAATTCTAGCGCATCGAGCAAATCTTTGAAGTACAGGATGTAATCGTCCATCGTCCGCATCCAGTCAGGGCGGGGGGTTTTGCCAAAGCCCGGCGTATCAATGGCGATTACCCGAAACGATGAAGCTAATCGCTGATGATATTCCAGCCATAAATTACCCAAATTAGTACCATGCAGGTAGAGTAAAGCCGGGGCATTCGCTGGCCCGCCTTCAAATATGTGGGTCGCAATCCCGCGCACATCCAAAGTATATTCCTTTGGCGCACTGGTATTTAGCGCTCCCACAACCGACTCCGTAGTCGTCATAACTCCCCCTTATTTAGTTTTGAATTTTGAATTTTGAATTTTGAGTTATTAATCTTTTAATTCAAAATTCAAAATTCAAAATTAGCTATTGAAGTTCCTTGCTGCTGTAGCCGAGCATACGGCGGGCGACGATGAGACGATTGATTTGGCCCGTGCCTTCGTAGAGGTCGTTGATTTTAGCATCGCGCATCCATTTTTCGACCAGATGCTTGCAGCTATAACCCTCCGCGCCCATAATCTCAACCGCTTTTTGGGTAATCCAGGTGACGGCTTCACCAGCCTTGACTTTGCACATGGAGGCTTCCAGGGTATTGGATTGGCCCTGATCCATCATCCAGGCCGCCCGCAAGACCAGTAGCCAGGCCGAACGATGGTGCGCTTCCATCCGCATTACGTCGCGCTCTACCGCCGTGAGCTGGTTGTAGGGGAGACCGTAGCGAATCGGGCGACCTTGCTTTTCCAGATATTCTTTGAGGTAATCGAGCGCGGCCCGCCCGATACCGATAGCCCCCGCCGCCACGCCGGGCCGCGTCGCATCGAAGGTCTTCATCGCGCCCTGGAAGCCTTTGTTGGTTGTACCGGGCTGGGTCACTTCGGGGCTGCCGAGAATATTGTCGAACGGAATGTGGCAATCTACCAGACTGAGCGCGGCGGTGTCGCTGGCTCGGATGCCGTGCTTTTTCTCAAGTCGGACGACAGTCAGGCCGGGTGTACCGCTCTCGACTACAAAGCTTTTCATTCCCGCGCGTCCGGCCTTCGGGTCTACCGTGGCCCAGACTACTACCAGACCGGGCGACTCTTTTGCCGCCATCAAGCCGCCCGTAACGAAAATCTTTTCGCCGTTCAAAATCCACTCTTTGCCGTCTTCGCTGAGTTTGGCGGTGGTCTGGATACGAGCGGTATCACTCCCGGCTTGCGGCTCGGTCATTGCCATCGCGCCCCACTTTGGTTCGCCTTCGGTGTAGCGGGTCAGGAAGCGCTTTTTCTGTTCGGGTGTACCGACGGCCTGAATTGCCGCCCCGCCCAGCCCTGAACCGGGCGTAGAAAGGCTGATGCCAGCATCACCCCAGGACATTGCTTCGGTGACGCAAACGCCGATAACGCTTCGCATATTCGGGCCTTCGCCCTCGCCAGAGGGCGCAGAAGGACGACCACGCACGCCGCCAGTCATTTGCCCGCCCCAAATCATGTTGATATATTCCCAGGGCCGCTCGTGTTCGTGTTCATCGTAATAGCGAGCGATGGGTCGCATCACCTCAACTGCGATAGTCTGGGCCAGCTTAATCTGCTGCGACATCGCTTCAGGTTGTTCAAAATCTATCATCATTATTCTCCGATTTACGATTTACGATTTACGATTTACGATTAAAAATTTCGAGTTTCTGGTTCAAGGAGATTCACCACAGAGACACGGAGACACGGAGAATTTTATAAAGTTTAAAGTCATCTGTGTGCATCTGTGCTAATCTGCGTTCCTGATTTTTAATCGTAAATCGTAAATCGTAAATCGTAAATGTTATGAGTTGAGCGTGCCTAACAGCATCAGGAAGGGCAGGCTGCCCTCGAATTTCACTTTGCCAGTCATCATTGCCATTTGCGCGTTCATCTTGCCTTTTTGAATCAGGCTGTAGTCGCTGGCTTTGGCAATTACGGTCACTTCAGGAGTATCTACTCCGTTAAACATAGTGGCACTATTGAAATTCTCGCCGCCATCATCGCGGGTCAGGCGCAGCTTGAATACGCCCTTGAAATTCTTGATTTTGTCGAGGTGTTTGCGAGTGTTGTACTGCAAAATGGGGTTCGGGACATCTATTGCGCCGGTAGTGGCATCGCGCCAGTCGGTTTCAGTCAGAGTGCTGGTCAGGTGGCTGTTTTCCAGGCCGCCCGGCACTATTTCAATCCTGGTGCCGTCATTAATCCTGATACCGTAGGCGGCATCCCCAACGTGATAAGTCATCCGAAATTCCTCACCTTCGAGGCCAGTGGGAGGATTTTCAGCTACGTGCGCGGCAAAAACCTGGGGTAATTTCTGCTCGAAAAACTCCTGGGGGGTTACATCATCGCTGATTGTTACTTCGCTCATCAGAATTTCCTCCAATGCGTGAACCGCCCGACCTTTTTATTAAGATGCAGTGCGGTAATAAATATAAGAACACTATAACAAAATTACGTTCCGAAAAGGTTCCGAGAAAGTTCCGTGCTAGAAAAAGCGGTCTCGTAAGACATTGCTCCGCCAATGGATTTTCTTTTGTGCCAGAGTGCATTTTAACGGTGCGCTGCTGCAACTGCAAGTACCTCCGCCAAAGTAGTTTCGGTTTGTTGCCGGACATTATAGTAGCCTGCTTCGGTTGCCAACTGGTGAGTGTGGCGGAGCAAGGCTTCGACGGGGGCTAAATTTCCACCTGCAAGCAATTCCAGGCGGGCAATTTCGGTACTGGTTTGAGCATAACCGACCAAAAGGCTGCGCCGCCCGCAAAATACCAGATTTTGACGCAAGCGTTCGCGGGCCATTTCTACTTCGCCTCGCTCAAAATCAATCCAGGCCATGTTGGTAAGGGCCAGAACGTAAGTGTCGGCGTAAAGTTTGGTCGGCGCGTTAAGGGCGGCTTGCAAAAGTTCCGCCGCCCGTTCATTGTCACCCAACCGCCGCGCTACCATGCCCAGCCCGATTTCGACGCTGTAGCGGTGCGAGTAAAAATCGTCACGAGTAGCCAGTTCGGTTTGCAAGCGCCTGAAAAGTTCTTGCGCTTTCTCAATTGCGCCATTGCCCAGCAGCAGATAGGCTCGGAAAATCTGAGGCCAGATAGTCGCCCAGGCTGCTTCCGGCGCTTGTTCACCCCGGCTCAGACAGCGTTTTAGCCAGCTATCCACCGCCGCAAAATCTCCGCGCATCAAATGCAAATGGCTTAGTTGTAGCGCCACCAGTACCCAGCAAGCGACCTGCCCGGTCTCTTCGGCGGCCACCAGCGCCGCGTTCAAACACGGTTCGGCTTCGGGCCGACCCTGCAAAAGCAACGCCCAGCCGTATTGAAACAACAAGAGCGCCGCCTGACTCGTCCCCAGCGTTTCCGGCAATTCCTTCCAGGGCTGACCTTCTACCGGCGCTGGCACACAGAATGGCGGCCAGGAGGAAAGTTTTGAGTTTTGAGTTTTGAGGTTTGAATTGTAGGATTCGGGAGTGGGTGGTTCGAGGACAGTGCCAGAGCGGGTCATGAGGTCGAGCAGCGCAGGGGGCGTGTGACCCACTGAGCGGAGCAAAGTGTTGGTGGCACGGGCCAGACTAAAGGCGGCGGCTTCTTCCAGGTGGCCCATGAGGGCGCGAACCATGGATAGCCGCCGTTCGCAGCTTTCGGCCAGTTCCATATCGCCGCCTGCCTCGGCCCATTTGCTCAGACGGCGATAAGTTTCGCGCACCCCTTCCCAATCCAGCAAAGCTTCATAGGCCAGCCCACGCCCCTGATAAGCCTGCCCGATACAACGCCGCGTTTCTTCATCCTGAGTCAAAGCCGAGCCAAGTTTTTGGGCCGTCTCCAATGCCTCGTCATAATAGGTCAGGGCATAACGGTAGCTAAAGGTACGGCGGGAATAATCCCCGGCAGCGACGGCGTAGTGCAAAAGCTCGCGTTCGCTACCCGCCCCGGCGCGTTTGAAATGAAAAACCATTTCGGCGGCGTGCGATTCGGGGTTGCCACCATGTAAGCGAGTCAGCCCGTCGGCAATCCGGCGGTGCAGATGATGGCGAATGAGCGGCGAACATTCCTCATGCACTACTTCGCGCACTACTTCGTGCGAAAAGGCCAGCCGTCCTTCGTGCTGTTGCACCAAAAAGCGCCGTTCCAGCAAAATTTCCAGGCTGCCCCATTCTTCGGGCGGCAACGTTACCTGCAACAATTCCGGCGCAAACGGGCGACCTATCGTAGCCGCCAGTTCCAGCACCCGCCGTTCGGTCTTGCCCAGTCGGGCCAACCGCGCCAGCACCACATCGCGAATCTGGGGAGAACGGAGTAACCAGCGAACTGATTGACGATTGACGATTGACGATTGACGATTGACGATTGAAGACGAGTAGGGTTCTTCTTCTAGTCTTGTGGTTTCGTCGGATTCGGTGAGGGTGCGGATGGCTTCGGCTAGAAAGAGGGCGTTGCCCTGAGTGGCCTGATAGAGGTCGGCGGCGGAGAGCGACGGTTCGTTCTTTTGCAAATTCAAAAATTGAGCTACTTCTGCGGGGGTAAAGCGTTGCAACAAGAGTGGTTGCACCAATCGGTCACGGCTCAGGTAGCGCAACATTAAATGGAGGGTTTCGTTTTCGCTCAAATCTTCCGAGCGGTAGGCCACCAGCAAAAGCAAGCGGTTTTGTTCGGTCAGGCGGGTCAGGCGATTGAAGAGCAGCAGCGTCGCTTCATCAGCCCAATGTGCGTCATCGCAAAACAGCGCCAGGGTCGAACAGTGGGCAATTTCTTCAAACAAGCCACCCAGCCCATTTATCAGACGGCTGCGGTTCTCTTCCGAATTGCTATCGGGCGGCGTGGGCAAATCGGGACGGCGGTCACGCAAAATTGGCAGCAGCAAGGCAGCCTGGGCCAGCGTTGCCGGACTCAAAAAAGCCAGTTCTTCATCGGGTAATTGCCTTAAAAAAGAGCTAAGGGCGGCAACGACGGGCGCGAAGGGCAAGGTTTGCTCAATCGCCTGACAGCTAATGGTCAGGGTTTTCGCACCCTGCGCTCTGGCCTGTTCGAGCAAGCGTTGCGCCAGAAAAGTCTTGCCGATTCCGGCCTCGCCCACCAATGTTATAGTGTTACCTCGCCCCGCCTGCGCCTCCTGCAAGCGTTCGCCCAACCATTCTATTTCACTTTCGCGTCCAATAAAGGGAAGCGACGAAAGATGGGGACTGATAACTGACGACTGATAACTGATGACTGACGACTGATATTGATTTTTCCATTTAGCCGCGCCGATGCCCCAGCCGCGTACACCGATAGCCCACCCGCCGTTCAAGAGCGCCTGATGCAATTCGAGAGTTTGCGGCGAGGGGTCAGCCCCTAATTCCTGGTCAAGCGTCCGACGGCAACGCTCGAAACTTTGCAGCGCCCCTGCCATATCACCCTGTTGGGCCTGATAGGTCATCAGCGCCCGGTAAACTGGTTCGCGGCAATTGTCATAGGTTACAGCGTGGCGACAGGTCTCAATGGCGGCAGCCAGTTCGCCCGCGCTGGCCTGCCAATCTGCCAGCTTTTCTAGCCCCTGCAAATAGCGTTCGCGCAAGCGTTCCCGTTCTCGTCCAGCCCATTCTTCGTATAAATCTTCGCTCAGGTAATCGCCCCGGTAAAGTTCAAGTGTGCGGGCCAATTTTTCCCGAATGGGTGCGGTGGGTCTGGTTTCCGTCTGACTAAAACATGCGTCCAGACCGCACTCAAATTCGGCAACATCAATCCAGACTGTCTCAGGCTCAAGTGGGGCAAAACTATAGCCGGAATAGCGGGTAATGATGTAACGCGAGGGAGAATGGGCTGGCCGACCAGGTTCAAGGACGGCGCGCAAGGCGTTGATGGCACTGCGTAAAGTTTTGGCGGCGTTCTCGCTGTGGTCGGGCCAGAGTGCTTCGATTATCCGTTCGGCAGGCACAGTATGACCGCGTTCGGTCAGCAGCAGTTTCAGGAGTTGGCGGGCTTGCCGGGTATGCCACTCCTTCGCTGCCACAGGCTCGTCCGCCCGTACCACGCTAAATTCGCCTAGCAAGTAAATCCGCAATTGTTCAGCCATCGCTCTTTCGCACGGTCATTGTGTTCCGATGGTTAAAAGTCAAATCTAGCCAAAGTATAGGCGGGCAAGCCAATACCGTCAAGTGAACTCCGAAGATAGAAAAGTTCAAAGTCAGGAAGGAACACAGATGGACACAGAGAACCACAGATGAACACGGATTAAGAAGTTTTGAGTTTTGAGCTTTGAGTTTTGAGTTTTGAGTTAGGAAGACAGATGTTTTTGATGGTTTCTTATAAGCAGGTCACTTATCTAATTGTCACCCTGACGCAGGAAGGGTCTCAGCGTTACTACGACGCAGGTTCTTCGAGCGAGATCTGAGATGCTTCGTTCCTCAGCATGACACTGGGCGAAGCTACTGAAACCTATAAATTTATCTGTGTCTCTAACTCAAAACTCAAAACTCAAAACTCAAAACTCAAAACTCCTTTTTACCCAATGCCGTGTTTTTCGAGGTAGCTCTTTAAATCTTGCGGCTTGAAGCCATAGAGATGCTCCACGATTTGCGGGTCGGGCGTAACGTTATCAAAACCGAAAAGTTCGAGTGTGGCGGGAGTCAGAGGCGGACTGGGCAGTAAGTTAAACAGGCTGGCCTGAATCCGGGCCGCCCACAACGGCAGATAAAGCTTCAACCGTTTCTTGCCTAGCGTTCGCACCATCAGATTGATTAACTCGGTGTAGGTATAATATTCCGGGCCACCGATTGCGAACGTGCGGTTGAGCTTGTCCGCTCGGTCGAACGTTTCGATTATGCAGCGTGCTACATCTTTGACGTAAATTGGTTGAAAGCGGGTTTTGCCATTACCGATTACCGGGGCAAACGGCGCTAACTTAATAATTTTGGCCTGCGCCTCGAAAAATTCTGCCCCTTGCCCAAATAAAATGCTAGGCTGCACCACTGTCCAATCTATCCCGCCGCCGCGCACAATCTCTTCCATCTCCCAGCGCGTCTGCATATAGGTTCCCGGCTTATCTGGCTTGGTACCTAGCCCGCTCAAAAGCACAATCCGCTTTATACCTGCTTCCTGCGCCGCCTCGATAATATTTTTGGTGCCATCTACGTGTACCCGCTCGTACAGATTATCTTTGTTTTTCTTGTTTGCCGTTACCGCCGACGCAATGATTAACTTATCTGCGCCCTGCATTAGCCGTTTCAGCGATGCCCGGTCTAGCACATCGCCTTCGACCAGTTCCAGGTTCTTATATTGCTTTAATGCCTCTATTTTGCTGTCCTTGCGGTACAAACCGCGTACTGGTTCGTCCTTCTCTTGTAGCTGTTCCAGTATACTTCGGCCTATAAAGCCGGTTGCGCCTACTACTGCTATCAATTGCTCCTACCTTCTTTCTAATTTCCAAAAATAAATTGTCTAATCTATTACTATATACGTTTATGCCATTTTTTTCAACTTACAGAGCAAATTCGTTTTTCCCACTGTAGGAGGGGGCTATGCCCTCGATTTTACCCTTTGCAACAATAAAATCGAGGGCGCAGCCCCATGCGCGTCAACTTAAGGCGCTATTCGTAAAATTGGCGGCTTGAGCAAGTTCGCCCTGGAATAAATTCCGGGCTACGTAGCTCAAGTGGATTAAAATCCACTGGATACCACCGAATTAGCAGCTCGTATCCAGTGGTTTTCAAACCACTTGAGCATCGTAGCCCGGAATTTATTCCAGGGCGGGCGAACTCGAAGTAATAGTCCAAAAACGAAAAACTTAGGTTGACGCGCATGGGGCGCAGCCCTCTCCTACAGCCGAATTTGCAACTGTCCTGGCAATCTAAAAGGCTTCTACCAGATTAAATCTAGTAGAAGCCTTTTAGATTCCTAACTTTGAACTTTGAACTACCTATCTCACCTGCTGCGGTTGGCGAGTAGGTTGTGCCTGCTTCGGCTGTTTCTGTTTGGAAGTGTATTCGTTCCAGATTACCAGCAGCATTGAAGCATTGAAAATACTGGAATACGTTCCACTGATGATACCAATTAGCAGCGTCAAGACGAAGTTGCGAATAGTAACACCACCAAACAGATAAAGTGCGCTCAAAGTCAGGATTACCGTGATTGAAGTATTGAACGAGCGGGCCAGCGTTTGCCCCAGGCTATAGTTAACCGTACTGGCAAAAGTTTCGCCCGGATGCCGAATCTGGTTTTCGCGGATGCGGTCAAACACCACAATCGTATCGTGAACCGAGAAGCCGATTACGGTGAGCAAACCCGTGATAAACAGCGCATCTATTTCAACGTTGAAAAACTCGCCCAGGATGGCAAACACGCCGACTACCACCAGCACATCGTGCAAAACCGCAATAATAGCGCAAATACCATAGCGCCAGGGCTGTTTAACTTTGCGAAAAGCCCAGGCCAGATAAAGCAGAATACCGGCAGAAGCCAGCAACACCGCCAGCACCGAGCGAATAGTAATTTCGCTTGCTACCGTTGGGCCAGTGGTGGTAATAGAAACGTCGGAATTGAAACCGTTACTGGCTTTGAAACGGTCATCCAGCGTCTTAATCATGAAATCTTTTTCGCCAGTATTCAGCTTGATTTCAGGAGTACGCATAATTATCAGGCCGTTGTCGCTGGGCTGGGCAATTGCTTCAAATTTTTGATTGGCACGTAGCGCCAGCAAATCCTGATCGGTCTTGGTCGGGTTAGCTTTACCTTTCAGGTCGCTGATAAAGCGTGCATCCGCATCCTGCATCACGTTCTGCACATCGGTCAGGTTGGGAACCCGGTTCTTGTCGAAATTAAGTTCCCAGCTAGAACCGCCGGTAAAGTCAATACCGGGGCGCAAGCCGCCTATCAGGATAAAAATCAATCCCGGTATAATAATCGCCAGCGACAGACCCAAAAACCACCATTTCTTACTTACGAGGTCAATCATTCTCTAAATCTCCAAAATCTCTTGTTTAATCGCCTGCCGTCGCGCTGCCAGATTTCACGGTTTGATGGGCGCGGTTAACCCCATACCACCAGGGGTTGCGGATTACGCCAGTTCGCCGCCGGGCCGCTACCAGGAACATCGTCTGCAAGAAAGTATGCGTCACGGTAATCGCGGTAAAGAGGCTGATTACTACGCCCAGGAAGAGCGTTAGAGCGAAACCCTGGATTACGCTTGTGCCGGTCAAACCGCCGAACCAGTACAAAATGGCGCAGGTAATCATGGTCGAAATGTTCGAGTCACGGATAGAAGGCCAGGCATTGCGGAAGCCATCTTCGACGGCTCGTTCAATCGAGCGCCCCAGCCGCAATTCTTCTTTCAAACGGGCAAAAATTAGTACGTTAGCATCTACTGCCATACCAATCGAGAGAATAAATCCGGCAATACCAGCCAGCGTTAGCACAATACCAAACCACTTGAAGATGGCAAAAGTTACCAGTGCATACACCACCAGCGCCAGGTCAGCCAGCAAACCAGGCAAACGGTAGTAGAGTAGCATAAAGACTACTACCAGACCCAGCCCAATCGCTCCGGCAAGAAAGCTCTTGTCAATCGAGTCCTGGCCCAACGTCGCACCGACCTTGCGGCTGCTCAACACATCCAGTTCTACTGGCAGCGCACCGTACTTGAGTTGCAGCACGATGTTGGCTACTTCGGCTTTACCCGATGGAGTAGCCCACTGTTTAGTATTGTTAATCCGACCATCCGAGCCAATCGCGCTCTGAATAGTAGCATTAGAAATTACCTTACCATCCAGCGTGATTGCCATAAACTGACCGACATGGCTACCAGTATAGTTTTGGAAAGTCGGGGCTGCTTCCGATTTTGTACCAAACAGTACCTCGGCTGCCCCGGTATTCTGGTCAAAGCCCTGGTCTACCTTCTTGGGGTCGAGTTCCGCGCCGGTAATAACGGTCTGGTAAACTTTGCTACTGGCTGCCGGAGTAGCAGTTGCTGCCGGAGTAACAGTAGCGCCGGGCGTAACTCCCGCCCCTGCCGTACCAGCCGGGCCTACTGCTGCTCCTGAAGTAGCTGCCGTTGCCGCCGCACCAGTATTACTACCGCACAGGCCGGGTCGGGGCTGGTAGAGCGAACCAGTCGTACAATATGAAGTTTGCACTTGCTGACCATCAGCAAGCTGGTCTTGTCCGGCATCAATAAATTCCAGCCGCCCGGTGCTACCGATTAACTGGCGTACCGTCGCCTCGTCGGTCACGCCCGGCAATTCCACGCTAATACGGCGGCTATCATCACCCTGAAGGGTAATAACCGGCTCGCTAGTACCAATACCACCTACGCGCTTGCGGATAACATCCAGCGTCGCTTGCATTCGGTCTTTGTTCACGTTTTTATCGCGAGCTTGCAGCAAAATTTGGTAGCCGCCCTGCAAATCCAGCCCTAGTTTGTTTTGCAGTTGAATATTACTACCCAAAAAGTTAACCGTGCGGTCTCCGCCGAGGTCAACCCATGCCGCAAAAAGCACTACCAGCAAGATGCCGACCAGTGCCAGAATATTGTTCCTTACTCTGTTACGCAACGCCTTTATGCTCCTATTCTTGGTAGCCCCGGCCCGGCCTTAAAAAGGGGCAGGCCGAAAATCTGGGGTAATGCCTTGATATATTTGAACCTTTGGATGCTTTTTATGATAGCTTATTGGTTTTATTCGCCAGGTTAAGCGCAACAAATTATATGTTAACAATGCTCAAGTGTCAATCAACCTCCAGCCTGTTTAGTCTGAAACGAATTAAAGTTTGATTAGATTCAGTATATTTGACTTATTTGACTATCACGCTTGACAAAAGCACCCAACAATGTTAATTAAAGTTCAAAAAGTTTTTCTTTATGTTCGTGTGTAAATATGTATTTGAGGGAATTTTTTTGCAAAAAAATTCCCTCAAATACATATTTACACGATGTGCTTATTTAGAAAGAGGATTTAGAAATGCCAATTTCAGGCGAAGTTTATAAACAAATCGGGCGTTCTACTGCCGCCGGAGTATCCGTGATTGCCGCCTATGACCGCACTACCGGCAAGGCGGCGGGTCTGACTGCCAGTTCGTTCGTAACCCTTTCATTTAACCCGCCATTGGTGATGTTTTGTATTCAGCAAAATTCGGACTGCTATTCGCCAATGGTGTCAAGTCAGGCGTTTGGAGTCAGTTTGTTGAGTGATAAGCAGGCCGAGGTAGCTAATCTATTTGCTGGCAAAGGCCCGACCAAAATTGAGCAAACCAGTTTTGAGCAGGGCTTGACCATGAATGTGCCGTTGATACAGGGCGCGCTGGTGCATATCGAATGTCTGACCAGCCAGATTTTTATCAGTGGCGACCACGCGATTGTAGTTGGTCTAGTTGAGGAAGCCCGAACTTATCCGGGCCAACCTTTGCTCTATTTTGCCCAGCAATACGGCACTTTTAGTCCATTAGCACGCTAAATAGCATAGTACTTTAAGGGGGGGTTTTCAGCCTATATAGGCTACCCTTTTAAGCTTGTTAAAAAAGCTTTCTAAAGTTATAATAAGGACGAAGCAAGCTCACCTGGCTTTTTCTTCCTATATTGATTGGGTCGAATACGTAGTCGTCAACGTTGTGGAACATTACTTGAATGGGATAGAGGAGTTTTATATATGGCAAGAACTTTATTATTAGTGGAAGATAGCCCTACCCAGGCCGCCAAAATCCGCTTTAATTTAGAAGCCAAAGGTTTTTCGGTTGTTGTAGCCGGGAACGGCCAAAATGCAATTAGTTGTGCCAGAGACGAACAAAATAAACCTACTTTAATTATCCTGGATTATAATCTGCCGGATGTTAAAGGGGTTGAAGTTTGTCGAATGTTAAAAGCCGATGCTAATACACGCTCAATTCCAGTCGTAATGTATAGTGCTGAACATGGTCTACGCACAATGTCTGATGCTTATAACGCCGGAGCTGATTACTATGTAGTAAAAGAGGCCGAAGGCGCAGGCGGTAACGGTCTGGAACTGGTAATCGAAGCAACCATGGCGAAAATTGCTCGTCGCCAAAGGGTAGCCTAACTACCCTTTCAAACTTTGCATAAAAATTAATTAATGAAACCGTGAACCGTAGCAAAATCAGGTCTATTTTTGACCGTCATGATTTGCTACGTTTTTTGTTTTGTCTTCTTTGCGTTTTTTAGAAAGAACGCAAAGAAATATTTACGAAATTTTACAGCTTTTCTAAAAGAAAGCGGTTATAATCTGCTTTAGCGACAAGCGCTATTAAACAAATTAATCAGACAGAGGGCTGATAGCCCGATAGTATAAATACTTGTGATGCACTAAATTGTGTCAGGCAAAGTGGAAAGGTTGAGTGTTGTGAAGGGAGTTGTTAAAGCTTTAATCGCTTTAGTAATTATTGTAGGTGGTGCTGGTATCGGGTTTTTGATTGCTAATAATAGTGATTTGGGTAAGGCCAGTACGGTTACACCAACAGTTGCGGCAGTTGCTGCCAGTGCTGCAACCGTAACGCCGATTCCGACCTTTACCCCCGCTGTTGCTGCTGGTGCGCCAGTCTCCAATACCCAGGGTACTCGTCCAGCTGGGCAGGGACAAGGCGGACAAGGACAGGGCGGGCAGCAAAGAGCTAGTCCTGGGGCGGGTGGCGCACCAGCTGGGGCTGATACTACTACCCCTGGGGCGGGCGCGCCCGCCGGAGCTAATACCACCCCCGGTGCAGGTGGTCGTGGTCAGGGCCAGGGACGCGGCAATCAGGTAGCCGGAACTATTTCTAAATATGATGCTGCCGCTAAAAAATTAGTAATAACTGCCCAGGATGGCACTCCGCGCAACGTGTCGGTGGCTAATGCCCGCTTCAGCAAGTCGGATAAAATTACCCAGGACGAGTTAGCCAAAGCTACTGGAGCTATTATGCTGGTGCAAGGCGAACGTTGCAGCGATGGAGTATATAGCGCTCGTACCGTAACTATGATAGACCCTACGGCTGGGGGCGGTGGTTTTCTTGGTGGCGGCGCTCCTGGCACTCCTGGTGCTGGTGGATTCCCTGGCGGTGGCGCTCCTGGCGCACAGGGCGGGACAGTTATTCTTAATGGCGTAACGGTTAGCGGCAATACCATCACGGGCAAGAGTTTTCAGGGTGAAGATATTAAAGTGAATGTGAGCGATACTACCATTTTGCAAAAACAACTCGCGGCTACGCCGGAAGACCTGACCGAAGGGAAGCGGGTAACTATTACCGGGCAAGCCAGCACTAACGGCGAAATTGAGGCCGTTTTGGTGACACTGGTTAACTAAACCATCTTCTTCTTTTCAATAAGCTTAAACTGGTCGGGTACTTATATCCGACCAGTTTTTTGTTGGTTTTTTGTAATATTCAGCCCCGTCATGTTGAGGCACGAAGCATCTCGGTGTCCCATAACTCATTGCTTGGGGTAGATT
>JBBQXW010000166.1:0-15456 GCA_038209275.1 Chloroflexia bacterium | reverse complement strand
GTGGAATTATTCGTGCTTAGTCTGTATTTATTCGCGCAACCTGCCGCAGTAGCTCAGGCTTACGGCGGACGCACCCCCGGTGCGGTGGTGGCTTTTTATTTTCCCTGGTACGACCAGCGCGACCCTAATTCGTGGTGGGATGGCAACAAGATGAGCAGTTTGCCCAGCACTAAATACCAGAGTAGCGACCTGAATTTTGTCAAGGGTCAGATGGCGCAGGCAAGCAAGGCGGGTATAGATGCTTTTGCGGTTAGCTGGAACGGCGCGACTGGCGATTGGGCCAACCGTTTCAAGAGTATGATGGACATGAGCGAAAGTGGCTTTACGATAGCGGTTCACTACGAAACTGGTTTGCTTGGCGACAAATCGGTGGGCGCTACGATTGCCAACCTGAAATTTATTCGGGACAACTACGCCAACAGCGTGAAGTATTTGCACTACGAAGGCAAGCCAGTTCTTTTCTTCTGGCAACCCGAAAATATCGGCAGCCCCGCCGATTGGAAGAATATCCGCCAGCAGGTTGACCCCAACCGGGAGCAAATCTGGTCGGTGGATGGTATTGATACTAGCATACTGGATGCCTTCGATGCCATGCATCTGTTCAGCGCGGCTAAGTGGGACAACAACCCGGTAGCCAAATATAAGCAGTTCCGTAATGAGGTGAACAATGTTCAGGCCCGCACCGGGCAGCGTAAATACTGGGTGGCAGGGGCTACGCCGGGCTACGATGACCGCAAATTTCGCAAGCCCGGCGAAGTCCGTGACCGCGAGGGTGGCGGCTATTATGACCGTAGCTGGCAAGCCGCTATCGGCAGCACTCCCGATATGATTACCATCAGCACCTGGAACGAGTGGTATGAAGGTAGCTCTATCGAAGAGGGCGAGGCATGGGGCAATCAATATTTGGAAAAAACCAAAACTTTTACCAGCCAGTACAAAGGCACGACCAAAACTTTTGGTGAAGCCAGCATTATGAAGGTTTGGAGTCGCACCGATTTGCCGGTAGATAATGGCGCAATCGCCCGTACCTGGCTATGGGGGCCGGATAATTTCAGCGTCAAGCGTGAGAAATACGCTGAAGGGCCGGGCGGTAGCCGCTTGGTCTACTATTTCGACAAGAGCCGGATGGAAATTACGCGCCCGACCAGCGATGTAACCGCTCAGTGGTTTGTGACCAACGGTTTATTGGTGCGCGAACTGATGCGCGGTAAAATCTCAGTCGGCGATGACCCGAACGCCGAAGAAAACAAAGGCCCGGCGGCTATTCCAGTAGCCGGAGACTTTAGGGACAATCCAACTACGCCAACTTTCGCAAGCATGGCAGGGGTAGCATCGCTGGCGGACGATAAGAAAGCCCCTAACCGCAACGGTCAGGTGATTACCGACACGCTTAAAGGCAACGGCGAGACCGGGCAAGATGGCGCGTACAACCAGTTCAACGTGCGCTACACCCAGTTCGATAGCACCTTGAGCCATAATATCGCCCAGCCTTTTGCCGATTTCTTTAAGCTGACCGGGCCGATTTTCGAGGATGCCAAAACCACAAACGGCAACGTGATAGACCCAATCTTCGCGATGGGCTTCCCTATCAGCGAAGCTTACTGGTGCAAAGTCCGGGTCGGCGGCGAACTTAAAGAGGTGCTGGTGCAAGCCTTCGAGCGCCGCATCATGACCTACACCCCATCTAACGGAGCGGGCTTCCAGGTCGAGATGGGCAACGTCGGCAAGCAGTACCATCTGTGGCGCTACGGCAACTAACCGTCGCTTCACCCAATCTTTCTGCAATATGTTATAGTAGTAGCGATTTGCCCAATCGGGCCACTGGCTGCAATCGCTCTTGGGACTAATTTTAACCCAAGAGCGATTGCTGGTCTTTAACAAAATAAGCCGCAAAGGTAGGGGCTGGGTCTCCCAGCCCAAAATTGAGCGCCAGGGTAAATTAGGCGAGGAAACCTAGCCCCTACCACTGACCGCCTATTTACGGATTATTTGGTTTAAAAGCATAAATCGCTACTATTGTAATAGACGGGGAGCAGGAAAGAACTTTGTTTCGCTTTGGCAAAGGCCAAAAATCTAAAAAAGAAACTGAACCAGTGCCAGACGGCTACGTGCGTGTAATAGCTACTCGCGCAGTTCGGCCCGGCCAGATTGTCGAGGGGAAAGCCGGAAAAGTGGCACTGGCCCTGACCAACGTGGACGGCACATATTACGCTTTCGCAGCCCATTGTCCCCATCAGGGCTGGCCCTTGTGGAGCGGCAGTATGCAGGGCGAATTGGTACGTTGCTACTTACATCGCTGGCTCTTTAACGTCCGCACTGGCGAAACTGTTGAGCCGGGCGAGTTGCCAGTCTGTCTACCCACCTATCCCGTCCGCATCGAAGGCGACGAAATCTGGGTAGATGTGAGCAGTAATCAAAAAGAGCAGTGAGCAATCCTCAAACTTGTTCACTGCTCTTTTGATTATTGATTTATCAAGTGCGGGCGAGGTACTCGACCCCCAGACGGCCTAGCTGAACGCGGTAGTCACCCGAAGCCTCCGGGTAAAATTCCAGGCGGGCGCGCTCGAAATACTGCACCACTTTGCCACCTTCGTTAAATTCCTGACTCAGAGGGAAGCCAAAACGGTTCAAACCACCGTTCTTTTCCCACATTGTCCGAAATTCACCGCCCAGCGAATGTCCAGTTTCCTTGAAAAACAAAACGTCATCAGGCAGACCCTGCGAACTAATTTCAAGGAAGGGAGCTTCGTTCTGACGGTTAGCCGTCAGGTCGAGGCCCAACAACCCAACTGAAGTAGGCTGATTCAGTGAGCCATTCATATCAAATGCAAGCCGGACACGCTCGAAATACTGAATTGCCTTAGTGCCATCTACCTCGACATTGCTGATTGGGTAGCCAAACCCAGCTATGCCACCAGCGTTTAGCCAGTGCCGATAGAAATAAGGTGAAATACCGATTGAACCTTCGTCTGGCGTGGCAGTACTGCTATCTACCGGGGCGGGCCAGATGGACATCGCCATGTTGTCGAAATAGCTCCACGAACGCAGAAAACTATCCCACGAATAGTAATCGAGGCTACCATAAGCCGGGTCGGAAACATACACGCCTTGCTTGTCGTAGCCGTAGATAACGATGCTATGTTCGCCACCGGCTAATTTGAAATCGAGACCTTCGTAAGTAACCGAATAGGGAGTACCCCAACCCATCCCGGCAATCACCCAGACCTGGACAGGTCGCCCCAGCGCCAACTCGCGCTTCAGGCTTTCCGCGCCACCCGCCAGCAATTTGGTTTTGAAGCCGCGCTCTTCCAGTACTCGTGCAATCGGTTCGGCGTAAATACCATAGTCCCAGGTGCCACCGAACGGGCCGTTGATATTACCCCGGAAGCCAAGATGCGGATTGGAATGAAATGGAATCATGTTGATAAACTGGGTATCGTTGATTTCACGACCCCAATAAGCGGTTATTATGCGGGTAGCGGAATACTCACAACTCAAATTGTACCATTGACCAAAAGCGGGGAATTTTTCCAGAACGGCCTTTTCAGGCAACTCTTGAGCCTGAACCGGGGCCGTTAGCAGTGGCAAAAAACCAACTAGCCCCAGCCATAATAGCGTTACTCCTGCCGCGTACAGAAGCTTTACTCGCTTTAACATCTTCTTCCTACTCCTATCCGACTGTATAAATATGGTTGCCTGTTTTGCAACTGTTACTATCTTAATAAAAGTTAGTTATTTATAGTTTAGCCTAGAGGCTCTAAAAATGGAGCAACCCATTTTACGGCTTCCAGTAGACGAAAATCACAAGGATACGATTGAGTCCCGGTTGGTTTTAGTTAGCCCAACGACCAGACCATCCAGTCGCAGGCAAGTTGCCGAAAAGCATTATCTAAAGAGGTGTATGCAATAATTATACCAGTCTCATCAAAAGAGGCAATAGGCAAGGAGTTGATTTTTGTTAGAGTTAGGTGAAGTTTTAAAGCACACAGATTTTGGATAGCACTCTATTATCAATAGAGCCTTTTAGGAGTTACTTGATTATAAATTTCAAGTTCCCGACTCAACGAGTCGGGAACTTGAAGCCAGAAATTTGAAACCAGAAACTACTTTTTCGCCCAGTTGAATTTAACTAATGCGCCTTCGCTGCCCTCGAAATATTCGAGCTTGATTTCGTGGTCGCCTGCGGCAAGAGTACGGGTAAATTCGTAGGTTTTGGGAGCGCTGACAATCCAGTATTGCTCTGGATTCGGGTCAGCGACGTTCGCCCCGTCTACAAAAAGCCGGAAACCATCGTCCGCCGTAACCGAGAAGACATAGTCACCTGCCTCGGTAAAATTGACCCGCCGCGTCCAGCGTACCGAGAAGCGGTTGGGCAAAACACCAAGCTTGCCGCCTTCGGGCGCGCCCTGACCGAAATCGTAATTAATTTCGGATTCGTCGCGGATATAGGAAGGCGACCCCGCCAGGCCGGGATTGTTGAAATATTCGGCTTTCCAGCTATTGAAACTGGTGGGCCAGAAGTAAGCGTCGTTAGCTTCGGGGCTAGAACCGTCCCAGGTGATATAACCGTTCTCGAAGCTGTTCTGGTGCTGCCCGCTCAAATTGACGAACTCGTCGCTCATCAAAGAACCAAGCTGACCGCCGCTACCCTTGTAGACCTCGCGCCACTTCTTCAGAATCGGGTTGCGAACGGCAAAGGCGGGCTGCAAAGTCGGCAAAGGCTGTGCGCCGGGGTTGTCGTTGCGGTCATCCAGCGCAATCATAAAGCCTTGCTGCCCGAAATCCTGCACCCAACGCAAGTTTCCGGGCGGGTTTACCTGCACTGGCTTGCTCTTTGGTTCGCCCATATTTTCGCGGCTACCATTACGGTTGTAGGCATCATTGAAGCGCTGGCGCTTGCTGTCGTCCAGTCCTTGTCCAACCTCTATACTGGTCGAGACTGCTGCCGCCTGGGTCGTAGGAGCAGGAGCGCTACCGCCTCCCGCGTCTATAGCCCGGTCAACCACCACCATAAAAGGACAGAAGCCGAACTGACTCCAACTATAAATATCGTCGCCCGCCCCGGCTTTGCGCCAGTAAGGGTCGTTGCAGACAAAGCGACCATCCGGCATAATACCCTTAAGCAACAATACATGCCCGTAGCCGAAGATAGTCGTACCAACAATTACTGGCTTTCCGGCTTTTAGCTGGTTGGCGGCTTCCCCCTGCGAAGCGCCGATGGAGCGGGCGGGCAAACCATGATTACTAATGTAGGCGGCTACTTTCTCACCCCACGCCTCGCCCTCCTGGGTACAGGTTCCGTAAGCGCCCTGGGCCGAGCGCCCGCTTTTGTCCGCCTGAGTGCGGCTGAAAGTGGTGCCAGTTTTGCTGGTGTACTGATTAGAAACGTACCAGCCGTAGGGACTATAACTATCGCTGCGTCGGTCAATCAGGCCATAGCCTGCCAGCAACATAACCGCGCTGGTCGGGCCGCAGGCCCAGCCGCCGTTAAATTCGGGAGCGGTATTGCGCTCTTGATGCACGTAGGGAATTTCCAATACCAGCGATGGCGCTTCGTCGAAGGCACTTTCGACCCCAAAATCTTCGGGCCGGATTATCGGCTCGACTGAACCATCCAGCTTTACCATATCCACCGAGCGTGGGCTGGAAGCGACAAAAACCGCCGAACCATCTCCCACCCAGGCAACTGGTTCGTTGTTTGGCACATCTTCCTGTACTGGCAGAATGTTTTTAATACCGCCAAAGCTTGCCACGCAAACGCCACTACCCGCCGGTTCGGTGCCGCCTTCGATCTCGACAAAATTTTGAACGGTAAAGGCAATTTTGCTCAAATCGGGCGAAGGCAGCAAATTGGTGACGGTGCTATGAATTTGTAACGTATTGACGGGTTTGCCCGTTTCGGGGTCGGCGACCCGGATAAAAGTGGTGTGGGCATTTTGCAAATAAATCGAGTCGTTCAGAGTAAAAATCAGGCGGGTATCATCGGGTGAGTGCCAACACTCAAAATTGAGCGGCACTAGCTGACCGGGGTAATCCTTAACCCGCAAATCGAGCGCTACATCCCTGGTCTCCCGGTCTTGCACATCCAGCACAGCGTAAATAAAGCCGCGCACCCGGTGAGGATTGCGCCGGGTAAAATAGATGCGCTTGCCATCGGGCGACCACGCCAATACCTGCGTCGCCTGGTTGCCATAAACTTTGGTTGGTGTAGTACTGCCGTCCGCCGAAGCGACCCAGATTTCGCCAGTAGCGCGGCGGTCACGGCGGGCCTTAGTGATTTTCAGGTAGGCCACCCGGTTGCTATCGCCGCACCAGATAGGCTGGCGGTAGCGCACCCCCCTTTCGGCGGCGGCAATCAGGCGCGGCTTGGCCTTGCCCCTTCCGCCGGGAGTAACCACCTTTACCACCTGGCTACCGGCGGCATCATCGTCAATAGTATAGATTATTTTCAGGCCATCGGGCGATAAATAACTATTAACTTTAACTTCGCCTGCCTTAGCGCCAAGTTCAGCGGCTTCGATGGCAAAAACGCTTTCGGCCTTGTTGCCACGCACTGCATAAATGGTCGGACTGCTGCCGGGGGTAGAGACAAAAACGCCCTGTGCGGCAGCCGACTTCGATTTGATAGCCGAGGCAACCAGCTTTTTGGCAGCTTCGACGGGCTTGCTAAGAAGTTCAGTCATAACTTTTTATCCTTATTAGTATACTAATCATCCAATCATCTTGGAATGAACCCAGCCACGTACTTGCTGCCCTGAACCGTCGGTCTGACCGGGCTTGATATGATACCAGCGCGTGCCACCCTGAATTACCTTGCCATCCAAATCTTCGGCAGTGCCATCAAATTTGATTTGCGTACCCTGCGCGGCGATAGTCATGACGTGGCTGGAGTTGGTGCTGGGCCGGGCGCGCACCCAGACGTTAGCGCCCAGAGTTGAGCCTGGACCAAAATCGCCCGCCTGAAAATTAATGCCTGACATATCTTCGGTTGTGGGCGATGCGGAAGATGAAGTGGAAGACGTAGTGGACGAACTCCCGCCCATTTTGGCATTGACCAGGCTCAAGAAGCGATTCCAGTCCCAGGTCGGATTGGGGTCGTTCTTGACCTTGCTAATTTCCTTATGGGCCAAAATATGCTGGCGGTCAACCGGGATGCCGTACTTTTTACACCAGTTAGCCGTCCACTCGGCGGTAATCTGGTATTGCGGGTCGGTAAAAGGCTCGCTGCCCAGATTTTCCAGTTCTACTTGCAGGGTCGCAATATTCTCGTTGCGCGTCCAGGGGTCGCCCAAAATGTTGGTCTTATTCTGCACATCGGTTCCGCAGCCATAAGCGCCGTGTAAATCATCGAGCAAGTGGTAGCGTTCGCCCGACTTGGTGACGTATTTATGGACGCTAACCGGGCCAGTTAGCTGGGCCAGGTCGCCATTTTTCGACCCGGCAGTGTGGTGAAGCACAATAAATTTGTAAGCCCGGCCTACGCCATAAGTCGAGCGCATATCGGCATCAGTCCAAAAGGAAGTAGCAGCATAAAACAGGCTATCGCCAGGTGAAGCATCGCGTTGATTAGAAGCGGCCATGCACCGTTCTCCTTTACTTTACTTTACTTTACATAGAGGCTGTTAGCGTAGCAATTGTTTTTCGGCTTGTAGCCAGCCGAGATAAATTAGAAAATAAAAGTGCAATCGAATAATCGAAACCCAAACAAGATGATACTCAAATAAACGGGCTTTTTTCAATTTTTGTTACCATGAAGACTAAATTTTTCGCCCACTAAGGTCTGCTTTTTATATTATGCGTCTACCCTCAGAAAAGCAAGTATAAATTTTTTAATGGGCTTGGTTGAGGCTACTTCAAGTATAAGTTTAAATATAAACGAACGGCGCTTCAAGAGCGCTTCATAAACCAAAGTATCAGCACTGGCTCATTCGCATAAAAGGAATTACGTTCCTCAATTGATTGCAAAGCAAAAGAAGTGGTATGATTAAAGTAGCGTAAGCGGAGGTTTTATTAAAAGAGTAAGAAATTCATGAGTAATTATTAGCTACTTACGAAAGATTTAAATTAGAGCAAAAAGAAGAAGAAGTTCATGAGCGAAGTATCAGTACAGCTAGAGGATGAGGTAGTAGCTTTATTACGCCAGTTCAATCAGCCCATCCAACGGAGTGTCCGAGAGTTAGTAGTTTTAGAATTATATCGCCGCAGTTCGATTTCTAGCGGAAAGGCGGCACAACTACTTGAAATGTCGCGAAGCGAGTTTATTCAATTTGCCAGCCGTTTAGGTTTGCCTTACTTTGCGTTAAACCAGGAAGAATGGGAAGCGGAAGTAGCCCAAAGCCAAAAACTATGAAGCAGTTAACTATAGTGTCCAATTCCAGCCCCTTAATCAGCCTAAACCAAATTCAACAATTTTACTCCTGAATTATACGCGAGTATGTTAAGAAATGTCGGGGAATAAAAAAACAAGCAACTACTCTTTCGCTGCAAACCGAACGCCAAATGTCTTGGACTCTTCTTCGATAAAGCGAATGAGCTGTTCACCTTCTTCGCTCAAAGCAGCCTGTACTTCTTTGGAGAGTGATACAAACGGTTCGATAACTAGCGTAGCCGAATTTTTAGTCTTCTCAATTTTCCAGGTGCCGCGCACAAAACCATCAACCAAAAAGGTAGCCCGCACTCGTCCAGCAGGAAGATAAATCGAGGAACGATGTTCATCTGCTACAAAACGGGTACGGTCAGCGTGCGAGAGAATCAAGTTGTCGTATTCCGGCACAAAGCGGGGCGGAGCAGGAATATCGGCGGGAGGCAAAGTAATGTCCGGCAGATCAAGTAGTTCGTTGCCGCGTTCATCCTGAAACAGGCTCAATTTTGGCTTTAATGTCTCAACCGCCTCACGCAACCCGGTCATACCCACCCAGGTTTGCACATCCTTTACGGTGGCCGGGCCAAAAGCCGCCAGATAGCGCAGAATAAGGTCATGAGGATTTTCCGAAGAAGCGAGAAGCGATTGGCCTAGCCATAAATCCGCCAGAGCGTAAGCCGGATTGCTGGGATAACCCCAACCTGTACTGCGCGGCACCTGCACCAGTGGCAATTGCGTCCGCACCACATAAGCCATCGCTTCCGCATCTTCGTTCGGTTCAAGTTCCAACAGTAGAGCGCGTAATTCGGTGAAGGTACGCGGCCCTGCTTGTAAATAGGCGCGGGCCGCTTCTGCCAGCCTGGTTAGCTCAAGATTCCTGGCGCGTTTCCCAAAGAAGCCATACAGGGCGCGGGTGAGGGCTGGTTGAATGGCGGGGCGCAACAGTAGATAGTCGTCGGCGGTGACAAGATGGAGGGTAGAGCGCACAAAGGTCGTTCTGACGACCTTATGCTGTTCCAAAAGCTGAGTAAGGTCGTTGCGCTGAAAATCGCGCAAGCGTGTCCAGAGGCCAATATACGGTTCGCGGGCGACCTGGGCCTGAAGTCCGGCTAAAAACCGAATGCTATCGTCAACGGGAAAGCTTTCCCGTTCCAACAACAACTGACGGGCCAGCGTCGCCCGATTGAGTTGGCGCAGAGTTAGAATAGGCTGGGTCATAAGTTCAATTCGTTTTAGCTTTAAATACTAAATTTTACTCATCAGTTTCAACCTTACTGGCTTTCACTGATAACTATTTAACCGCTTCACGGGAAGTCGCGTCTTTGAGGTCGCCGACTTTCTTTTGGAGGGCCAGGGCTGGTTCAACCTTAATCAAGCTCATTAACTGAGCCGTAGTAGCGGCATCGGAAGCCAGCTCAAAGTCTTTGGTGTAGTAGGCAATTTTTAACTGGCGTACTTCACGGGCGAAGAACTGCCAGACGGGTTTATTATTAAAATAGGGCTGCCGGCTGAAATAGAAAGAATCTTCGTGGGCGGGCAGGAAACTCGGCAATAATCCGGCCTGGGTCAGCATCAAATTCTGGTTCTCTTTATTAGCCAGACAATATTCGATAAAAGCCGCCGCTGCGTCCTGGTTCTTGCCGGTTCGCATTTGAGCCAGCATCGAGCCACCCAGGTTAGCACTGCGCCCGCCGCCCGCCGTTACCGCCGGAAGCGCTAACACTTCCCACTTTCCGCTCATTTCGGGCGCATTGTTTTGTAAAAGCGTAATCCAACTTGGCCCGGCTACGTAGCTGGCGACCCGATTAGCCTGCACCGCCGCCAATGCCTCATTCTCACCCGTTACCGATAGCAGCAAACCCTCGCTGTACAGGCGCTTTATCAGAGTCAGGGCGCGGGCGGCTTCCGGCGAACTCAAATTTATCTTGTTATCCAGCGTAAAATAAGATGCCCCTTGCA
This sequence comes from Chloroflexia bacterium, assembly GCA_038209275.1. Taxonomy (GTDB): domain Bacteria; phylum Chloroflexota; class Chloroflexia; order Chloroheliales; family Chloroheliaceae; genus L227-5C. The sequence continues at coordinate 5,135 of JBBQXW010000166.1, read as the reverse complement.
AACTCATCAGCACCCGCAAAAGTGCATCATCATTCGGATTAAAGGCCAGCAGCTTCATATCCGGCTTAGTCGCTTGCAAACGCTGTCCGGCTTCAATAAAATCGTTCCAGGTTTCTATTTTCGCAAGGTCAATTCCGGCTTGTCGAAATAAATCGGCCCGGTAGAAAAGGCCCGCCGGACTGGAATCCCAGGGCAAAGCCCGCGTCCGCCCGACCCGCTGGACGGTAGACCATTTCAGAGGGTCGAATTGTCCGTCATATTTGCTGGCCCAACTTCGCAAATCGGCAAAACCTTCGCGGAATTTAGTGGTGAAGAAATCGAGCCGCTCGGTTTCTATCTGGACTACATCAGGCAAACCAACCCCACCTGCCATCAGCCCGGCATCGAGTTTTTCGTAAATTTCGGGCGGACGCATTTCGGTCAGACTAATTTTCAGACCAGGATAAAGCCGATTGAACCCGGCAAGATTGGCCTGCAAGCCCTTCAAATTCGCTCCCCAACTCCATACCGTAATCTCGCCACGGATGGTTGCCGGGGTAGGCGAAGGCGGCGTTTCGGTAGCTACTTCGCCACAAGCTGCCATGAGCAGTGCCAGTAATATTAGTGCTAATCCTGCCCGCAGATTTGTACTTAAAAAACGTCTCATTATTCCTTGCTTTTGCCCTGGTCTTGATTAAATTAAATGGAATAACCGTTCCTGCTACCCCATTGTATACATTATACCAGAGCGCATTCAATTATTACGAATTTAGCTTTGGATTTAGCCTGGATTTTAACAACTTCTCATACACAACTTTATGTAAGTTGGAGCGATAAATCACCATACTCATTACTATCAACGCCCCGCCTAAAAGTTGCCAAATAACTATCACTTCGCTCAGAATAAAGCTGGCAGCGATAACTCCGCCGAAAGGCTGGAAGTAGGCATAAAAAGCGGTACGCGGTGCGCCCAGGTGCTTGACCCCACCGTACCAGAGGAAGTTAGTAATGACCAGCGCAATAAAGGTGCAATAGCCCAGCGTCACCCACAGATTGGGCGGCAGACTGGTGAAATGGTCAATATTAATTTGCGAGTAGCCGAACGGTAACATGGTAAATACGCCGATAATCAGGACGTAGGCACTGATGCGGGCGACTGAATAATGCTTGAGCAAAGGCCGGATGGCGACGGTATAGGCGGCCCAACTTGCCGAAGTTGCCAGCGCCAGCCCATCACCGACCAGATTTCCGCCCAGCTTTGCGCCCGGCGCGGTCAGTACAATCAAAAATACTCCGGCTACCGCCAGAGGCAGGCTGGCCCAATAATTCGATTTGATTTTCTCTTGCCCGATTAACCAGGCGAACAGGGCCGCAAATGAAGGGGTCGAAGCCATCAGTAGCGAAACTTCCGACGAAGTGGTGTTTTCCAGGGCATACACGAAAAAGATTTGATTGAGCGTAATACCGACTACGCCCGCTACAATCAGCAAGGGCAAATGGCGCAATTGTATCCGCAACGATTTTTCTCTTATGAGTACAAAGCCCAGAAAAAAGATAGCTCCAATTCCATATCGGAACAAAGATATTTCGAGTGGCTTCAGGTTGCCCAATAGCAATTTCACCAACGGCACATTAATCGCCCAGATACCAATACAAAGCAAAACCAGTAAATCAGCCGTTCTAAACCGTAGCGAAGCCGCTTCAACCCGTTTGGCGGTAATAGCGGCTTTTTCTTTCTCGGTTTCGCTTTCATCAACTACAACATCCGACCCGGCAAGCTCTTCGGTCAGGTTAATTGAAGCACGACGTAAAAACAACTTCTTCTCTCCTTCAAGTACAATCAGTCCTATCCAAGCAGAATTAAACAATCCACCATTATATAGCTTAACATGAGAGAACAGCCGGAAGGTAAGCAAAATTACTTAAAGCTGGATTAGACTATAGATTAACTTTTGAGACTTCGTTAGTAGTAAACGAAAGCTTTGACTTCTCAGGCTACAATCGGTAGCTAAACGAAAAGGGTGAGGGTCAAATTTTTGCACCAGGGTCAAGCCAACCCGGACGTTCACGTCCGGGTTTTGCAAAAAATTGACTCTCACCCAACGAAAATAGCAACTCTGAGTTTTTACAGTACCGCCCAGATATTGTATTATAGACAAATCATAGAAACGACCAACCAAACGGAATGAAAGAGACCGAAAAAGGTTCAGCCCGGTACGCTTTTTGATACTACAGTAGTTTGCGTTTTATTTTGTCGGTGTAAAAACAGTAAGTTCTTGAGGCTTTAGCTCGAAGAAAAGCCAGCGTGGATTGTGGCTAAAAACCAATAGCGTTCAAATAAGGGCAAAATCGCTGTAGGAGGGGCTGCGCCCTCGATTTTTTGAGCGGTGGTAAGGGGAAAATCGAGGGCGCAGCCCCTCCTACAGACGTTATTTGAATGGTATTGGGCTAAAAACAGGTATTTTTAAGCAAGCAAGAATTTAAGGAGCTTTATGGGAACATTAGCTAACCTATTTGAACTGGTGCGCGATACCAGCTATCAGTTAATCGAGGAAGAAGCCAGCCACGAAGTAATTATCGCGCTGGCTGGAAATAGCCTGGAAGTACGAGACCGATTGCACAAAGCCCTCTCGCGCCCGATGGAAAGCCTGTGGGCCACCAATCCCTTCCGCCTGGTAGATAGCAGCGAACATCCAACTGCCGATACCGAAACGGGCGGTTTGCTGCTTTACTCTATCTACCAGAACGAGCGCATTTCGACTGAAAAACGCGATTGGCTGCAAGGAGTCGCCGCCGCCCCTAACGTGGCGGTAATTATTGCGATTGTGCCGCGCCAGAAAGACGAACCGCCCAGCCGCGAACGTAATTTGGGACGGCGCTTGCAAGCGCTCAATCCTTTGCGATTGGTGGGCAACAACGAAGGAGAACCAAATTTGCCAACTGGCGCGGGCGCGGATGGTGCTTCTTTCACCAATGCCACCGCCGAAACTCGCCCCAACTGGGAAGTCGAACTGGAAGAACTGGAACGCAGCGCAAATGGCAAGCTGGATGTAGTGCGCTTGAGTGGCATGGCCCTGGGCGATTTAGAGCGCGAACTTCTGCCGACGATAATTAAACGATTGCCGGGACGAGAACTGGCGCTGGCCCGTCGCGCCCCGATTTTCCGCAATGCGGTTGCCGTTCACTTTATCAACCGCAGCGCCCGTGCCAATATGGAAGCAGTATTGCTGGCAAACGTCTTTGGCGGTCTGCCCTTCCTGAGTGGTCTTTTCGGGGGCGGCGCGGATTACGTTGTGCTGACCAAAAACCAGTTTGAGTTGAGCCATCGCCTTGCCAGCGTCTACGGACAGCAGCGCAACGGCTGGGTGGAGCTTTATCTGGAACTTTTGCCGATTATTGGGGCAGCCTTTATCTGGCGCACTATCTCGCGGACGGCTACCCAAAAAATTCCGCCGCTCCTGGCGATTTTGCCCAAAGGTGGGATTGCCTTTCTTGCGACGCAAGCGGTTGGTAGGGTGGCCCAGCTTTATTACGCCAATGGTCGTCGTGGGCCAGCCGAAGTTGCCGCCTTCACCCGCAATTTAGTGGAGCAAGTGACGGGACAATCCAGCCCAAAACCAGGCGACACAAGCCAGGAAAATTCGCCGAGCCAATTTAAAACAAGCTGATGATGAGCCAGCAAGAGCCGCCACCCGGCCTGTTTCAAGGGATTGAGCAATTCAATCGGCACGAGTTTTTCGAGTGCCACGAAACACTCGAAGCAATCTGGATTGAGGAAAAGACCGAATTGCGTCGCCTCTACCAGGGCATTTTGCAGGTCGGGGTCGGCTTTTACCACACGATTAAGCGCAAAAATTACCGGGGCGCTACTACCCTTTTGCAGGGTGGCATAAATTATTTGCGCCCCTTCGCCCCAATCTACTTTAGTATAGATGTAGCTGAGTTAATTGCCGGGGCGGAGCGCGCTCTGGCCCATATTCAAGCGCTCGGCCCAGAACGCATCACCGAATTTGACCTAAGTTTTATTCCTCAAATTCATTTTATTGACAAAAATCTTTAGGAACACAGATGAACACAGATGAACACAGAGAACCACAGATTTTTATAGAGTTCATAGCTTTCGCTTAAAAAGTTAAAGGTAGTAGCGATTTCAATCGCTTTCGGATTTATTTAGTCTAAAGCGAGCGATTAAAATAACTGCCACTTTTAACTTTTTAGGACTTTTGCTCTGGCAGTAGCGATTTCAATTGCTTTGGCCTTGCTCACCAAGCAAAGCGATTGAAATCGCTACTACTTAAGCGGGCAAGCCAAATTCTGCTCTTAAGTGAAAGCTATAAACTTTATAAAAATCTGTGTTCATCTGTGGTTCTCTGTGTTCATCTGTGTTCCTTTCCTAAAACTAACCCTAAAAGGAGAGAACCAGCGATGAACATTCCGACAATGCGGGTTGATGACAAGGTAGCCCTGATTACTGGCGGCGGGAGTGGCATCGGCAAGGCGATTGCCGAGGGGCTGGCCCATTTCGGGGCAGACGTAGTTATTACCGAAATTACCAGCAAAACCGAACTGGGCCAGCAGGTCGCCCAGGAAATTAGCGAGAAGTACGGGCGCAAGGTAATTTCGCTACCGCTCGATTTGCCCGACCTAAAAAGTATTCAGGCCATGACCGATGCGGCGGTGGAGCAGATGGGTAAAATAGATATTCTGGTCAACAATGCCGGAATTCAAATTGCCAAAGCTGCCCTGGAAGTGACCGAGGAAGATTGGGATAAGGTACTCGATACCAATTTGAAGGGAGCGTTCTTCTGCTCACAGAGCGTGGCAAAGCAGATGATTAAACAAAAATCGGGCCGGATTATCAATATGGCTTCGCAAAATGGTCTGATTGGTTATTTCAAACGGGCGGCTTACTGCTCCGCCAAAGCTGGTATGGTCAATTTGACGCGGGTGCTGGCGATTGAGTGGGCCGAATATGGTATCAACGTCAACGCGATTGGCCCAACCTTTATTCGCACGCCACTTGCCGAGCAAACTTTCAAGGACAAAGCGATTTACGACGATATTATTTCGCGCATCCCCTTGCATCGCATCGGTGAGCCGGAAGAAATCATCGGGGCAGTGGTCTATCTCGCCAGCGATGCCTCTACCCTCGTCAC
>JBBQXW010000165.1:0-15515 GCA_038209275.1 Chloroflexia bacterium | reverse complement strand
GTCCTAGCGGCACGAGCAGCACCAGCGAACCCAGCCAGATATAGCGCATCCGCCGGAACTTGCGGGCCAGCATCACTAATCCCAGGCCAAAAAGCCAGAAATGAGCCAGCGCAAACAGCGTCAACCCCTTCGCCGGAGCAAAATAATAAATTAAAGAAAACGGGTATAGTAACGGCGCGGAACTTTCGGCTAACAGAGCGCGTCCGCCCTTTTCATTGGTAGACCAGAGCGGTAGCTTGAAAGCCCGCACTTGCTCTCTTGCGGTTTGCCAATCACGGTAAAAAAGTGCTTCCAGCGCGTCAGGTCGGAAACTATTATTATTATCATTAAATCCGTAGAGCAGATTTTTGAACTGAGGATTATCTTCCTGACTTAAAAAACCGGGCAAATAGTAAAGCGCTGCCACCAGCAGCAACCCCATCGCCCACCACACTAAAGCCCGCGACGGGGTGACTGGTTTTACTTCCGGCGCTTTGGGTGTCAATAATCGCAAAATTGGCCTTTCGAGCTAGTCCGTTCCCACATCTTGAAAAAGCAACTTGCCAAATTATAAATTTGAGCGCGCCGGGTGTCAAACTTACGGATAGTTGCGGGGAATCAGGCCAAAGGCGACGGCTTTGTCTACCTGGTCGCCGATTTGCTGGATACGCGCACGCATTGTCACGATTAAAGCGCCCAGCGCCGTACCGCGCCACAGCCAATCTTGCAACTGGCGATTTGTCCAGGGCTGGTCGCCCTGCCGGGCAATCGCGGCTTCTTGATAAAATACTTTCAAATCGTCGGCGCACCAGCGTAAATACTGGATGGGTCGAGTGCCTTCGGGCCTTTCGGCAGGCGTAAAATCCTCTCCGGCTACAAAGCGGGCCAGATAAGTCGCTGCTTGTTCGATCTGTTCCGGCGGAATTTGCGATGCCCCTAGCATTGTGCGCCCCAGCTTGCAGTGGCTTTCCTCATAGAACGGACGCAGGGCGGCAATTTCTGTCGCTACTTCTTTGGCCCATTCCTGTTTGCCATCCGTTCCGGCTTTGCGAGGCGGCACGACCAGCGCACAGACTAGCAATTCATCTTCTTCTGTCATTGGCTCTTCATCCAGCAGCACCGGGAAATCTTCCAGAATCGGTTTGTCGCTTTCGGGGCGGCTTAATAAACTCAGGGCCGCGTCAATTACCTGTTGCTGGAAAGCCGGGTCGTTCGGTTTGCCCAGCGCCCGCCCAAACGGAAAAGCCCCGAACAAATAGCGCGGCGGACGCACTCGCTCGGTGTGTACTCGCGTCAAAGTAATTCCAACCGTTGCCAGACCTGCCGCTTCTAATATTCGGGCCAGCACACTCCCGGTGTGCGAACAGAACGGTCAGGTGGGCGTGATAAACACTACCTGTACGCCATCATCGAGCAGACGACGGGCCAGCGCCGGAGCGGTTTCGTCAATCAGGCGCTCCCAGCGCGTCAGCGCACCCATCAGCGAATAGTGGTTGGTCGCCAGCGAACCGATGCGTCCAGCCGCGACCATCTCTCTAAAACGGTCAAGCGGGAAAGTGACGTTCAGGTCTTGCTGAATCGCGGCCCGGTCAAAATTGGCGCTAGTCTGGGTCTGGATTAAATCAGCCGCCGTCGCATCGCCGGGAATAACTCGAAAGGTTGCTTCGCCCGCTACAAAATTCGGGTCGCTCCGCAAATGCAAACCCGCCGTTGTCACCAGTGCCACTCGCGCTTTGGTCAGGTCGGCGGGCGGCTCAGTCCAGGGAACGCCCGGTTCTTCCACACAATTCAAATTGAGGATACCTTGTCGGGCCTCCTCGCCCAGCGTTTCCAGTCGCGGCATAATTTCCCTCCTTTTTTTATAGGCTAAATTTCCGACTAAAAAAGCAGCCGTCTTGCTAATGGCGGCTGCCCTGGCTTGGTCTATCCAGACTCGTCAATTAGCGCAAGACTAGATAAACGCACTAATTCTAAACCAGCTATTTGGCGCGTTCCGGCCTGATTAATCCATAGCCGCCGTCATTGCGTCGGTAGGTTACACTGAGTTTGCCGCTTTCGGCATCCTCGAAGATAAAGAAGTTGTGGCCCAATAATTCCATACGTTCCAGCGCTTCGTCTACATACATCGGCTCGACCTGAAAACTTTTGGTTTTGACCGGGCTGAGTGCTTCTACTGCATCCAGGCTGGCCTGATTTACCCCGGCTTCTTCCATTTGCTGAAGTTGGGCGGCGGCTTCGGCATAACGTGGCTGGCCCTTGTGATGCACCATACGGTCTTTGAAGCGCGTAATCTGGCCTTGCATCTTCTCCGAAAGCCGATCTAGCGCTACCGCCAAATCGTTGTCCCGTTCTTCGGCCCGCAGTAACGAGCCACGATTCGGTGTTCTTACGGTCATTTCAACCACCAGGCGGCCTTCCCCACCTTTGCCGCCGTTGCGCTCGGAAGCCAGTTCTACCGTCGCCTCCCCCAGGCTATCCAGGTAGCGGCTCAATTTCCCCAGCTTTTTCTCAATCAGCTGACGGCGTTCTTCCGATACTTTGACGTTTTTTCCGCGAATTTCGAGTTGCATATGCTTCTTCCTCTCTTAAGCTAGACTAGCCGACAGGATAGCTACATTGCACTTCATCGGCTAATCGAAGAGTGGTACTTTCTAAAGGAACTTCCCCTATAATTTAGTATAGCATATCAAAACAAATCAGCGCGATTTCACACCGGGAACGTCAAGGACGGTGGCAAAGTCGCTAATTCGTAGGACATTGCTCCGCCAATGGATTTGTCATTAACAAAAATCCATTGGCGGAGCAATGTCCTACAAAAGAGGGTGAGGCCAGAGTAACCTTAATATCTAAAATTATCTGTGTCCACGCCCGAAGGGTGGTGCTACTCCGTGTTCATCTGTGTTCCTTCCCCTCCCCTCCTGCTTCACCTGAATTTGTAATTGACAGCTAATTGCCCCTATGCTAGATTGAGGCAGTTTATTATTCAGCAAAAGGAGAAAAATTATGTCAGAAGACCAGGCGCAAACGCCCCTGATTAATGTTGAGCGCGAACTAAACGAGCGTAAAGAAGATTTGATTCGATTACGGCGCGACTTTCACCAGCACCCCGAACTTTCTTTTAAGGAGGGCCGGACGGCTCAAATTGTTGCTGACCGCCTGGAGCGTTCAGGCTTGCGGGTGCGGCGGGCGGTAGGGCAGACTGGCGTAGTTGGTGTGCTGGAAGGAACGCGACCGGGCCGAACCGTAATGTGGCGGGCTGATATGGATGCGCTGCCGATTCAAGAAGATAATGCGTATAACTTCATTTCGGAAAACGCCGGGGTAATGCACGCCTGTGGTCACGATGGGCATACCGCAATTGGCCTGACCGTCGCTGATATACTGGCCCGGCATCGCTCCGATTTGCCCGGCAAAATCGTTTTTGTCTTTCAGCCCGCCGAAGAACTGGGTCTGGGGGCGCTGGCGATGCTGAATGATGGACTACTGGAACAGGAACAGCCCGAAGTGGCGCTGGGTCTGCACCTCGGTAGCCTCTATCCGGCGGGTCAGGCTCAGGTTAAAGCCGGGCCACTGATGGCGGCGGTGGATACCCTCGAAATGACCGTGCGTGGCAAAGGTGGACACGCTGCCTACCCACATTTGTGCGTTGACCCGGTGGTGGTGGCCTGTCATATTGTGGTGGCGCTGCAAACGCTGGTCAGCCGCGAAGTTCCGCCACTCAGCCCGGCGGTCATCACTTTCGGGACGCTTCAGGCTGGCACTAAAGATAATATTATTCCCAATGAAGCCAAACTGACCGGCACGCTGCGTACTTTCGACCCTGAACTCCGCACTTATTTGATCGAGCGCATCGGCGAAACCTCTTCGTTGGTAGCAAAGGCAATGCGAGCCGAAGCGACCTTCCGCACGCATGGCAGTTGCCCTGCCGTAATTAACGATGCACAGATGGCCGAGCGAGTGCAGCAGAGCGCCATTAAAGCAATTGGCGCTGCCAACGTCGCCGAAGCGACGCAGCGCATGGGCAGCGAAGACATGTCCTACTTTTTGCAAAAAGTTCCAGGCTGCTTCTTTAACGTTGGCATCGGGCGACCCGGCGCACCCCAAACCCCGCACCACAGCGCCCTGTTTGATATGGACGAACTCGGCCTTGAAGTCGGCGTAAAAGTAGCTGCTCAGGCCATCGTGGACATGCTGGAAAAGTAATAAAAAGCGGTGTAATATGCGGTAGAGGTTTGATTTATCGAACCCAAGAGGGCTTGACCCTTCAAGCCCCTACCAGATCGTTAAACCGCATTATCAAACAGTTCCAAAAGGGAGCAAGAGATTATGGCACTCAGAAACCGCGATTTCGGGCGTAGCTATACGGCCCAGGAATTTGAAAAAATGCCGGAATTTAACGAGCGCTACGAATTGATTAACGGAAAGCTGATTGAAAAACCGATGCCAAAAGTTGAGCATGGATTGATTGCTGATATTATCCGAATTGCTTTGCATGAACATGACCGGGCTAAAAATTTAGGGGTAATGTTAGCAGAAATAAGTGTTTCTATTCGGGAAGATTACACGCCCGCACCCGATTTATCTTTTTGGATGGCTGACCGCAAGCCCGCTCGTAAAGTCCTAATTGCAGCGCGTCCAGATTTAGCGATAGAAATTCAATCGCGCGACCAGCGTTTAACCGAATTGCGCGACAAAGCCCTTGAGTATCTCAAAGCTGGCGTAAAGCTGGTCTGGATTATTCAGCCTAACAAGAAAATTGCAGCAGTATTTCATTTAGGCCAAACGAAACCAATTACGATTCAACCAACTGGCGAATTAGATGGCGAAGATGTGATACCGGGCTTCAAGCTCAAACTAAGCGAACTTTTCGAGTAGAAATCGTCAACCGGGTAATTTGAGACTATAGAATGTCGATTTAGACATAGGTAAATTTGGTAGGGGCGAGTCGCATACGCCCTCGAAGATAGTGCTAGGTCAAAAGGGCGTATGCGATTCGCCCCTACCACTTCTGATTTCGGCACTTCTTGAGCCTATCGCCAGTTGACAAACCAGACTGAATAATCATCCAGCAATTCGTAGTTTGTGGATGCTTCATCAGTTGCTTCTAAATCAGACAGGGGGAGGGTAAAACCCTTTTTGTCAGTTACTCGCTTCACTTTAGCCATAATACCGTAGTGGTCATCCGCTTCCGGCAATTCGAGCAGTTCAAAGGTGTCGGTATATGAAGGTTTCGTCTTCTTTAACCTTTCGTACTCGGCGCTACTACCATATCCAAGAACGTAGCGTTCTTCCCACGAAAAATCTTCGATACCAGTCAACATATAGGGAAATTTTAGCCCCTTTTTCAGATAAGCCAGATATTTTTCCAAAGTAGCCTCGTTAACATCCGGCACTTCGCGCTTACCCAAAGTTTTGGCTATTCTTTTTTCTTGCTGATCTAAATCCGACATCGCTGTCTCCTCGATTTAAATAAGAAAAGGCACGAGAAGGAGAAAACAAATTTCTCCTTCTTGTGCCTTTTTTAGTTCTTAATTTCCTGCGCTAACAGGATGGCTTCGGCGATTTCGCGCATGGATTTGCGGGTATCCATGCTCAACTTCTGGATGCGGCGGAAAGCGTCGGCTTCCTTCATGCTGTACTGATCCATCAGTACGCCTTTGGCCCGCTCGATAACCTTGCGTGCTTCCAGCGTCTCTTTCAAATCGCCCATCTCGCGCTCCAAATCGCGGAACTCGCGGAAGCGGCTTAACGCTACCTCGATAGCGGGCATTAGTTCGTCCTGGCGGAAAGGTTTTACTATGTAATTGATAACACCTGCGTCGCGTGCGTCCTGAATTAACTCGCGCTGGCTGTAGGCGGTCAGCAGCAGCACTGGGGCGAGTTTTTCTTCGGTCAAAATTCGGGCGGCGGTAATGCCGTCGGTAATGCCGTCCATTTCCGGCATCTTGATGTCCATAATTACCAGATCGGGCTTAAGTTCGCGGGCCAGATTAACTGCCTCGCGCCCGTCTCCGGCTTCACCAACTACCTGATAACCCATGCCGCTCAACATCTCGCGCAAGTCCATCCGAATAATGGACTCGTCATCGGCAATCACAATCCTAGTTTGAGTCAAAGCACGTACCTCTTTCTCTTGCGCCTTACTCAGCTCTTTCACTACTGGCATTTTCTAAATCCTGCCTTTCTTACTCAAAATCCTATTAGACTTTGGTGCGAAAGCAGCATCGCTTTAGCGCAATTCATTTTAATCCTAAAGTCTCAATCTATAATTTTTACTCAATCTGTAATAACAATTCTATTGTATTATACTGCATAAAACCATTTTTTGCAATTTGTCTAATAGATGAACCCCTCTGTACAATTTGCACAAACTGAGTTCAAGCTTGCTCCAAAGGTCTTAAGCAATACTAAAAAGGTTATTTAGACAAAATAAACCGTTCGATAGCTTCAGCTACTCCATCATCACGATTAGTGCCAACGATTGCATCGGCAACTGCCTGGACTTCGGGCTGGGCATTGCCCATTGCCACGCCTAATCCGGCAGCTTTGAGCATTTCGAGGTCGTTGAGGCTATCGCCGACGGCCATTGTTTCTTCAGGAGCAATCCCAAAATGTCGGGCCAACCAGTGTAAAGCCTTGCCTTTGGATACGTCCGGCTGAACTATATCGAAACCGTGTAAATCGGGTAAAGTTTTGTGGTGCAGGGGGTAGCCGAAAACGCTACAGGCCATTTGTTGCGGCAGCGCGGCGGCCAGGGTAAGGGCGGTTGCTCCCGGCCCGGCTACCGACACCGTGAGAGCATCCTCGATAGTCGCCAGTTCTGCATAGGGGCAGCGCTGAATTAAATCGAAGCGGATTTTGTCCTGAGCATAGCCGCGCGTGTAATCGTCATCATCTTCGGCTGGCCCAAGATAAATATATTCCCCTCGGAGCGGGCTTTGCAAAACGGCAGGCCGTAATCCGGCTTCGCGTATCAGCTTAATCGCCTGTTGCAGAAATGCGGTGGGCATTGGATGGTGAAACAAAGCACTCTCGGTCAAGGTATCGTAAACCAGCGACCCGGTGTAAAGAATCAACGGAATTTGCAGCCCAAGTTCGTTGGCGACCACGCGGGCGGCGCGCTGCCTGCGCCCCGTCGCCAGCGTCACCAGACAGCCCGCTTCCACTGCGGCCCGCACCGCTTGCCGCACTCGCGGGCGTATTTCGCCGTAAGGGTCTAGCAGAGTACCGTCTATATCCAGTGCCAGCAATTTATAGCGCATTAATAATCACTCGCTTATCTGGCAGATGTTGCCTTCGGGGTCGGTGAAGCGGATAAATGAGCGATGGCGACTGAGGCTGCGACTGGTACGGTCAGGTGCGGCGAGCTTAACTCCGGCTTGCCGCAGTTTCTCGGCCATGCCTTTCAAATCGTTAGTCTGGAAGCCCGGCATAAAAGAAGTGTCGCGCCCCCATTGCCGTTCGTGTCCGCCTTCCAGACGGTGTCCGCCCGACGACAGCACCAGACGCGCTCCTTGCTCAAAGAACGTCGCGCCCTCATGAATTTCGGTGCTGGTGCTTTCGGGCTGATTCTCGGCCTGAACATCGGCGGTGTTCTGCTCAAATTCCGATAGGTCAGCCTCGGTAGTAGCCTGTTCGCGTTCGGCATATTCGGTGATAGGTCGAGGACGGTTGCCTAAATCACTGAGCGGTAGGCCCAGCACATCGCGGTAGAAAGCGACCTGAGCGGGTAAATCTTCCGCCGCCAACCAGACCGCGCCAATTCGCCGCAAGGTATCCCTGCCAACCGCCGGTTCGTTTCGCGTTTCGCTGACCTGCCACAAATTGCGCTCTATATCAAAGAACAAAAAGCTGGCAACCCAGCCCTGGTCAAAAACCTGGGTGGTCAAAATTTCGGCTTCGTGCAGTTGCTCGGCGATTTGCTGCACCTTGTCCACCGCGAACGAGGCGACCAACGGCACATCGGGGTGGCCCAGGCGTGGTTTGGCACGGGTGGCCCAGGTCTGCCCTCCTTCGACCAGCTCTAGTTGTAAAGTTTCGCAGTCGTACAAAACGTGATGCCCGGCGGCGCTATTGCCCTCGTCCAAAAATTTCAGGCCCAGCTTCTCTTCCAAAAAGAGCGACACGCCCACCACATCCGCCACCTTGAGACCCAGCCAGTTAACCCGCTCGATAGAAGGCGTAACTGCCTTCAGTTTAGGCTGGAAATCGGGGGCGGGCCGGACTATCGTTTCAGCTTTCTTCTTTTGTCCACCAAAAAGCGCCATAAATCCTTTGCTATTCTCTAGTAGCTTTAACCAACGCCGCCTATTCTACTCCAAAAGCTGTGCCGTGCAAATTTAAAAGGGCAGCGGAGAGGGAAAAGCACCGAACAAGAAATTCAAATGGTTCTTTAGAACCATTTTGGCGTTGCTTGATACGCTCTATGGCTATAGCTGTGACCACTTTGATAGGAGTTCCCAGAGTTGCCTTTCTTATCCCCAGGTCTTTCCTCCTTTCTATTCTATTCTTTCTCCTGGGTTTACTTGAGGTCAGAGCATAATTTTAACAGAGAGTCAGCGCCTGGGCCAGCATTAATCTATTTCATCAGGCTCTTTTGTCTTAAAATAACGATAATAGACTTATGTTTCAAATCAAATGACCAGAATTCTAACTCCAAATTTAATCAGGAGAAACTCAGCTTGGATTGAGTAAGCTGGATTAATTGTCCATTTTGGGCAAGACAAAATTCCAGACTTTAGTTTGAGGAGGATGGACTACATGGGAAAAGTTATTGCAGGTGCGGCTATATCGCTGGATGGTTTTATCAATGACGCGAACGGGGACGTGAGTCGCCTTTATCCTGACTTCGCCGAGTTTCGCGAGTCTGAATTGATTCAGGGTTTGATAAAAACAGTTGGGGCAGTGGTGATGGGCCACCGGGCTTACGATATGGGCGAGGGAGATTTTACGGGCTACGAATATCAAGTGCCAATATTTATCCTTGTACATACTGTTCCCGAAAAGGTCGCCAAAGGCGAGAATGACAAAATGACTTTTACTTTTGTCACCGATGGTATTGAAAGCGCGATTCAGCAAGCTCAAATCGCTGCTGGTGACAAGGATGTGGTGGTAGTAGGCGGGCGGATACCGCTCAACAGTGCCTTAATGCTGGGCTGGTGGACGAACTTCAGTTTGATATAATGCCTGTTTTGCTGGAAGATGGTTTGCGCTTTTTCGAGCATCTAAATTCTTCGCAAATTAAGCTGGAAAAACTTAATGTAATGGCGATGCCCGGCGGTGGAACTCATATTAACTTCCGCGTCGTAAAATAATTAGCCTATGCTGCCAGGGAAAACCTGATGCACCGGGCCGGAGTTGGTCAGCGCGTTCCAGACGTTCTGGCAGGCGGCGCTGATACAGGCCAGGCGCGATTCGTCGGTAATGCCCGCGACGTGCGGTGTCCAGATGATATTTTCCAGCGTCATCAAGGGGCTGCTAAAATCTGGCTCGATTTCCATCACATCGAGGGCAACCCCGGCAAGGCGTTTCTCGACCAGCGCACTGTATAGCGCATCTTCGGCGATAATGCCGCCACGTGCCGTGTTTAGCAAATAGGCCGATGGTTTCATCAAAGCCAGTTCGCGCTCGTCTATCATGTGGTGGGTGGCGGCGTAGTAGGGGCAGTGAATCGTGACGAAATCGGAACGGCTCATCACTTCTTCCAGGCTGGTGTAGCGCAGTTCGTGCTTTCGAGCAAATTCTTCGTCCTGCACAATATCGTAGCCGAGCAGTTCCATCTCGAAACCTTTGGAGCGTTTCGCCACTTCTTTGCCGATTGCTCCCACGCCAATAATACCCAGCGTTTTGCGGTAGACATCCCGCCCCGGCACGCGCTGCCAGATTTTGTTCGCAATCATCTGCTGATTTTTGGGCATCAGATGGGCCAGCATTATTATAAAGCCGATGGCGTGGTCGGCGACGGCGTGACGGTTCGCGCCCGGCGTAGTAGCAACGATTACGTTATGCTCCTGCGCCGCCACTAAATCAATTGAGTTGAAGCCGACCCCACTGCGGGCAATAATCTTCAGGCGCGGCAAGCGTTCGATGACGTAGCGGGTAAACGGCTCAGTTCCCGGTATAGCTGCGTCAAAATCCTGCATTATTTCGATTAGCTGGTCTTGCGTGGTAGTAGCGGAAGTCTTGGTAACAACTACCTCCGCCCCCTTCGCCCGCAACTTGTCCAATGGCGTACTATTCGCCAACGGCGACCACGATAGCAAGTTCACCCGAAATTTTTCCGTCATTGTTAACTCCGTTTTGAGTAATGAGTGATGAGTAATGAGTAAATCCATTGGCAGAGCAATGTCCTACAGGAAAGCACGGTAATTTGTAGGATGCTGCTCCGTCAGTTGACAATTTTACTCATTACTCATTACTCATTATTTCCTAAATCAATTACACGATTCTCCTGCAATGAGGTCAGAGCCGCTTCGCAGAGCAGGACGGCGCGGCGACCATCCGGGCCGGTTACGTCGGGCTGCCCGGTCTGGATGGATTTCAGGAAGGCGGCGGTTTGGTTGGTTAGCTCGAAGGCGTGGCCGGTCTGCTGGGTGATGGGAATTTCCTGTTCGGTTTTGTCGGCGTGCGTGTAGAGCGTGCTGCGTACCTGGGGGTGCTGGCTGATGTCGGTGTCGGATTGCCAGCTTGCTTTTAATACCCCCTCTGTACCCGTGAAGCGCATGTTTATCTCGAAATTATAAGCCGTGACGACGCGAGTGACGTTGATATAGCTGCCGTCGGCAAAATCGAGCAGGGCCGAGAAATTTTCGTAGACCGCCGCTTTTTCTGCGGTGCGCGAATTGCCACGAGCGTAAATCGAGCGGGGCGGACTGCTCTCAAAGAACCAGCACGCCAAATCAAAATAGTGGACTGGCTCTTCCAGCAACCAGTTGCCCACTTTGGCCGGGTCTTGCTTCCAGCCGCCCGACCCACTGCGATAAGGATAGCGCCACAACTGCATATCGCCAAAGAGCGGACGACCAATCGCCCCCGTCGCCAGTTGCCGTTTTACTTCGCGCCAGACCGCGAACTGGCGAAACTCGTGTCCGACGAACAGCACCCGGTCGGCCTCTTTTGAGGCTTGAATTAACTCGTCGCACTCGGCTACATTGAGCGACATTGGTTTCTCGACCAGGGTATGCTTGCGGGCTTTTAGGGCAGCGCGGGCGATTGGGTAGTGCAAATAATTGGGGGTGGCGACAATTACCGCATCTATATCGGGGCGCAGCAGCAGACTATGGTAGTCGGAGTAGCAGGTAACACCGTAATCGGCTTCCATCGCAGCGCAGGTTTCGGGCGAACGCGCCGCCAGCGCGACCAGTTTGCCGCCGGGAGTCTTGCTCAGTGCCTCGATGTGCTGCTTGCCCCAGCGTCCCGTGCCAATTATGCCGATGCCGGTTTCTTTGTTCTGGCCTGTAACATCCTGGCTCATAACATCACCGTCAGGCCGCTTTCAATCGCTTGCAGCGCCGCCAGCGAAAGCTTTAGCGCCTCACGTCCGTTTTGCGCCCTGACTAGCGGCTTGCCGCCCTCTTGAATAGTGTGGGCGAAAGCCGAAATCTGGGTCTGCCACCAATCTACGCCGCTATTTTTAACTTCTTCTTCGTTGCCCGCCTCGTTCATCAGGGTCATTTGCTTGCGAATATCGCCAACTATTATTCCTTTTGGCCCAAATATTTTGTCGCTGGAAATATGATGATTGGCAAACATTTTGGGCAAGCCCCAACTGGTCGAAAGCTGCGCCACATCGCCGGACTGGTATTTGATGCTGATAGCTGCCGTATCCACCGCCAGTTCCGGGATAAGGGCTACTTCGGGCTTGCCCTGCGCGAAAATTGTGCCATAGCCGGAGACCGAAACGGGTTTGCTATCGAACAGATAACTCCACAAATCGAAATGGTGACACCAGTAATCCATTAGTGGGCCGCCGTTGACCTTTTTGGCGTGCATCAAAACTTTGGGTCGCACTTCCATAAAATTCTCGGAAACTATCATGAGTGGTCTGCCGATTGTGCCGTTTATAATCCAGTCTTTCAGCTTTAGCACGGCGGGCGAATAGCGCAACATAAACCCGACGGTTAACAACACCCCTTTTTCCTGGGCGGCAGCCATCATCATATCGGCTTCTTCCAGCGTCAGGGCAATCGGTTTCTCGCACATTACATGCGCTCCGCGCTCGATAGCATACAGCGAGACCTGGGCGTGATAAGCGGTAGGAACACAGACCGAAACTACATCCGGCCTGGCTTCATCAATCGCCTGGCGGTAATCGGCGTAAAGTTTGGTCGTGGATTGCAATAGCGCCCCCAGCGCCTGCAACCGCGCCGGAGCATCATCCACCAGCGCCACTACTTCCGCCTCTTTTACTTTGCCCCAGCCCTTCAAATGGCGCACGCCCATATCGCCCGCGCCTACCACACATACTTTCAAACGTTTATCTGCCATCGCCTCACTCTAAAAGTTTTGAATTTTGAATTTTGAGTTAGGAAATTCAATTCAAAATTCAAAATTCAAAATTCAAAATTTCTTACAGTTTTACTACTTCCAGGTTAATTAAACTGGCCCATTCCTCCATGTCGGCTATTATGTCGCCGTAGGCCATGACGAGGTGATGCTCGAAGCCGCCGTAGATGATGGTGTCGAGTAATTTTGCGGCGCTGCCTTCGGGCAGCACTTCGGCGGTGTTGCCCTGAAAGAGCAAGGGCGATTCTAGCGCCTCACCTTTGGCTAACAGCAGCCGATATTTGCCCTGGCTATAGCTCAAGCGACTGAGCGTAACCGGGCCGGGCTTGAGCGGGAACATGGCGGTTACGCCGACCTTGCGGTTGGCATGAACGCCCGCCTGCCGTCTTGCCGGGTCGTCCGCCAGCGAAAAAGCGGCATTGCCGCAGTGCCACAGTACAATCGTGTTGCGTTTTGCGTCCATCGCCACCAAATCAGCCAGAAACGGCGGCTCCCCGGTGAAATGGCGCATCGCTTTCATGGTGACTGCGCCGTGTACATCGGCTTCACAGGCGGCAATCGTACCCTGTTCCGCCAGCGCCGCCAGCACCCCACACGCCGCCGCGCCGTGTTCGGTGAAAAATTCGGGCCAGCACTTGACCGCCATAGCGCCCAGCCCGTCGCGTTCGGCCAGTTCGGTGAGCGCCTGAAAGGTGTTGGAAGCAGTACAAACTACCTGCTCCGGCAAATCGTCCAGTCCGTTCAAACAGCTACGCAACATATCCCTTACCGACTCAGTTTTAGCCAAAGCCACTTCGCCCGCCGCGCCAAAAACTTCGCTTAAATTATAGATTTGAATCTGCGGCCCAATTTCGCGCCATAATTTTAGCTCGTCGTAGCCGCTCGGATAAAAACCGGGCGGACGGCTACCGACTACCCCCAGTTTTAAGTTACGAAGCGTTTTGTTCAAAGCCATGGCTGCTACCCGGCGTTGCACTGCGGCAAGGCTGGCGGGGTCTTCAGGCGCACCATAAACATACTTGAAATCACGTCCGCCGCTGGTGAGAGTATAGGCGGCCAAATTTACGCCACAGAGCGAGTTGAGGCGCAACCGTCCGGCATTACCAATCGAGGGTTCGGGCAAGGCCCACAAAATCAACGGTAATTCCAAATCAGCCAAAAGCGCCGTCACCATGCTGGCATCGGTAAAAGTAGCAAGCTGCACCACCAGCATCTCAATTCCCGCCGCTTTTAGCTGCCGGGCGGCGGCAATCGCTTCTGCCGGAGCAGTTGCCAGTTCTTCAAGCGCGACTAATTCCGCACCCGCTATTTCCAGCAAAGCTTTGCGAGTATTACTGTACTCTTGCCGGGCGTGTTCCATATCAAACTGCACCCGCCCCAGCCCAACCAGCCCTAGCTTCAGTTTTTCTCCCTCAAACGCCATTGTTAAGCTACCCTTCTATTTTAGTAATGAGTGATGAGTAATGAGTGATGAGTAGAAAATCAGCTGACGGAGCAGCATCCTACAATTAGCCCGTATCTGTGAGACATTGCTCCGCCAATGGATTTACTCATCACTCATCACTCACCACTTCTCAAACGCATCGGCTCTGCCAGGGCTGGCCCGATTAGCGGTAAGGCGTATTCGTGGAAAGCCGCTTCGTTCAGGCCATCACTGGTCAGAAATTCTGGCGGGATAATTCGTTCCCGGCCCACTACCTGATTTAGCTTTGTTGGAACAATTTTACAACGATACGGCGCGTTGCTCATTCGCAATAGGCCCGGCATCAGGCCACTTTGTCCTTCCAGCGCATATTGAGCGGCGGCTTCCCCAAGTTTAAACGCTTCTTCCCGGTCAATTGGCGATACGCAAGCAGCCCCGCGTTGCAGCGTGCCGGGTTTATCGTAGCGGGCCTTGAGGCCCAATTTTTCTTTGACCAGTTGACATAAATAGCCGGAAATACCTTCGCCCAGGCTCAACATCGGTTTGCCTACCGGGTCAAGGTTTAGCGCCGCATTTAATTCCGCCAGAAATTTCCCTTGTTTGTCGCGTACTCCCTCGGAGGCAACCACCAGCACGCAGCCTTCGCGCTTAAAAATACTTTCTACCTTTGACAGGAAAGCCGTTTCGTCAAACACTATTTCCGGCAACAGTATCAGGTGGGGCGGGTCGGTGGGCCGGAAGCGTGCCAGCACGGAAGCCGCTGCCAGCCAGCCAGCGTGCCGACCCATCGCTTCTACTACTTTGAAATGGTCGAAGCCGCGCATGGTGTAAAGGTCAAGGCCGCTATCTAGGGTATGTTGGGCCAGCCACCGGGCGGCGCTACCGTAGCCGGGAGCGTGGTCAGTGCCGTACAAATCGTTGTCTACCGTTTTTGGCGCACCAATACAATAAAGCTCGTAGCCCTGTTTTTGAGCGAGGCGCTCCAGCTCAAGCGGCGTTTGCATCGAGCCATTGCCGCCAATAAAGATGAAATAACGAATATCGTGTTGTTTCAGGTAGGATAGCGCCCGCTCTAAATCTTCCTGGCCCGGCTTGATGCGGCCCGACCCCAGCGCTCCTCCACTGGTCTGCTTTAAGCGCTCAAGCTGGCCTTCATTCAAATTGCTCAACTCAATAAAATCTGTCCTGCTCAGTAGCCCTTCCAGACCACCGCGCATCCCGTAAATTTTCCCATCTAATTTTTTTTGAGCAAAAGAAATAATTCCGGCCAGCGTAGCATTAATTACGGCAGTCGGGCCACCCGATTGACCTACCAGTAAATTTCCTTTTATCACAATTTTGCTCGAAAAGTTCTCCAATTGTTTTATTAAGTTAATTAATTATAGCCGCCTTCAGCACTTTGTCAAGCATTTTGTTTGGCTGAATTAGAGATGAGCCGACGGATTCAATGTTTGGGTTAGGTTTCAATTTTGCAAAACTTTCTCAGGCGTATAAACGTATGTATAATGGTTAAGGCAGCGCTAGAATAACTGGAATTAAAATTTTAAAGTAGCAAAATGGTTCAGGTGAAAGGGATTGACTACAAATGCTTAAGCTTTGGAAACTAAAC
>JBBQXW010000164.1:0-15568 GCA_038209275.1 Chloroflexia bacterium | reverse complement strand
AACATTACAACCACTCCTTAGAACCATTTTTTCTTTTTGAGTTTTGATTTTTGAGAAAGAAATCACCGAATTTAAAAACCAAAAACCAAAAAACACAAAACTCAAAACTATAATAACCGCCAGGGGGCGACTTTGAATTTCTGGCGCACGATGGCCTCGCGTTGCGGGTCGTTTGGGTTGCGATTTAAATATTCCCGGTAGCTGTTTTCTGCCAGACTACCCAGCTTGCGCCGGGTAGGATTTTCGTTGCCTGGGTCAGCCAGGTTCTGGTAAGGCAAAGTAAACTGCGCGGGCAGTTTTCCTGTCCGGCTCAAATCCCAGGCGCGTTTGTAAAAATCGGCACGGGCCAACAAAAACTGCGGCGTGTCCGTGCCGCGCTGCTCTAACTGACGCAGCGAATTTGAAACTGTACTTAACTCATTTATATCGGCATCCGGCATCTGGTAGAGAAAAATATCGCATACCCGAAGCTGCGCGTCTACGTATTTAGCCGAAGTATCGCTGACGCGAGTGAGGGTTTGAGCCGCACCACCGTAATCCTTTTGCTGCAAGTAAGCATCGGCTGCCCCAAAAAGGGCTTCGGTATTGGACGGGTCGGCCCGCACCACCACATTATAAAGCTCGGTGGCTTCTTTGGCATTGCCCAATTTGCCCTGTACGCGGGCCAGCGAAAGGAGTGGCGGCAACTCACCCGGCAAATCCTGCACCAGTTCGTTATATTGGTCACGGGCCGAAGCTAGATTGCCCTGGGCTTCCAGCAAACGCCCGGTGTACCAGGCAATCTTCCAGTTGTTCGGGTCAATCCGTTGCACTTTGGTAATTTCCGCCAGCGACTCGGAATACTTGCCGCCTTCGATGAGCAGTTCCGCCATGCGTAAATGCCCGTCGGCGCTGTTCGGGTTGAGGCCGAGCGCCTGATTATAATACATCAGTGCCTGAGTTTTGTTGCCCTGCTTGAACGATTCATCGCCTTGTCGGAGCAAATCCACTGCTTTGTCATTCTCGTCCAGTTGGGCCAGTCCTTTGCCACCGAGCGGGCCACTGGTGGTCATCAAGTTGCCAGTAGTGGCGAACATTTTGCTGCTGACTGGTACGCCGGGTTGTCCGCCCGCTATGACCCGATAAACCCCTTCCAGTTGGGCCATCATCGCTTCGGCAGTCTGGAAACGACGAGCAGGGACGGCGTTCGTTCCCTTGACCAAAAAGCGGTAAAGGGCCGGATAATCGCGGAAAGCTTTGTAATGCTCGGCGGGAGCGATGCCAAATTTCGGGGCGCTCAAATCCATCCAGCTAACCATATAGCCCAACGAACGGCAAATCGTGTACAAATCGGTTTCGGGCGAAGGATTTTTGACTGCTTCCGGCGCGTAAAAGCCATCCGTGCCATATACCGCGTCCGGGTTCGGCTCGTAATGAATTACTGTGCCGAGGTCAATCAACTTGAGTTGCTTTGAGCCGTCCTTTAGCTCTTCGACCATCGCGTTTTGAGGCTTGAAGTCGCAGTAAACCAGATTTAGCTTGTGCATATAGGCAAAGGCGGGCAGAATATCCAAAATATAGCGAATAGCCTGGGCTGGCTCAAACGGCGCATTCTGGTCTTCCATAAGCTGATGGAGCGTTTTGCCGTTCACGTACTCCATCACAATGTAGCCATCCGTCCCGACTGTGACAAAGTCGTAGATAGAAACGATATTGGGATGTTTCACCGCCGCCAAAAACTCGCGCTCTTTGACCGCCTGGGCCGTGTCAGTCGGGTCGTCCGATTGCAGCACCGCTTTGATAACTACTTTGCGCTTTAGCTGCTTGTCTTCTGCCAGAAAGACCGCGCCCATGCCGCCCTTGCCGATAACCCGCGTAACTACATAACGTCCGTCCGCCCCGATGCTGCTACCGACATCAATCATGAGGCGGCTTTGCAACTGGGGCTGCTCCATGTGGGTTGGCGCGGTACTCATACTGCCAGTACTCAGGCCGGAAGTGACAAAGTTAAAGCCACACTTGCGGCAGAATTTGTCGTTGGCTGCCACCAGATTACTACAGCGTGGACATTTTGTGGTGTGCGTCGGGACAGTACCGGGCTGAGACGAAGTTATCGGCGCACTCGCCATCCCATTGCCTCCGGCGGCTTTAGCCACCAGTTGCGAGGGTGTAGTTGGCAATTCTGCGCCGCAATTCTGGCAAAAATCTTCGGACACCGGGTTGCTGGCATTGCAGTTGGCACAAATTTTAGTACCACTTTTGGGCGGTGCGGCTACACTGGCGCTGCCAGTGGCGGCTTTCGCGCCAACTGCTACCGGGGCGGTTGCGCCTCTTAGCATTATGCCGCAATTGTCGCAAAATTCGTCGCTTGCTTTGACCGAATTGCCACAGTTTGGACACTTCATTAGCTTCTCTCCACTTGTACGACCAGCACGGCGACATTATCCGCCCCGCCGTTGCGACAGGCCAGCGCTACCAGTTCATCGGCGCACGCCTGGGGACTGTCCAAAGTCAAAATACGTTCAGCAATGGCATCGTCGCGGGCCATTTCCCACATTCCGTCCGAGCAAAGCAAAATGGTATCGCCTGGCTCAAGTTCGCGCTGATAAGTATCCACCGGCACATCTTCGTCGGGTGCGCCGATGGCGTTGAGTACCACGTTGCGGCGCGGGTCGGAATAGACATCGTCCGGCTTTATCCGGCCTTCGTCTACCAATGTCTGTACGAGCGATTGGTCACGGGTTACTCGTTGAATTTCCAGACGCGGTTGCGGTTTAGCAGCATCGGCGGCGTGATTCTCGCCGTTGGGCTTGCCGTTAGTACTGAGTTTATTGGTACGGCGCGCGTCTGTGCCAAGCTTTAAGGTCTTGGCCGGATTTTCGGAGGCTGGTGGCTCGGCTTTTTCAACTTTTGGCTCTTTCCAGGGCCGGAAAAGATAAGTCCGGCTGTCGCCCACGTTAGCAAAGACCGCCAGGTTATTTATTATACAGACGGTTGTAATAGTCGTTCCGCTCTCGCGGTCATTCTCGATATTGGCCTGTCGTACCCGATGATGGCCCTCTTGTACTGCCTGTCGCAAAGTATCCTCGACGGTAGTTTTATCCAGTTCTTGTCCGGCTAACCAGGGCGCGGCCAATTTAGTTAGCACTTCCGCCCCAACTGCTTCGATTACCATGCGACTGGCGACTTCGCCTGCATCCTGTCCGCCCATACCATCCGCCACAATATAGAGCGCAAACGGTTCAGGTTTGGATTGAAAGATGCGGTTTATTTCGAGCCGGAAAGAGCTATCTTCGTTGGCGCTACCAAAGCGGGCAATTCCTTCGTTAGTAGCCTGCCCAACCACGTAGCGCCAGCCCAGCCGCTCGTCGCCTTCTTGTTTTGGGGCAAGGGCTTTTGCCAGAATATCGACTTTAGTTTCAGTAACGGGCGCAAGCAGCGCGACGGGTTCAGGTACTGGTTCAGGTTCGGGCGAAACCCGCATTGCGCCACAGATATTGCAGTATTCGTCCTGGGCAATATTCAGGGTGTTGCATTGTTTGCACAGCCAGGGTTCGGGGCGGGGCTTATAGGTTGAAATGAGTTCGGGAACGGGTACTGGAGTTGGAGTAGCTGGTGGTTGGGTAGGGGCAGGGGCAAGCGCATCAAAACCGACTGGCCCCTTAATCGGTGGTAATTCGCTAACTACAATCGGTTCGACTACTGGGGCGGTTGCTCCTGCCACCATTCCGCTAGTTGCTGCCAGCACCGCTTCTATTTCGTTTTCATCGTCGCCATCATCGCTACGGAATACCAGTGTCTGCTTTTTTTCAAGGGGCTGGGGTCGGGGTCGTCCACAGTTGCCGCAAAAAGCGTCGTCCGGGCCTAGTTCAGTTTTGCAATCGGGGCAAATCACGCTCATTTAATAAAATCTTTCTATGATTCCACAACACTACTCAATCGTAAAATTAAGCTCTGAATTTTGTCTCAGCGCAAACCTGGAAGCATTATAACATCACCACTTCCCAGCTAAAATTATAAGCGCAAAATCAGCAATTCTCAACAGCTAACCGCCAAAAATACTTCTAAAGTCCAATACCAACTACTGTTCCCAACCTTTATGTATTACGCACAGTGAGCAATGTAAGTTTCATTCTCAAAAAATCTCGCTGAGACCCAGACTTTATCTGGAAAGTCTTCAAGTTATGAAATTTTTTTGCAAAAAAATTTCATAACTTGAAGACAAATTCGAGTTAAACAGATCGCCAGCTTTAATAACTCTGATTTGTTTTACACTTGACACTCCAATCTGATTAGTGTTACATTATAATTACAATTAACCTGCGGTATAGGGAACACAATCTTCAAAGTAATTACCAACATAGCAAATCTGACGACCAATCTTAATGTTAGTTTTGTCAAGTCTATGCTATAGTTCCAAGATAGGAGAGGCAGCACATGCCTTATAACCGCCTGACTTTTACTGCACACGCTATACAAAGAATGTTTGAGCGTGGCATCAGTCGGACTGATGTGAGAACCGTGTTAGCGACCATGCTGATAATTGAAAATAATCCAAATTCTACCCCTTATCCTAGTTACTTGATGCTTGGATGGGTAAATAACAGGCCAATCCATGTTGCAGCAGCAGATGATAGCGTCAATTTAAAAACAATTATTATCACAGTTTATGAACCAGATTCAAGCCAGTGGTTTCTACCTGATTTTAGGAGAAGAAAGCTATGAAGTGCGTAATTTGTGGGAATGGAGAGACTAAGCCCGGCCTGGGTACTATAACGCTTGAACGAGGCGAAACTACCCTCGTTATTAAAAATGTTCCGGCAGAAGTATGCAATAACTGTGGCGAAAAATATTTCTCTGAAGAGATTACTGAAGAACTTCTCGAAATTGCCGAAACTGCGGTAAGTGCCGGAGTACAGGTAGATATTCGCAAATATCAGGCCGCCTAACCCTCAAGTTGAAAGAATAATGGTAACGCTTCTACTTCCCCCTTGAATGGCTTTTGGCGTGCTGCCTTAAAAGCTGGATTCTGACTTTTCATAGTTTAAAATCCCATAATTTTTGTTGGCTGGTCGAGATGGCGGTAGCCCCGGCTTGCAGAATGGCTCGAATATCTTGCTCGGTTTTGATGATGCCGCCCGCAATGATGGGTCGGTGAATATCGCGGGCCGCTTCCTTGGCGATATGCGGCAGCACAACCCCCGGCAGCATTTCTACTGCGTCCGGCTGGACGGTGTGCAAAAGATTTATGCCTGTACTGTAAGCTGCCGAGTCCAGCACAAAAAGCCGCAAAATCGTCAGCATCCCCAGCGCCTGAGCTTCTTTTAGCAAATTGGAGCGGGTGCTGACCACGCCGTTCACGCCCATGTGCTGCTGAAGGTAGCGCAAGCCGGGACGGTCACGCCCGATGCCGTCAATCAAATCAATATGGATAATAACCTGCACTCCGGCAGCGTTGGCTCGTTCCGTCACCTGGGCCACGTCAAAAATATCGCCCTTGAGCAGCATGACCATCGGTAGGCCACTGGCAAGGGCGGCATCCAGTTCTTCTGGGCGACGCAGGGCCGGAATCAAGCGGCGTTCCAACAGGGCGGGCGGCAAACCTCGCCCTGGCTCATTCTTCGCCATATTTTCTAGCTAACCGGCTCGCCTAATTGAAAAGAGACCGTCGTATCACCGATGCGGATTTTCGCGCCCGGCTCAACTTCCATCCACTCCGGCCCAACCTCAACTGTATCAATCCGGGCATCGTTTCTGCCGCTTACGTCCTTTATTTCGAGCTTGTTCAGGCCATCCCAGCGCACGCCCAGGTGTTGCCGAGCAATCTTCGAGTCGTCGCTAATCACTATAAGTTTTTCTTTGTAAGTCGGGACGGAGGAAGCGCCTATATAAACTTCTTCGTCGGGCATGAGCGTGGGTGAAGCCGGAGTTACCCGCCGCAAGCTGTTGGCATCTACCCGCATTTTCAGGCGACGCGGAATATTGGGCAAAATATCCTTGAGGGCGGCGCGGGCGGCTTCCCGGTTCGATGGCTCGACCAGCACCCGCACCGTCTGGCTGCCCGTCTCAATTTCCATCAGGGACGCAATTCCGGCGCTTTTCATTGCTTCAAATGCCTGCTGAACGCGCTGCATAAAATCCGCTCCCGGTGCCTGAGAAGCGCTATACTGCCCCGCCAGCGACATCGCTTTATCTGCCATAAAACCCTCCTTAAATGTAATAAAATATTGCTTTGCTTAAAGAGAAATTCACCACAGAGACACGGAGGCACGGAGTTAAAATCAATTTTTATAAATTTATTCTACGCCCTCTGTGATGATGTTTTTCCTGAACAGGACTCTGGCTTTTTGGTAGTAGCGATTGATGGTCTTTAAGAAAATAATCCGTAGATTGGCAATCACTGGTAGGGGCGAGGTTTCCTCGCCCAATTTACCCTGGTGCCCAATTTGGGTAGGGAGACCCTGCCCCTACATTTGCGGCTTATTTTCTTAAGAACCATCAGTCGCTACTACTTTTAGTGCTATAGGCGAAAATCCTGTTACTTTTAATCTCTCCGTATTTCTCCGTGTCTCCGAGGTGAATTTCTCTGAATTTTATCTCGCCGAGCCGCGCACACGGGCGATTTCGGCCTGGAGTTGCTCTAGCTCGTCGGTCAGGCGCATTACTACTTCTACGCCAGCCCAGTTCAGGCCCAGTTCGCTGATTAAACGGCGTACCCGCCGCAATCGCATTAAATCGGCCTCGCTGTAGAATGGGCCTTCTTCCGGCTCAACTGCCTCGCCCTCAAGCTGGGGCGTGGGGCTGACAATGCCATAAGTGACGCAGCGTTCCACCACCGTCCGGCCCAACCGGGTCTTGTGGGTCGTCACCTGCAAACTATAATAGCGGGTGCCGTTCGCCTCGTACTGGCCTTCCTCGACTGAAAAATTCTTTTCTAAATCTTGCTCACTCATCAGGCCGCCCCTCCTGTCTGCCTGGACTCCCCACTAATTTCCCGTTTGCTCCGTAACTCGGCAAAATTTTCGAGCGCGCTGCGTTCTTCTGCCGTCAAATCGGTTGGCAATATCACATTTATTTGGGCGAAAAGGTCGCCGCGTGGCGCGTTCGTGCCGCCTACCTGAATCGGCATCCCCTGCCCCCGCAAGCGGATAGAACTGCCGTTTTGGGTTCCCGCCGGAACTTTCAGGGCCAGTTTTGTTCCGCGCACCGTTGGCACCATCACTTCGCCGCCCAGTAGCGCCGTTGTTAGCGGCACCTCTACTTTAGCATAAAGGTCGGCGGCTTTGCGCTCAAAGAGCGGATTGCTAATGACCGTGACAACCAGATACAAATCGCCCGCCGCGCCGTTGCGTCCCGGTTCGCCCAGCCCGGCTAAACGCACCCGCGAACCGTTATCTACGCCCGGCGGAATGCTCACTTCCAACCGCCGTGCCGCTTCGCCCGGCGTACCGCCCAGCGTCAAAATCCGCTTTGCCCCGCTAAATGCTTCTTCCAGCGAAATCTCGACTTCATACTCCATGTCCCGGCCCTTGCGTGGTCGGTTATTCTGCGCCGCGCCTGCCCCAGCGCTTCTTGGCCCGGCAGCGCCCTGATTGCGTCCGAACATCGAATAGAAGAAGTCGGAGTAGGGGCTATCGTCGCCAAAAATATCCTGCAAATCTTCCGGGTTGACCGTCTGGTACTGGTATGGCCCCGCACCCGCGCCGCCGCTACGTGCGCCCGCGCCCGCGCCTACGCCGCCGCGCATATACGCCTCGAAGGGTACGCCTGTCGCTTCGCCCCCGGCCTTTTTCCATTGTAAGTAATCGTTGTAGTGTTCGCCATATTCGTCGTATTTTTTGCGCTTTTCGGCATCGCCCAGCACTTCGTAAGCCTCGTTAATCTCTTTGAATTTGGCG
This sequence comes from Chloroflexia bacterium, assembly GCA_038209275.1. Classification (GTDB taxonomy): domain Bacteria; phylum Chloroflexota; class Chloroflexia; order Chloroheliales; family Chloroheliaceae; genus L227-5C. Next base: position 7,691 of record JBBQXW010000164.1, on the reverse strand, counting down.
GTAGCCTCCTCGTTATTGGGATTAACGTCGGGGTGATACTGACGGGCAAACTTGCGATAAGCTTTCTTTATATCCTGGGCCGTGGCGCTCTTTTCGACCCCCAGGACTTTATAGTAATCTTTAAAATCGGCTGCCATCTTTTGCTGTCACTCCACATTTATATTAAATTTTCTAAACTTTTTAAAATATACGCACAGGGCGCTGTAAAGTTTCATTTCCTACTCGTTTAGCCTCAGTACCAGTTAAATAATCAACTGTGGGAGCGAGCTTCCGCTCGCGATTTTAGGTGGCAACGGAACAATCGCGAGCAGAAGTTCGCTCCCACAGAAGAATGACCGAATTAGACAAGGTTTATTTTTTGGCCCGCAGGCTGGCTTCGCGCCTTTCGCGGTTGTGCTGGCGAACTTCGTGCGGAATCGTCCGAAAGTTCGCCAGAAATCCCTCGCGGAAAGTCTCGAAGCGGTCATCGAAAATCGCCTGCCGCGCCTGCCGCATTAGTTCCAGCAAGAAATAGACGTTGTGAATGCTGGCAAGGCGCAACCCCAAAATTTCCTCGTTCTTGAACAGATGCCGCAAGTAAGCCCGCGTGTGGGTGCGGCAGGTGTAGCACTGGCAACCTTCCTGAATGGGCCGCTCGTCCCGGCTGAGTGACGCATTTCGCAAATTCAAGCGGCCTTCGGGAATCATGCACGCGCCGTTGCGGGCGATGCGGGTGGGTAGCACGCAATCGAACATATCTACGCCGTGCAGCACCCCTTCCAGCAAATCTTCGGGCGACCCGACCCCCATCAGATAGCGCGGCTTGTTCTCCGGCAATCGCGGTGCGCTAAAAGCCAGCATTTCGTAGAAAATATCTTTCGGTTCGCCCACGCTCAACCCGCCCAGCGAGTAGCCCGGAAAATCGAGGTCGCCCTGGGTCAAAAAGCGCAAACTTTCTTCGCGCAAATCCTGATAAAAGCCACCCTGTACGATGCCAAAGAGCGCCTGCTGCTCCCAGTGTCCGCTTTTGGCGTGCGCTTCGTAGCAACGCGCCGCCCAGCGATGCGTCCGTTCCATCGCGGCGCGGGTGTAAGTATGGTCGGAAGGCCAGGCGGCGCACTCGTCGAAGGCCATAATAATGTCCGCCCCCAAATCTTCCTCAGTCTTCATTACGCTTTCGGGCGTAAAGCGGTGGGTGCTGCCGTCAATATGCGACTTAAAGGTCACGCCGTCCTCGTCAATCTTGCGGAGCGGCCCTAAACTAAAGACCTGAAAGCCGCCGCTATCGGTCAAAATCGGGCGAGGCCAGTTCATAAAGCGGTGCAACCCGCCCATATCCGCCACCAAATCCGCGCCGGGCCGCAAATAAAGGTGATAAGTGTTGGACAAAATAATCTTGGCTTCCATATCCAACAATTCGTCCCGGCTCAACGTCTTGACCGTCGCCAGCGTCCCGACGGGCATAAAAATCGGGGTTGGTATCTCGCCGTGCGGAGTCTGCAACACCCCCGCCCTTGCGCCGCTCTTGTCCGATTTCTTCAATAAAGTATATTCAAAACCCATCTAAAAATAATCCCGCCTTAAATAGTTAATTTAAGATTCAAAATCTTCGAACTTCCATAGTCCATACCGTCCTAATCGGTTCGCGACAGTAATCCAGTCTGGGCCTTGAGTACGGTCGCAAATCTTTTGGATCACTTGCCAAATGGTAGTGTAATTATAACGCGGTACGATTAGGTAATGTCTAGCTAAAAGAAAGCTATCTTTTGTTAATCTCTCTTCTATCCAAGACGGAGTACACACATTAAAATCAAATGTCTCCTCACCTGCGTCTCCAATTGGCCCCACAATAGCCTGTATCAATATAAGAAAATTTTCTGGATTTACAGGAATATCATGCTGTAAATCTAATAAATCTGGACTATGTAGGAATTTTAATTTTGCTTGTACCATAAAAAATCCTTTGAAACGCGAAGGCAAGGAGTTTAGCTGCCTACTTCAAAACGAACAACCAGCCCTCAAATAGTTTCAAGTTTAAGTTTCAAGTTTCAGTCTATATTATATTATACCTCATCTAACTCCTTTAACACTCACTAGGCCACCGTCCTTTAAATCAAGCCGAATACCGCAATATCTGGATAGTTTTCTTTTCGGCTTTCCTCTATTCTATACTCAGATAGATTTTGAACTTTTGCTTACAGTCAGGCTAAAGCCTGAAAACACTTTCATCAGTTCTGGAAAATTTTTGTAAAATTTTTCCAGAACTGATGAAGAAAAATCAGAAAGGTAGAAAAATGGACAGATTGCGGGAATTGGTGCAGCGTTATAGTGCAGGGTTGGCGGCTTTGCTGGTAGTGACTATCTGGGGAACGAATTTTGTTTTTCAGAAAGCCGCTTTAGCCGAATTTGATGTATTCGCTTTTAACTTTTTGCGGTTTTCGGGGATGCTGGCGTTAGGTTGGAGCGTGGTTTATCTGCGCGGCAAATTCGGTCAGAGTAAGCCCGCGCCAACTGCGGAAAAACTTTCGCTTCGCGAACGATTCCAACAAATACGCCCCGATTTGCCGCGCATGATGCTGACCGGATTGCTTGGCTACACTCTTTACATCGTGCTATCTAGCGTTGGGCTGAGTTACACCACCGCCTTCTCCAATGCGCTGCTTATCGCGACTGCGCCGCTGTTTGCCGGAGTGCTGCTGTGGGCTTTGCGGCTGGAACAGATTGTTATCGGGCAATGGCTGGCAATGCTGATGGCGCTGGTCGGCGTGTTTATCTTTCTGGTAGACAAAATCCAGAGCGGCTTTAGCTCGGTCAGCCTGGGCGATTTGATTTCGCTGACCGCCGCCTTCTTCTTTGCGGCTTATACCGTCGTCAACAAACCCTTGCTGACTCGTTACCCCGCCCCGGTTCTGACTACCTACACCATGACGCTGGGCGGTATACCTGTGCTGCTCTTCTCGCTTCCGGCGCTGTTCAGCCAGGATTGGAGTCGAGTTTCGCCCGCCGCCTGGGGTGCGCTGATCTGGTCAATCATCTTCCCGGTTTATTTTGCCTGGACGGTCTGGAGTTGGGTTAACGCCCGTATCGGGGTCGCCCGCACCTCGGTATTTATGTATCTTGTCCCGGTAATCGGCGGCGCGACCTCCTGGTTTTTACTGGGCGAAGGGTTTGGCTTCCAGAAAATACTCGGCGCACTCATCATAATCGGTAGCCTCGCCCTGACCCGCTACGCTTCCAGTCGCAAACCTGCCCCGCCCCCTCTTGCTACTCCGATTGAACCATTACGAGAAACTGCTAAAACTCTATCCTGATAACGATATAGTGGGATTAAAAAGATGTGTGCTTCACCCAATTGAGTGAGGCACACATCTTTTTAATCCCACAAACTATAAAAATCGAGTCCGCTTAAATATGCTATAATCGGCTTTTGTAAGCAATGCTCAGAAATTTGTAGAAAAAAGCGAGGTTGGGAAAATGCTGCGGACGCGGGTGATTAGCGCACTGGTGCTGGTTCCAGTGGTGCTGCTGGGCCTTTTGTTAAGTCCTTTGACGACGGCTATTTTGACGGGCGTGGCAGCGGTAATCGGCACTTATGAATTTTACGCTATGTCCGCAAATTCGCACTACAAATTTCGGCCTTTGCAAATACCCGGCTATGTGTTAGCGGCTTCGTTCAGCGTGGCGGGCTATTTCAAGCGCCCCGAACTAATGCTACTCGCAACCGGGCTATTAGCACTCTATGCCATCGCGACTTTAGCTATTCGTCATCGCTTCGAGCCATCGCTGGAGCAAGGGCAATACGGTTTCTGGGGCAATTGGAGCATGACCATGTTTAGCCCGCTTTATGCTGGCTTGCCCCTCGGTTTCGTGGCTCTCATTCGCTCACGCTTCGATGGACAAAGTACTGGCTACTGGCTGGTATTACTGGCTTTGCTGGCTACCTGGGGGACAGATACCGCCGCCTATTTTGCAGGCCGAGCCTTCGGAAAACGCAAACTCGCCCCCCAAATCAGCCCAAATAAAACGGTAGAAGGGGCAATCGGTGGCGTGCTGGTTGGGACGCTGGCGGTAGTGCTGGTCGGGCAATTCGGCCTGAATTTGCCGCTTTATCTCTCGCTTCCGCTTGGGCTGGTGCTGAGTATTGGCTCGGTTTTCGGCGATTTATTCGAGTCGTGGGCCAAACGGCGCTTCGGCATCAAAGACTCGGGCAAAATCATCCCCGGTCATGGTGGTCTGCTTGACCGCATAGATAGCTTTCTGGCAGTCTCGCTACTACTTTATATTTTCGTCCTCTTTTATTACTAAAACTTTCGCTCACCTTTCTCCTTGTTGCCTTGATTATATCACTGCTCTGCTAAAATAGGCACTCCCGTAAATCGGCAGGGCTTGTTGACATATTAAATGTAGTGTATAATAGTAGCAATAGCGAGTCATGAACCAGAGGTTTGGAGTGACGGCTCGCTGTTTTAATATCGAAATTAAGACCAGAGACAGACTTTAAAGAAGGACTGGTTAAGACAAGAAAGAAGACCAGAGAAAAAGCACGAGCAAAGCAGAGGAGCAATCGAGACTTTGCCTTTCGAGACCGATATAGAGGCATTGGTAAGACCTGAGATTTTGGAATTGGAAAGCCATTTGCCTGGCGATTCGTTGAGCGTAGCCAGCCGGCGACTAGGTTTGGAGCCGGAAGATATTCTGAAACTGGACGCTAACGAAAATCCTTATGGTTGTTCGGTAGGGGTGCAGGAACTTTTAGCCAGCTACGATTTATATCATATCTATCCCGACCCACTGCAAACTGGCTTGCGAGAGCAGCTCGAAAGTTACAGTGGGGTCAAGAAGGAGCGTATTTTTCTTGGCAACGGGGTCACGGAGCTGACTGACCTGATAATGCGCGTTTTTGTGGGGCTGGGTGATGAAGTAATCATTTGCCCGCCCACCGCCCAGTTTTACCGCTTTTATGCTAATCTGGCAGAAGCGGAGATTGTCTCGGTAGCGCGTCAGCCACAGACTTTCGATTTGCAGATAGAAGCTATCATGCCGAAAGTAACTGAGCGCACCAAGCTAATTATGATTGGTTCACCGAATAACCCGACCGGGAATGTTATTACTAATACGAATCTCGTAAAGCTCCTGAAAAGTCGCGCCATCGTAGTCGTAGATGAAAGTTTCTACGAATTTGCAGGAAGTACGGCAGCCAATTTGGTCGCCGAGTTTGATAATCTGATTGTAATGCGAAGCTTCAGCCATTGGGCTGGGCTGGCCGGAATGCGAATCGGCTACGGCATTTTTCCACAAGAAGTTATGAAGCATTTGTGGAAATTGCGGGCGGCATACAACTTGAATGTAGGCCAGGAACTTGCCGCCAGAGCAACCTTAGACGATAAGCGTCATTATGAGACCACGCTAGGCTGGATACGCAGCGAGCGCGGACGATTATTTCGGCAATTAAGAAAACTAAACTTTCTGCAACCCTACCCCTCTCAGGCTAACTTTATCCTCTGCCAGGTTGTGCGAGGCGACGCATTCGCCATCAAAAAGCGATTGGAGCGGCAAGGTATTTTTGTAAAACACCTGAACCGCCCAGAGTTGCCTAACCATCTTCGTATCACCGTTGGTCGTCCAGAAGACACCGATAGGCTGATGAAAAGTCTGCTCGCAATGGCGGAGGAAGTGTGAGATTTGCCCGCGTGTTGGCCCGATAAAGCGGCACGGCTTTTTAGTTTAAGCCTTAGCCAAAATATCCTCTTGAATAGCAAAAAGCTCTTTCAGCCCCTTCTCGGCGAGGTCAAGCATGGTGTTGACATCGTCGCGAGTAAAGGGGTTGCCTTCCGCCGTCCCCTGAACTTCTACCAGTTCGCCCGTACCCAGCATAACCACGTTGAAATCAACCGCAGCCCGGCTGTCTTCTTCGTAGTTGAGGTCGAGAACAGGCCGACCACTCACGATGCCAACACTTATGGCGGCAATCGGCGAGATAAGCGGCCAACGGGTGATAAGTTTTTGTTGCTGCAATTTTTTGCAGGCCAGCGCCAGCGCCACATAACCGCCGGTAATCGAGGCGGTGCGTGTGCCACCGTCGGCTTGCAAAACATCGCAATCAATCACAATCTGGCGTTCGCCCAGCTTCAGCATATCTACCACGCCCCGCAAACTGCGCCCAATCAGGCGCTGGATTTCGTGGGTGCGCCCGCCAATTTTCCCGGTGGTCGCTTCGCGGGTGGTGCGAGTATGGGTCGAGCGAGGCAGCATCGCGTATTCGGCGGTAATCCAGCCCATCCCTTTGCCAACGCGGAAGGGCGGGAGTTTTTCATCCACCGAGGCGGTACACAGAACACGGGTCTTGCCAAATTCGATAAGGGCCGAGCCTTCCGCCCACTCAACATAGTTGGGTGTGATACGCACTTCGCGCAACTGATTGGGCAACCGTCCGTCTTTGCGCGGCGCATCGGCCTTAGAACTAGAATTAGCCAATTTTTAAGTTCCTCTCCTTTTATTATGGTAGAAGCGAGTTTTAGCCGCATTTTTCGCAGCCCTCGCCCTACGGCCTTTGGTTCGGTACACAACAAAATGAGTATAGGCCAGTGCAGAGGAGAGGGTCAAGTCAAGTTTTGCGATTTACGCTTATCAAATTTAGTTGAAGCCAAATCGCTGTGAAAGGATACTAGAGATTTATGCCAACTCAGCCATACAATCCATATTTTATGAACCGGGGCAACGACCCCGACCAGGACCAGGTCGCTCTTTTTATTGATTGGGACAACCTGGTTATCAGCAATTACGCTGACCGGGGCGCAAACCGCCCCAATATCGAAGTTATCATCCAGAAGGCCCAGCAGTACGGCACGGTTGTAATTGCCCGCGCCTACGCCGAATGGACGGTGATGATTGACCGCCTCGAAGTCTACAAAACCGGGGTTGAGCCAATTTACGCCCCGGTATTTCATTCTGACCGCGATTTGAGCGGGCAGATGGGCAAGGGCAAAAGCCTTGCCGACCCGGTGATGGTCGCCGACTGCATTGACTTCTTGCATTTGCTACCTCAAGTCGGCACTTATGTGCTGGTAACAGGCGATAAAGATATGATGCCAGTCGTGCGCCTAGCCAAGTTGCGCGGACGGCGGGTAGTCGTTATCGGGCCGGATTATGTCGCGAACGTATTACAGCAGGTCTGTGACGAGTTTGTGCCTTACCGAATGTTGCTGGCGGCAGCAACCCAGGTAGACCCTTATGCTGCATACTACCAGCCCCAGCAGCCCGGCGCTTACTATCCACCCCAGCAACAACCCCAACCGGGCTTGCCACAGGGTTATTACCCGCCGCAGATGCCACAATCGTCGCAATCCGGCAACGATTCGCGTTCCCGCACCGGGCGCAGATTGTCGAGCGGACGACGCACCAACGCGCCCCAGCCCTACAAGGATGTGTCGCCACCGCAGCAACCACCAATGCAGCAGCAAGCACCATATGGCTATTATTACGGTGCGCCCCAGATGATGCCGCCGCAGGGCTATCCGGGCAGCGCTGCTCCACAGGGTTATCCGCCGCCGCCAGCGCCGGGCTATCCTGAAGCACAGGCCAATCCGGTAGGGCCGCAACAATATCCGCAACCTGGACAGAGTCCGGCAGCAGTGCCACCGCAGTATCAGCCGACGCAACAGCCGCAGCAGTACCAGCCGACACAAACGCCGCAGTATCAGCCAGGGCAAACG
>JBBQXW010000163.1:0-15569 GCA_038209275.1 Chloroflexia bacterium | reverse complement strand
ACCAGATAAACCACTGGATTAAATAACACCTGACTCCAGCCGAACGCCCCCCAGAAAGTAACAAAGAGAAAAAGCCAGTTTTGCAAAAAGATAGAGCCTAAATCCAGGTCAGCGCCGTTTTGGGCCGCATCCAATAAATCAGCACTAAAACTGCGGGCCGTTCGCCCTTTCCCCGACCAGTCGCTTTGTAGTGTCCATAAAGTATCTTCAAAAGAAGGATTGGCAAGCAAATTAACATCGGGTTTATCGGTTGGGGCGAGACTTAAATCGTCCAGATAGAGCGTGCCGCTTCCGGTGCTGGCAAGCTGAAGCCGCAAGTAGGTTTGCAAGCGAGTATGGCTGATTTCGGCGGAGTTTACCGCTACCTGCAAGCTAAACTGTTTCCACTCCGGCCCAGTGTTAAAGCGCTGTTCGCTCAACGTTTTGGTGACGGTCTGAAGGCGGATTATCGCGCTGCTATCGCCTTCAGCGCGCAGCCAACCCGACACTTGCACCTGCTGAAAATCGGCCTGATTAAACAAATTGGCTTGTTGCTCCACCGCATTATCTGGCCCGGTCAGTTTCAAGACATATTTGCCGCTATGCGCTCCGGCTAATGCGGTACGTTCGGCGTGCTTCCCAGTGTCCAGGGTTGGCGTTTGATACCAGGCAGTCGCGGCGCGTTCGTGGTCGGTTAGGACGAAAAGGGCTAGACCACCAAGAATAAACAACAGGAAGGGCAAGAATATCAGCGCCCGCCGCACCCAGCGTTGCGGCAAATTAATCCAGGCCAATAAATATAAACCGATGGCGTAGCCGGGCAGTAGCGCGTTGGTGCTGGCCTTACTGAAAATGCTCAGGCCGAGACCCAACGCCAGAATTACAAAATAAAGCGGACGTGGCCCGCGCAACAAAAGTAACGCCATTCCCCAGGCCGCCACCGCCCCAAAAGCAATCGCGCCATTGTCATTATTCGCTACCCCGCTTAAGTGGATTGCTTCGGGCAGCAGGGCCGCGCTTATCGGCAAAGCCAGCGCTAATCCAACCGACTCGGTGCGCCACAAATAGCCGAGTGCTAAGGCCGCCGCTACCATAATCAGTCCCATCAGCACCGAGGCCAGCCGCACCAGATAATTTTGGGCGCTAAAATCTGCTCCGAAAATCCCTCCGAGCTTTACCAGCCCGGCAGCGATGCCATAATAGAATGGCGGTTGGCGTTGCTCAATATCGGGCGGATAGAGTTCAACTGGATTATCGGCGTAGGTTAGCCAGGGAAAGCGTTCAATAAAGTTGGTGCGCTGCATCAAATCTGCGACGGGCGCGGTGTAGCTATTGCCGGATTTACCCTCCGCCAATCCCAGCGCCCGACCGATATGGCCCGGTTCGTCCGGCCCTTGCAGGGGCGGCGTAATTAGCATAAAACTGAGTGAAAGCATCAGGCGTAAAGCCAGCAGCAACCCGCCAAAGATGAGCCAGGGTCGCTTTCCGCTTTTCGCCAGCAACCTGACCAGATTATTTCGTTGCTTCGCCATCAGCCCCAACAACATTCCAGCTAATATAAATGCCAGCAGCAGACAAAGCAGTGCCAGCGCCGGAAAGCCCCCAAAGCGGTTTTGCTGCTCAAAAAAGCCCCTGATTAGTTCGGATAGATTGGGCTGGTATTCGGCGATGAAAAAGAGGTCGCCCTGAGTTGGCAGGTCATTGAGGTAGAGCTGACCTTCTGGGTAGGCTTCCTGCTTAGAAGCTGCCAGCGTTGCAGTAGAAAGATTAGCCTGAGTCGGGTTTCCGGCCATTTTTAGAAAATAAAGCTGTCCGGCAGAATCGGGCTGCACGTCAAACTCATAGGCTTGCAGTGCATCAGGTGTCAGAGCAAAATAATCATCTGACCAGCGCGCAATTACTGGCCCATCCAACGCGCCTCGGTGCAAACTGACCACAAAATCACGGTTGGCAGGGTCAAAGCCATTGAACTTGACATAAATCTTGGAAAGATTGGAATATTCAGCCCGAAAAGATTGAGCAATCGAAGCAGTATTAAGGACTTGAGAGTCGTTCCCTTTTTTCTGACTGGTACGCAACGGGCTAAAAAGCAAACTCAAAACCAGCCAGCCCAACAGCAAGACAGGTAGACCAACTACAATTATAGGAACGAACGACTGACGCGCACTTTTAGTTTTTAACATGGAGTTTTTGAATTTTGAATTTTGAATTTTGAATTTTGAATTTTGAGTTGAAGAACCTACACCGAACTCGCTTCGGCTAATTCAAAATTCAAAATTCAAAATTCAAAATTATCTACGGTGCGCCTGCGCAGATGAAGTTGACGCGCTGCTTGTTGATAAGAATGGTGCTGACGGCAAATTTCAGGGTTGGGTTGGGCAGGTAAAGCACACTGGCGTTGGTTACGCCGATAAAAAATTCGGGACGTTCCAGCAAAACCTTTTGTAAATCGAGTTCCTGGTCGAGGTGCAGATTGCCACTGATTTCGTAGTTGCCCAATACCAGCATTACCCGGCGCTGAAGCAGTTCGCCCCGGCTGTAGATACGGGCTGCCATGATACGCTGCTCATTGTCGGGTTCTTCGTTGGGGACAGCCAGCACCACCGCCTCTTTGCCGATGCGGGCGCTACCACTTTCAATCGGACTGTCCTGGGTACGAATCAAACTGCTGGTACTGACTCTGCTTAAAATCAGGTGTGAACCAGCAGCATTGAGTACCCCATTGGTACGCAAAGCACTGGTTGTCACCTCACCCGCGATGCGATGATACTCGGTAAAGAGTTCCATTTGCATCTGGTGTTCTGGCAAAGCGGTAGTAAAATCTTGCATGGCAGTCATTATGTCCCTCTTGAGTAGCAGCTTCACCCTTTAAAAAGGATGAAGCAGTTACAACCTATTAAATAATTCGGTCAATCAAAGGCGGTGGCGTGATGGGCTGCTCACTAAAAGTGTAAGCCGTCAGTAGATTTGCCCGAATACTTTCGGCGGCAGCGCGGCTTTGGGCGTGAATTTGGAGCAAAGCTTCGCCCGGTTGCACCTGGTCGCCGACCTTGCGATAAAGTATCAGGCCGACGCTGGGGTCAATCGGGTCGGCTTTAGTTTTGCGCCCCGCCCCTAATTCGTGGGCGGCAATCCCGATTTGCTCGGCATCCATCGTGCGAATGTAGCCACCCTGCGGCGTACTTAATTCTTCAATAAAAGGGGCTTTCGGCAATAGTTCAGGTTGTTCGATAACGCTAATATCGCCGCCCTGTTGGGTAATAAAGGCTTTGTATTTAGCGAAAGCCGCGCCGCTATCCAGCACTTTTTGTAGTTGGGTGCGGGCTTCAGCCTCGTCCGAAGCTTTTCCCGACATCACCAGCAATTGACTACCCAGAATAAAAGCCAGTTCTAGTAAATCTGCCGGGCCACGCCCCTGCAAAGTATCAATTGCTTCGCGCACTTCCAGGGCGTTGCCGACGGCGTGACCAAGCGGTTGCTCCATGCTACTGAGGACGGCCCGCACTTTGCGCCCGACTCCGCGCCCGATAGCCGCCATCGCTTCCGCCAGGGCAACCGCATCGTCCAGCGTTTTCATAAACGCGCCCTTGCCGTGCTTTACATCCAGCACAATGCAGTTTGCGCCCGCCGCGATTTTCTTGCTCATTACGCTGCTGGCAATCAACGGCAAACTTTCGACTGTGCCGATAACATCGCGCAAGGCGTATAGCCGACCATCGGCGGGGGCGAGTTCGCCGCTCTGCCCGGTGATAACCAATCCGACTTTCGTCAGCGCTTCCTTAAATTCGCTGTCGGTCAAATTGGCTCGAAAGCCGGGAATAGTTTCGAGCTTATCAATGGTGCCGCCAAAGTAGCCCAGCCCGCGCCCGCTCATTTTACCGACGGGCAGGCCAGTTGCCGCCACCAATGGCGCAACTACCATGGTGGTTTTGTCGCCGACCCCGCCAGTGCTGTGTTTATCAGCAACGATAGGAGCAACCGCGCTTAAATCGAGCTGCTTGCCACTACGTACCATTGACATGGTCAGGGCAACCGTTTCAGCATCGCTCATGCCCTGAAAATAGACCGCCATACACCAGGCCGCCGCCTGATAATCGGGTATTTCATTGCGAGTAAAGCCCTGTATAAAAAAATCAATCTCGGCCTCGGATAATTCCCCGCCGTTCCGTTTTTTCAAAATAATATCTATGGCGCGCATTTTTATATCCTGGTGTTTAAAATGACTTTCACTGCTTTATTGTGCAAAGCTCTCCTATCTTAGCACGCTCACTCACTTTGGGCAAGGGCTGGGATAAATCTGGGTGGGTGTCAGGTTTTTGCGTTGAGGTAAAAAGTTCCCGGCCCTGAAGAGCCGGGCTAAGAAATTCTAGCGCAGTTATTTTTAGCCCAGCCCTTCAGGGCCGGGTAAGCGCTGTAAGAGGGGCTGCGCCCTCGATCTTCCCTTTGTAACAAGAAAGTCGAGGGCGCAGCCCCCTCCTACAGAGGATTGTTGGCTTGTGATGAACGAAACTCGCCACTGTGGGCCGAATTATACGTTAATAATTCAAGTGTTGTAATCTAAAATTCATTGTTTCGCGTTGAAAACAGTAGAGACATGAATTTGAGGGTATGATATAATTCGTTTTATATACGCGCCTCCAGGAGAATATATCATTGGGTATAATTCTTGCAAATCCTGAGAGTGTTGCTAGTCTAATAGCGTCTGATTATCGAAGCAATGGCCTGGTAAGGTTTTGCCAGAGAATGCTTCACATTTTTTAGTGTCATAAAATCAGAACGAGTTGGACAAGTTTTGCGTGATGTGAAGTATTCGTGGGTAGGAAATATGGTCGTAAAAAGTTCTAGCAATTTAGAGGGACAAAAAATGGGACAAAAATTATCTAGCCAACTTCTCAAAGTGGGTGATAAAGCGCCGTTCTGGGCGGCTCAGAGTATCGAGGGTCAGGTGGATAGTGCAGATTATTTGGGGCGGAAGGCAGTGCTGCTCCTTTTTTATCCGGCAGATTGGAGTGACGTTTGCCGCAACGAGTTGCCCGAAATGGAAGAACTCGTGACCCTGGCCGGAAATGTCCGGCTCAAAACCTTCGGTATCAGTGCCGATAGTGTCAGTTCGCACAAAGCTTTCGCCCGCGACATCGGTCTTCAGTTGATTACACTTGTCAGCGACCCCCAACACAAAATAAGCGAAGATTACGGCGTGATAGACTCGGACGAAGCTACCTGCCGCCGCGCCGCCTTTTTGATAGATACCGAAGGAATTATCCGCTGGGTGCGGGTAGAACCCAACAAAACCATGCCCCGACCACTGGAAGAAGTGGAACGAGCGGTGGAGATGGTGCGCGAATGGGATGGTCTTTCAAGCGGGTTGGCAAGCTGGCAGCGCGAACGGCAGGAAGCGGTACAAATGCCCCGCCCTGCGCCCCTGGCTACTCCCACCAAATTGCAACTGGCTTTCTGGGGAACACGCGGCTCTATCCCGGTTTCGGGGACGAACTACACCCGTTATGGCGGCAATACCAGTTGCGTCAGTCTGACCAGCGATACAGGCCACCTGTTTATTTTCGATTGCGGTTCGGGCGCTCGTGAACTGGGTAATTATTTACTTTCGGAGCAGTGGCGACCCGCGTTCGAGGACAAACACGAAAGAAATGGCAAATCGTATAGCCCGGCTAAAAATATTAACGGCTATATTTTCTTGAGCCATACTCATTGGGATCATATTCAGGGCTTCCCCTTCTTTTCGCCGGTTTTTGAACCGGGCAATCGCTTTAATATTATCGGCTGGAGCAATTGTTCCCAAACGCTTGGCAGTATTCTGGCGGGGCAGATGGAATATATCTACTTCCCGGTCAGTATGGACGATTTACCCTCGAAGCTGGAATTTTATTCGATTAGGCACGGCGAGGCCCGTCTCGACCAGGCCAAAGTTACTGGGCGGCAGCTAAAGCACCCGACCCCCAGCACGGCTTACCGGGTGGAACTGGCGGGCAAAGTGCTGGTCTATGCCACCGACCACGAGCCAATCAAGTTGCCGCCGCTAGAAGCGAATACTTTGCTGGCTGATGAATTACTTGATACCGAGCTAATTCACTGGGCCAGGGGCGCGGACATTCTGATTCACGATGCCCAATACTCCGCCGCCGAATTGGTCGAGAAAGCAGGCTGGGGGCATAGCTCAATCGAGGTAGCGGTAGATACTGCCATCAAAGCCGAGGTCAAAACTCTGATTCTGTTCCACCACGACCCTTCGCACGACGATGCCCAAATTGACGCGCTCCTCTCCACCGCCCGCGAACGGGCCGTGCTACTCGGCAACGGCAAGCTCGAAGTGCAAGCCGCCTTCGATGGCATGAAACTTGACCTTTAGACTACAAACTACCCTCTAAATTTAATTTGTAGGATAGAGCTGCGCTCTCGATTTTACCCTGTGGTATGGGTTAAATCGAGAGCCTGGCCTTTTCTACAGAAATAATCGCCTCTTGCTTACTCGTTTGATTTAAAAGTATAATATAAGAAAAGAGCTTGCTTTCTAAATAATTGTCGGCTATGATGATTATGAAAAACCCCTTTGTATTACCCATAGACTTTAGCTGGAACGATTGGTCTCAAAGGTTTCGACAATTGAAAATTTGCAATTCCGAATGGTGAATTTATGACTAAGCCAAAACATAATCACTCCAAAGGGAACAGCCATAAGAAAAAGGCGGGAGAACCCTTACTTCCGCCAGTATCAGTTAAGCACCTACCGAAAATGTTTTATGAGGAGGAGCTAAAACGTTTCCAGTTTGAATTGGTACGGTTACAATATTGGGTCAAGGAATGCGGTCAGCGACTGGTTATCATTTTCGAGGGCCGCGACGCAGCGGGCAAGGGCGGCATTATCAAGCGCATTGTGGAACCACTCAATCCTCGCGGGGTGCGATTGGTGGCGCTGGGGAAACCTTCTGACGTGGAGCGCACGCAGTGGTATTACCAGCGTTATATAGCTCATCTACCTTCGGCAGGTGAAATCGTGATTTTTGACCGCAGTTGGTACAATCGGGCCGGAGTAGAACGGGTGATGGGATTTTGTACCGAAGAAGAATACTGGGATTTTATCAAGTCTTGTCCTCAGTTTGAGCGATTGCTGGTTAATTCTGGGATTCATCTTGTCAAATACTGGCTCTCCGTTAGCGATGAGGAACAGGAAAAACGTTTTCAAGAGCGCTCCGGCAATCCTGCCAAGCTGTGGAAACTCAGCCCAATGGATTTGCTATCACGCGAACGCTGGGTGGAATATTCTAAGGCCAAAGATAAAATGATGGAATATACCGATATTCCAGAAGCTCACTGGTACCAGATTGAAGCCGATGATAAGCGCCGCGCCCATCTAAATTGTATTCAGCACCTGTTGAGTAAGTTCTCTTACCTGGAAGTAATGCCTGAACCGATTAAGCTTGGCCCACGACCACCGGCAGATGAAAACTATATTCGTCCGCCCCACAATGCTCACTCCATTGTGCCGGATTATTACGCGAATTTGGCTACCGACAACCCAACCCAGCACTAACTTAGGGTTTACTGACCTGATTATAAATATCTAAAGATTACTCTGATTTTTAAGTAATATAATAGTACTTTCTACCCACTAATTTCTCCCTTCAGGCACAACCTCGCTAATACAGGGTTTGACAGCCCTGGTCTTTTATGTTAAAAAAAGCACAAATGCAATCAAGTTAGCGATTGTTGTACTCTGCTTGGAACTTTTCTGGCGCTAACAAACCAGCTTCATAGTAGACTACGCTCGTCGCCCGTGTTGTCGAAATCTACTGCATCCAGGTCTCGGCTGCCATGCAGTATGCGAATAACTTTTACACCATCGGCAAGTGGGCGGTAAAAGACAATGTAGCGATACACCGAAAAACTACGCAGCCCTTCCCGTAATTCGCTACGTTGCTGACCGGCGAATGGCATGGTGGCGTGTAGCTGGATTTTTCGGTCTATCGTCCTGATTACGGCTTCGGCGCGTTCTTCCCCGGCTTGTTCTGCGATATAGTCACCAATGTCGTCAAGGTCAGATGCCGCCCGCTCAGTAATGGCAATGCGAGGTTTCTTCTGTTTAGCCATGATTATCGTTTGCCTGTTTCTGGGCGCGGCGCTGCTTACCTCTGGCAATCACGTTTTCGATGTCATAGGCTACTTCCGGGCTGTTCTCTCCTTCATCAATGGCGGCTCTGAGGTCACGCAACCTGGCTTCGCGCAGTAGTTCCTTTTCAAGCAGACGAAGGCTGGCCCTTACCGCTTCGCTGGCATTGGCATAAACACCCAATTCGATAGCTTTTTCAATGATGCCCTCGTAATAAGGGGTAAGACTGAAATTCATACATATTTCCTTTCCTTCTCTATTCGCTACAACCAACGCTATAATAACATTAGATAGCATCTATTTGCAATATAGATAAACAAACAAAAAGCCCGGATAATCCGGGCTTTTTGTTTGCTTCTTAATTACTCATAGTAGCGAATTCATTCGCTTTTGGATTTTAGACCTCGCGGTACTCGCCTTCGACGGTGCCTTCGCCACCGGGTTTACCGTCACCCTGCTGTGGGCCGCCGCCTTCGCCGCCCTGGTCTGGGCCGGGCTGACCGCCCTGCTGTGCGCCGTAAATAGCCGCGCCGACCTTCTGAACCGAAGTCATCAGGTCGTCAGTGGTCGAATTGATACGGTCAACATCGTCGCCCTGAAGCGCGGTGCGGACTGCCGCAACCTTGCCGTTGATTTCGTCCTTCAGTTCTTGCGGAACCTGCTGCTCGAAATCGCGCAAAGTCTTTTCGGCGGTGTAAGCGGCGCTGTCGCCCTTGTTGCGGGCTTCGATAAGGGCGCGTTTCTTGGAGTCTTCCCCGGCGTGAACTTCGGCTTCCTTCCGCATCTTCTCGATTTCGTCTTTCGACAAACCACTCGAAGCGGTAATGGTAATCTTCTGTTCGCGTCCAGTTGCCATATCTTTGGCGCTTACGTTCAGGATGCCGTTAGCGTCAATATCGAAGGCCACTTCGACTTTCGGCACACCACGCGGCGCGGGCGGAATACCGTCCAAAATAAAGCGACCCAGGCTCTTGTTCTCGCTCGCCATCGGGCGCTCGCCCTGTACGACGTGAATCTCGACGCTCGACTGCCCATCGGCTGCCGTGCTGAAGACCTCGCCCTTGCGGGTCGGGATAGTGGTGTTACGCTCGATGAGCGGCGTAGCCACGCCACCCAACGTTTCGACGCTCAGAGTTAGTGGTGTAACGTCCAGCAACAAAATGTCCTTAACTTCGCCGCCAAGTACGCCAGCCTGAACTGCCGCGCCGATAGCAACCACTTCATCCGGGTTGATGCCCCGGTTCGGGTCTTTGCCGAAGAAGCCTTTGACCTTCTCAACGACTGAAGGCATACGGGTCATACCGCCGACCATCAGGATTTCGTTAACTTCGGTGGTCTTCATCTGGGCATCTTCTAGCGCGTTCTTCATCGGCGGAACGGTCTTGTCGGTCAAATCACCGACCAGTTGTTCCAGCTTCGAGCGACTAAGCGTGACGTTCAAGTGCTTTGGCCCACCGGCATCGGCACTGATGAACGGCAGATTGAGGTCGGTAGCCTGGGCCGACGAAAGCTCAATCTTGCCCTTTTCGGCGGCTTCCTTCAAGCGCTGTAGCGCCATGCGGTCTTGCCGAAGGTCAATGCCGTTTTCCTTCTTGAATTCGTCTGCCAACCAGTCAATAATGCGCTGGTCGAAGTCGTCACCACCGAGGTGAGTATCGCCGTTGGTGGATTTTACTTCAAAAACGCCTTCTGCCAGGTTCAAAATCGAAATATCGTAAGTACCACCGCCGAGGTCATAGACCGCCACGTTTTCTTCGTGCTTCTTGTCCACACCGTAGGCTAAAGCTGCGGCAGTCGGCTCGTTGATAATTCGCAAAACCTTCAGACCAGCAATTTCGCCCGCGTCTTTGGTCGCCTGACGCTGGCTGTCGTTGAAGTAAGCCGGAACGGTAATCACGGCATCGGTTACTTTCTCGCCCAGATACGCTTCGGCATCGGCCTTTAGCTTCTGCAAAATCATTGCGCTGACTTCGGGCGGACTGTAGCCCTTGCCACCCAACCAGACTTCTAAGTCGCCATTTTGACGCGGCGATACTTTATACGGAACTAATTTCAAGTCGCGCTGTACCGATGGGTCGTTAAACTTGCGGCCCATAAAGCGCTTGATCGAAAAGATTGTATTTTCAGGATTGGTTACAGCCTGTCGTTTGGCAACCTGCCCGACCAACCGTTCGCCACTTTTGCTAACAGCTACGACGCTAGGAGTGGTACGCGCACCTTCGGCGTTCGGGATAACGACGGCTTCGCCGCCTTCCATAATCGCCATTGCGCTATTCGTAGTTCCCAGGTCAATCCCTAGAATTTTAGCCATTTACCCTTTTCCTCCAGAAATCTCAAAATTTATATTAAAAGCTTTGTATAACTTGCTTTGCGTTGCCTTTTTTAGTGATTAACATCTCTTTGCATTAGCACTCTTGCTTGCCCTATGCTATCACGATTTACGGATTTACAAAAGAGAAAGTAACAGTTTTGCGCGTTAGATTTGTGTTAGATTTTAATCATGCGCTTGATGCGAGTGTCACCCTGACGCAGGAAGGGTCTTAGTTCTGTTCTATTCCAAGCACCCTACAGAAAGATTGAGCCAGATTTTAGCGTAGGGGCGAATCGCATACGCCCTTGAACGTTGCATCAGGTCAAAAGGGCGTATGCGATTCGCCCCTACCAACGGCTCAACCTCGGTGCAACTTGCTGTCAAGCATTGTACTTTGGCAACTAGAGATGCTTCGTACCTCACACCCCGTAAAGGGGCGTGACAAGGGTGGGTGGTTGCTTTTATTTTTTGCTTTTTGCAGGGCGGTGACAAAGTCGCTAATTCGTAGGACATTGCTCCGCCAATGGATTTTACCCTGGCCTCACAAGTCGAGGGCGTAGCCCCCTCCTACTGGGGAAACCAACTTTGCAACCATCCTATTGCTTTTTGCACGGCGCAAGCAAAACTTCTTACTTCATGGTATAATTCGCACCTGTCTCAGTACTTGTCTCAATCAGGGGTTTCGGGAATTTGCCGGGGCTGGACTAACTCAAGCCGATTTGACAACCTAACCTCAAGCCAGTATAATACAAAACTGCACTGAGATAATTGTGCATAAGTTGCTGCGGCCTATCAAGAAGACTCCTGACTAGAGCGGGTGTTTATAACGAAACGAGCGTAGGGGTAAAATTCCCTATCACAAGGTTGAGCTTACGTCTAAGCCTCAGCCGTGCTTGAAGCAGCAAGGCCAGGAAAGGCAAAAGAAGGACTAAGAGGAGAATTTACCGTTGCCTACGATTAATCAGTTGGTGCGTAAAGGGCGCAAGCGAACTATTAAGAAGACCAAAGCCCCGGCGCTCCGCTTTAGCTTAAACTCCCTCAAAGGGGAAACCACTCGCGGTCGCGGCTCACCACAGAAGCGGGGAGTTTGCACCCAGGTGCGTACTATGACACCCAAGAAGCCGAACTCGGCGCTACGCAAGATTGCCCGCGTGCGTTTGACTAACGGTATGGAAGTTACCGCCTATATTCCGGGCGAAGGCCACAACTTGCAGGAACACTCCGTGGTACTTATTCGCGGTGGTCGGGTAAAAGACTTGCCGGGTGTGCGCTATCACATTGTGCGTGGCGCGCTCGATACCCAGGGCGTGAAAGACCGCAAGCAAGCCCGCTCGAAGTACGGCACGAAGGTTGCCAAGGGCAAAGGCAAGGGCGCACCAGCTAAGGGCGCACCAGCCAAGAAGAGATAAGAAAAGGACAAAAGGATGAGGACGGAGGACGGAAAACGAAGGGAAAAAGTTTGTTTTATCCTCAATTCTCCGTCCTCATCCTTCCGTCCTTCCTAAATAAGGGCTGGCGATTTTGTTTAACTTGCTTTATGCTAAGGTCGAAATCGCCCCCTGCGCCTTTAACGGCGCGCTATTCCAGAGAGTTTGCCGTGCGCGTGTAGCGTAACTCTGGACTCTAGCAGAACTCGTACTCCGCTAATTTGCAACAGCAAGCTACCGGGTAAAGGTTCTAACAGGCGAATAGGAAAGGTTTTCTGTTCTGCTAAAGCCAGTTCAGGCCGAAGAGTCGGAAAGCCATCTTGAACAAAATAGCCCATAAAGAAATTAGTTTCGGGCTATTTTTGTGCGAAGCTGCGAGAATAAAAGAAGTAGCAAGACGCACAGCGGTAGAGTCATTAATCCAGCGAAAATTCGTCGGGAAATGCACTCTGCCAATTTTTGCGCGTTTAGACCGAACTTATCCTGGTAGGGGTCTGAAGAGTCAAACCCAGTTGGGTGCAGTAAATTGCGCCCCTACCGAAATAAATATTTAACTTGAGATAAGACTTTAGGGAGAGATACACATGCCGCGTAGAGCAAGAATACAACGCCGGGAAACTATGCCCGACCCGGTTTACAAGAGCCGCACCCTTGCCAAATTCGTCAACAAAATTATGATTGCTGGCAAAAAGGGTCTGGCCGAGCGGATAATGTACGATGCTTTGCAGATTGTGGCCGAACGCACCAGTCGCGATGCGCTGGAAGTCTTTGAGCAGGCTATGCGTAACGCCACGCCGAAGCTGGAAGTAAAGCCCAAGCGGGTTGGTGGTGCTACTTTGCAGGTTCCCGTCGAAATTCGGGGCGAACGGCAGCAATCGCTGGCTATTCGCTGGTTATTGCGCTCGGCCCGCACTCGCTCCGGCAGAACCATCAGCGAAAAATTGGCGGCTGAATTATTGGATGCTGCCAACAATACCGGCGCAACCATTAAGAAGCGCGAAGATACTCACAAAATGGCCGAGGCCAATAAAGCCTACGCTCATTACAAGTGGTAAGAATAGTTAACAGTTATCAGTTATCAGATGTCAGTTAAAACAATAAAACTGACATCTGATAACTGACGACTAATAATAAAGTAGTACAAAAACAACATTGTTCACATGGGTGTGAGCAATTCATTAAGAAGTTTTAGGGAGGTATTCCTGTGGCAGCCGGTACTGCTTCGGATAGCTTGTTAAAGAATTTACGAAATATTGGGATTATTGCTCACATTGACGCGGGAAAAACCACGACAACCGAGCGTATCCTTTTCTATACGGGCGTAGTCTACAAAATCGGCGAAGTGCATGAAGGTGCGGCGACGATGGACTTTATGGCCCAGGAACGTGAACGCGGTATTACTATTACGGCGGCGGCTACCACCTGCTTTTGGAAAGACCACCGCATTAATATTATTGATACGCCAGGCCACGTAGATTTTACCGTGGAAGTAGAGCGCAGTTTGCGCGTACTCGATGGCGGTGTAGTAGTGTTCGACGGCGTAGCCGGAGTTGAGCCGCAATCGGAAACGGTTTGGCGGCAGGCTGACCGCTATAGCGTGCCGCGTATCTGCTTCATCAACAAGATGGATCGTACTGGCGCAAGCTTCTACCGCACCTACGATATGATTATCGAGCGGTTGGCGGCTAAACCCTGTGCTATTCAGTTGCCTATCGGTCTGGAACAGGCTTTCGTGGGTATAATTGACCTGATTGAGCAGAAAGCTTATTTCTACACCAACGATAAAGGCACTGAAATCCGCGAAGAGGGTATTCCCGCTAATATGGTGGATGAAGTCAAGAAAATGCGCGACCGCATGGTTGAGCAAATTGCCGAGACCGATGATACTCTGACCGAACGCTATCTGGAAGGCGGGGAAATCACGGCGGAGGAACTGCGGGCGGCGCTACGCAAGGCTACTCTCGAAAGCAAGCTTGTGCCAGTGTTGTGCGGTTCGGCCTTGAAGAACAAGGGCGTGCAGCTTCTACTCGATGCCATTACCTATTACCTGCCTTCGCCGCTGGATAAGCCAGCCGTAGTTGGTATCATACCCGGCACCGAAGAAGAAGATTCGCGCGAACTAGACCCCAATGCCCCGTTCTCGGCCCTGGTTTTCAAGATTGTGGCTGACCCGTTTGTGGGCCGTCTGGCTTATTTCCGGGTGTATAGCGGTCAGCTAAACAAGGGTTCTTACGTCGAGAATACGACTAAAGACAAGAAAGAGCGCGTCAGCCGCCTGATTCAGATGCACGCCGACAAGCGCGACGATATTGACCACGTCACGGCGGGCGATATTGCGGCTATCGTCGGTCTGAAAGATACCTTTACTGGTGATACGCTGGCTGACCCGAACCATCCGATTATTCTTGAGACTATCAAGTTCCCTGAGCCAGTTATCACGATGTCGCTTGAGCCGAAGACTAAAGCCGACCAGGATAAGATGTCTATCGCGCTGCAACGGTTGGCGGAAGAAGACCCGACTTTCCGGGTACGCACCAACGAGGAGAGCGGCCAGACCGAAATTAGCGGAATGGGCGAATTGCACCTCGAAATTATCGTTGACCGTATGAAACGCGAGTTCCGGGTGGAAGCAAACGTTGGTCGTCCACAGGTAGCTTACCGCGAAACCATTACTATGAAGACCAAAGCCGAAGGTCGTTTCGTTCGGCAGTCCGGCGGTAAAGGTCAGTACGGTCACGTTTGGCTGGAAATTGAACCGCAGGAACGCGGCAAGGGTATTGAGTTCGCCAACAAAATTGTCGGC
This sequence comes from Chloroflexia bacterium, assembly GCA_038209275.1. Lineage (GTDB taxonomy): Bacteria > Chloroflexota > Chloroflexia > Chloroheliales > Chloroheliaceae > L227-5C. The sequence continues at coordinate 924 of JBBQXW010000163.1, read as the reverse complement.
GGTACTATCCCCCGCGAGTATGTTCCAGGCGTGGAGCAGGGTATCCGCGAAGCATTGCAGAACGGTATCATCGCTGGCTATCCAGTGGTAGACGTAAAGGCTTCGCTGGTGGATGGTAGCTATCACGAAGTTGACTCTTCGGTAGATGCCTTCAAAATTGCTGGTTCGATGGCGGTCAAGAGCGCCTTCCACAAGGCCAAGCCAGTACTGCTAGAGCCGATTATGAAGGTCGAAGTTACTACTCCCGACGATTTCGTCGGTACGGTAATTGGTGACGTGAACCAGCGACGTGGTCAGATTCAGGATCAGGAGACCAGAGGCGGTAATACCGTCGTCATTCGGTCTTTCGTTCCCTTGAGTGAAATGTTTGGCTATGTCAACGATTTGCGCGGTTCGACCCAGGGCCGGGCCAGCTACTCGATGGAGTTCGACCACTACGAGCCGTTGCCCCGCACCCTGCAAGAGGAAATCATTGCCAAGCAGCAAGGCACGTAGGATTTACGATTTACGATTTACGATTTACGATTATTAAAATCGGGTCGTAAATCGTAACTTAGTCGTAAAACTAAAAAAGAAAATTTGGCTTTAGGCCGAGAGATAAATTTTAAGTAGTTAGTATTTAAGAAAGAGAACTTTCTAAGGAGGAATGAACAGGTGGCAAAGCAGAAGTTTGAGCGCACCAAACCACACGTAAATGTCGGCACGATTGGTCACGTTGACCACGGCAAGACCACACTCACCGCCGCTATCACCAAAACCATGGCGATGCGCGGTAAATCCAAATTCCGCGCTTTCGATAGCATTGATAACGCCCCCGAAGAGCGCGAACGCGGTATCACCATCGCGATTGCTCACGTCGAATACGAGACCGAAGCCCGTCACTACGCCCACGTAGATTGCCCCGGTCACGCCGACTACATCAAG
>JBBQXW010000162.1:0-15738 GCA_038209275.1 Chloroflexia bacterium | reverse complement strand
ACAACAATTTTGTGTTAGAATTGATCAAAAATCTGCTCTCAGTAGCCCAATAAATTTAGCTTATCCTAAAATAGTAGCCTTGAAAGGTAAAGAGCTTCAGGGTCACTTTTGCTGTGTCAAGCGTAAATTTAATAAACTTTTCATGGAGTTATACACCGCTATACACAAAATGTAGATAACCTGACCGTATCGTTCTACAAGAAATAGATAGCTTGGTTCTGGAATTAAGAAGAGCTTAACTTGACAGCGCCGGAAGCGACGGTTAGACTCTCGCGAGAATAGTTTTGAATAAAAAGTTAAGCGATGGAAGAGTAGGATGAATTTCCTGATTGTGTTGATTGTGGCGGTTGGGTTGGGCGCGGCGTGGTACGGATTTACGCGCGCCTTTGCCCCTACTTCAAAAATAACCCGCGAAGACCCGGCAGGGACGGAACGGCGTAGCGAAATTTTGCAGACTCTGCGGGCGTTGGCCTTCTTTTTCCTGATTAATTTTATTGTAACTACCATTATCGTTTTTGTGGTGGCTTTTTTTATTGCCCTGATTGCACCGCCCAATAATAAACCCTTTTTCGATGCCTATGGTGAAACAATCAATTCGGTTTCGCTGGAAAAAGGTCCACTCAGCGCCTTAAGTATCGGAGGTGCGCTGGTTGGGTTGGTGGGTACAATTATTTCGGTAGCACTCAGCCAGCGCGTAGCGCGGGGTCAATCCTTACTCGATTTGGGCTTGCGCTATTACCGGGCTTTTCCTGTAGATTTGGTGATGGGAATTTTGCTTGGCCCTATTCTTTTCGCGGCTATCTGGCTATTTGAAAGCGCGACGGGTTTTTTGCTAGGCAGCAACGGGCCTACCCTCAATTGGCTGGAACTGGCTAAATGGGCGGTTGTTTTTGCTTGCATCGCCATCAACGAAGAATTAATTGTGCGTGGCTACCTTTTGCAAACCATCAATAAAGTTTGGGGTGGAGCGATAGCCATAGTTGCTTCGTCGCTTTACTGGGGTTTGGCTCATCTATTTAATCCAAACGCCAGCCTGATTTCCGTCCTGAATATTACCGTGGCCGGTTTATTATTTGCTTACGCCTATATTATTAGTGGACATTTGTGGCTGCCGATTGCCCTGCACTTTTCGTGGAATTTTGCCCAGGGCGCAATTTTTGGCTTCCCGGTGAGCGGTTTTCAGGTCGAAACCAGTGTATTGCAACCTGCAATAGAAGGGCCAAAAGCCGTTACCGGCGGATTGTTCGGGCCAGAAGGCGGGTTGGTGGCGCTATTTGCGATTATGTTGGGGGCGGCTATACTGTATGGCTGGGGCTATAGCCGACAGACCGTTAGCCCAAACAAAAACGACAAAGAATAGCATTTCGCAAAAACTAATTTGAGCAAATTCTAAGAATCTGCCAAACCACATCGCTAATCGTCTTGACACATAAATTTAACGAAAGTATAATTTTGTGTAATGTTCTGACAAGTTTGTAAGAATCAAAAAATCTGACTAATCTTTGAATCAGCTCAGAACAAAAGCAGCGAGCAGGAACACAGCATTGAAGCAGGGGCCGAAAATACTGGCAAAGCAGTCGGATTTCGGGTCAATGGTGTGAAAAAGTGTAACAGGAGGAATTGGCAATGACACGGAGCGAAACCAGCGCGAAGTCGAGCAAAGTAAACCACCGGGTAGAAGAGCCGTTATGCAGCAATTGTGGCGGGGCGCTAGAGCCAGTCGGCAATCGGCTGTTTTTGATGTATAAACGGGCGCACCTACCGCAGCCCAAGACCGATGCGTCTGTTTGCGCGCACTGTGGTTGGGTCGAGGGCGACACTAAATTTCAAGCGCTATTGGAAGAACGGATTAATCACCGCTAGGCTGGGCGGTTAGAAATTTTGCACGCTTATGTCTTTTGATTCCTCTAAAGAAGTGGCTTTAGCAGAGGCGTTAGCCAAGGTAAAATTAAATCCCAATTCCGCCGATAATTGGAATCGGGCGGCGATTGCGTCGTTACAGGTAGCTAACCTACCTACCGCAATCGAATATATCGGCCATGCCATTGCGATTGAACCCGAAGATGCGCTGAACTACAGTAATCGAGGGCGTATCCTGTTTGAATTGGAACGGCAGCAGGAAGCCCTGGCGGATTACACCCGTGCTATCGAACTCGCGCCCACCTCTGAACTTTATTCCAGCCGCAGTGTGGTAAACATAGCACTAGGTCGCGAGGCGGCGGCGCTCTCCGACCTCACCGACGCAATCGAACTCGCTCCTACTGCCGAAAATTTCCTCAACCGCGTAACTTTCTTTGCCAAAAAGAATATGGCAAGCGACGCTTTGCGCGACATTTCTAAAGTAATCGAGCTAAAGCCCGACGACCCCAACTACCGCATGACCCGCGCTAATCTGGCCTTCGCGCTCGGCCTGAACGAGCAAGGCTTGAGCGACATCCGCGAAGCCATCCGCCTCGACCAGAGCGGCGCACTAAAAACCTCGCTCCTCCAAATGGCTAACCAACTCGAAACTTACCTCGCCACCAACCCCGAAGATGATGTCTCCCACCAATTAATTGAACTTATCCGCGAAAATCAATAATTGAAAAATTCATAGGCAGAGCAATGTCCTACAGATTGTGGCTTATTGTGGGACATTGCTCCGCCAATGGATTTCTCCTTATTGCTAATCCTCGGTTAATTGCACGAATTCCAGGCGATTGCCGAAGGGGTCGCGGCACATAAAGCGGCGCTGACCGGGGAACTGGTTGGGATTTTCGATAGGTGCATCGGCTTCGGACAGGCGAACGCGCAATCCATCCAAATCACCGACCAGGAAGGCGCTGTGGCGGCGGCTAGGGCCGTTGAAACCCTCGGCGTTGGGTTCGGCACTGATATGGATTTGCTGGTCGCTTTCGCCCAGCGCCAGCCAGTAGCCAGGTCGTCCGTTATCGGTATTTTCAGGCCGATGCAGGGCGGTCAGGCCCATTACATCTACATAGAAATGGTGGGCGGCTTCGAGTGCTTCCGGCCCTTCCTCAATCGTCAAATTGACGTGCTGCACCCCTAAAAGATAGCTGCTCATTGGTGGTTCCTCCTTTGGAAGTAATGAGTAATGAGTAATGAGTGATGAGTTAAATCTTTTCTGCTCATCGAAATTTTCTTTAGCAATACTTCGCTGTCTTTTTATTATGGCGCGGAAAAGGGGGAAATGCAACAGAAATTGATTATGATTACGGTTGGGAAATCCTTTGGCGGAGAATGGTAGAGGGATTGTGCTTGAAATTGGTGGCTTGAGCAAGACCGCCCAGGACAACCCTACGGGCCGAATTCCGGGCTACGTAGCTCAAGTGGATTAAAATCCACTGATTACCGTCAACCATTACAGCAAATTGCAGAAAAATCGTGCCATTGGTAGGGGCGAATCGCATACGCCCTTGAACGCTGCGTCAGGTCAAATGGGCGTATGCGATTCGCCCCTACTTTAAATCTCGGCTCAATAATATTGCAACTTACTCTAGCAGCCTGTCGGAGTAATCGAAGTAGCTACCATATATAGCCACTTTTTGTTGGAAATGAACTACCAGTGGTAGTGTTTTGGTCAAAACAAGCCTTTCTCCGACAGGCTGCTAGGGTTGTATTCAGTGGTTTTCAAACCACTTGAGCATCGTAGCCCGGAATTCGGCCCGTAGGGTTGTCCAGGGCGATCTACACCGACGTACCAAACTAGAAAATAACCTTTTATCTCTAAACGCATAATCCCCGCATCAAAAAGGGTACTGCTTTGTTAGAGCAGTACCCTTTTTCCGAAAAATTTACGGTTGACCAACGGCGGGCTGGATGGATTGGAAGAGCGGAGTTGCACCGTCCTGAGCCAGCTTGAGGGCCGGGTCGGGGAGAATACCGAGCAGCAAAATTGCTACGCAGATAATAATCATGGCTGCACCAAGAAAGAGCGAACGGCCCGGTTGGAGGCGCTGTTCAATGCCTTCGGGGGCGGGCTGGAAGTACATAGAAACCACCACCCGCAGGTAGAAGAAGGCCGAAATGGTGCTGTTTAGCACACCAACGATTGCCAGCCACAGCAAGCCATCATTAATAGCAGCCCGGAAGACGAAGAATTTGCCAAAGAAGCCGCCAGTAGGCGGAATACCCGCCAGCGAGAAAAGGCAAACCGCCATTGCCAGCGCCGCAAACGGCGACCAGCGCGCTAGTCCGGCAAACGAATCTACTTCCGCTCCGCCCTGGCGATTCTGGACGTAAATCAGGATGGCGAACGCACCGATGTTCATAAAGGCATAGATGAGCGAATAGAGCAAGACCGAACTAATCGCGTCGTTCTGGCGGACGGCGTTGGCATCTGTGCCATTGCTGTTCACGTAGGCGGCAATGCCAATCATGATGTAGCCAGTGTGGGCAATCGAGGAGTAGGCCAGCATCCGCTTGACGCTGTTCTGAGCAATTGCCACGACGTTACCAAGCGTCATCGTCAGGACGGACAGCACCGCAATAACCACTGTCCATTGAGCGGCAAGCGTTGGGAGCGCTTCGACCAGCACACGCAGCATTGCCGCAAAGCCAGCCGCCTTTGGGCCAACTGACATAAAAGCGGTAATCGGCGTGGGTGCGCCTTCGTATGCGTCGGGTGTCCAGACGTGAAACGGCACGGCGGCAATTTTGAAGCCAAAGCCAACCACCAGCAACAACATCGCCAACACCACTCCGCTATCGGCGCTCAGATTATTGGCGGCAATCTGGCGGCCAATCTCGCGCAAATTGGTCGAGCCAGTCATGCCAAAGGCCCAGGTCATGCCGTAGACCAGAATAGCGGTTGCCATGATACCGAGCAAGAAATATTTGAGCGCCCCTTCCGCCGAACCTCGGTCATCGCGGGCAAACCCGGTCAAAATGTAAACCCCGATGGAACTTAACTCAATGCCGACAAAAATCGCCATCAAATCGCCGGATGCACCCGTAATCATCATGCCTAAAACGGCAAAGGCTTGAATACTGTAAAACTCGCCAATTGGGATACGTCGCTTTACAATATAAGTTGGCGCAACCAGCACGCTCAAGATAGCCGTCACCAGAAAAATCACTTCGTTGAAAGTGGTGAAATTATCGCGCACAAACATACCACTGAACGAAGTAGTTCGGGCATTAGTGGTGGAATAGAGAAAGCCGGTGGCTACCAGCGCCCCAGCGTAGCCCAACAAAGCCAACCAGCTCAGGCTGCCGCGCCGATTCGTGGGCAAGAACATATCAATGATGACCAGCAAAGTGGCGGTTATCAGCACGATAAATTCGGGCAGAATATTGTAAAAATCATCGCCCGAAAAACTGGGTTTAGCAGTTTGTATTTGTAATAGCGCTTCGTTTAAGAAAGACACTTTTCGTCTCCCGTTATTTTAGTTTCAAGTTTCAAGTTCCAGGTTTCAAGTTTTTAATTTCTGATTTCGGTTTTCATGTTCCATAATTCTCATAACCTGAAACTTGAAACCTGGAACTTGAAACTACTTCATTTGCCAAGTTGCTGTAGTATTGTCGCGACCTGTTCGCCATGATTGGTCAGGATAGCCGTAATATTTTCGGCGGGCTTGTGCAAGAAATCGAGTACCAGAGCCGGGAAAACACCCAGCACAATCGAGAGTGCCGCCAATGGTGCAAGGGTCAGCCATTCGCCCAGGTTCAGGTCGGGGAATTTTGCCCCGTTTTCCTTGATGTCGCTATCGCCGTGCGACTCGTGGCCTTCGACGTGGTCAGCCGGAGAATGTTCACTCTGCTGGGCGTGAGCCATCTCCCCAGCAGTTACTGGCTGGGCTTTCTCGCTGGCAGGCGAAATAGTGTGTTCTACGCCGTGCGCGTGCGAATCGTGAGCGGCGGCAACGGCTACTGCCGGGTCGTAATCGTTGGTCTTGCCCCAGATAACGCGCTGGTAAAGCCAGAGCATATAAATCGCGGAGTAGATGATTACGAACGAACAGGCGAAGGCAATCCAGCCGTTGACCCGGAACGCTCCCTGCATTGCTAAAAATTCGCCGACAAAACCGCTAATGGCGGGCAAACCGAGCGAACCCATTGTAAAGACCATATAGAGCGTGGCGTAGGCGGGCATACGGTTGGCGACGCGGGTAGTATTCTGGATAGTTGTAATATCGCGGGTATGCAAGCGTTCGTAAATTACGCCGACGCAGAGGAACAATCCGCCCGTTATCAAGCCGTGACTAAACATCGTGAAAACTGCGCCATCGAAAGCTTGCTGGTTCTCGCGCAAAAGCTCGTTAGTAGTCACCCCGGCGGTTGAGCCTTGTCCACCACGCAAACCGTAGGCGAAGCTGAACAGCCCCAGGATAACAAAACCCATGTGGCTGACGCTGGTGTAGGCCACCAATCGCTTCATATCCGGCTGAACAATCGCGACCAGCGCACCGTACAGGATAGCGATAACCGCCAGCGCAATCATGAGTGGCGCGAGAGTCTTGCTGGCATCCGGGAAGATGGGCAGATTAAAACGAATGAAACCGTAGCAACCCATTTTTAACATGCTACCCGCCAGAATAACGCTACCCGCCGTCGGCGCTTCAGTGTGGGCATCGGGCAACCAGGTATGGAAAGGCCAGAGCGGAACTTTAATCGAGAAGGCCAGCGCAAAAGCCAGAAAAGCCCAAATCTGGAAAGTTTCGCCGAACTGCGGCGCGACTGCCGTGATAGTCGGAATATCCAGCGAAGTTGTGCCAGTGGTAGCACTATACTGAAAATACAGCCCGATAATCGCCACTAGCATCAAAAGGCTACCTGCCAAGGTGTAGATAAAGAACTTTATTGAGGCGTAGAAGCGATTGCCACCCCCCCAGATACCGATTAACAGCGCCATCGGAATCAGCACCAATTCCCAGAAGATGTAGAACAGGAAGAAATCGAGGGCGCAAAAGACTCCCATCAGCCCGACATAAAGAAACAGCATCGAAATATAATATTCACGCACGCGGGTCTGAATCGGCTTCCAACTGGCGATAATCGCCGCCACAAAGAGCAGACCGTTCAGTTGCACCATCAGCACCGAAACGCCGTCCACTCCCATATGATAGCCAGAGCCAATCGAGGGAATCCAGCCACTCAGATATTCTTCTTGCTGGTAGCCTTTGGCGTTGCGGTCAAAATTATAGGTAACATATAGCGACAGAGCAAAAATTATCAGGCTGGTAAGCAGGGCGATAGACCGAATGAGATTATCGTTCCGGCGAGGTACTATCATTATCAGCACCGCTCCGATGAGCGGCAAATAGGTCATTATCGAAAGCATTTCTATCTCTCTCCTAAATCCGCTCTAGCACTACTTAATCCCGTTAACCGCAAAGAAAATGCCAATGACCGCCACCAGACCGATGAACATATAGAGCGCGTAATTGCCCACAAACCCGGTCTGAACTTTCCGCAAAACTTTGGCGCTGCTGCGAGTAAGCCAGCCTGTGCCGTTGACCGCGCCATCAATCACATAGCGGTCAAACATCCAGAAGCCCTTTTCGCTGGCAAGCCCGGCCCGCACCAGGAGCAAGTTGTAAACCTCGTCAAAATACCACTTGTTCTTGGAGAAAGCGTAGAGCGGCCCGGCGATTTGTCCCGCCCGAATCGGAGCAGTGCGGCGGTTGCGATGATACATCACGAAGGCGATAGCCACCCCAATCAAAGCGATCAGGCCGGAAAGGGCCAGCAGCACAACGGTCAAGCCCGCTTCGGTTTCTTTGGGCGCAGCCTGAGCAAATGCTGGCTCAAAGGTCGGCTCCATAAAATGCTCGAAAAGATTTGCGTCTTTGCCAAAGATAGACGCAGGCAAACCAATGTAGCCAGCCGCGATGGACATAAAGCCCAAGAAAACCAACGGCAAGGTCATGTTGGGCGTAGATTCTTTGGCGATAACCTCAACCTGATTGTCGCGGGTCTTTTCGCCTTCTTTGACAAACTCAATTGCATTACTGCCGCCTGCTTTGGCAACCGCCCGGTTCATCGCTTCCGGCAAACGGTAGCCTTCACTGAAGAAAACCGAGAAAATCATACGGAAGCTGTAGAAAGCGGTCAGGAGAGCGGCGAAAAGGCCAACCGCATAAATAATGTACTGGTCGTGGGCAAAAGCCTGACCCAAAATTTCGTCCTTGCTCCAAAATCCGGCGGTTAGCGGCACACCAGCCAAAGCCGCCGCCCCCGCCACCATGCTCCAGCCAGTGAGCGGCATTTTCTTGATAAGCTGGCCCATATTATCCATGTCTTGCGGGTCAACATCATGATGAATGGCGTGTTCGATTTCTTCGGCCAGATGTGGGTCTTTCACGACGTGGTGCATTTCGTGCAACGCTTCGTGAATAGTCTCTTCGTTGGAATGAATAATCGAACCGCAACCAAGAAAGAGCAGACCTTTGAAGAAAGCGTGGGTCATCAGGTGAAAGAACGCCGCCACCCAGCCCAGCACGCCCAGCGCAAAGAACATATAACCCAACTGGCTGACGGTAGAATAAGCCATTACCGCCTTGATGTCTTTTTGGGTTGTGCCAACCGTACTTCCAAAGAAAGCGGTCAAAATACCGATAACCGCCACCACCGTCATTGCCGTTGCCGACAGGCTGAAAATTGGGTTGACCCGGCCCACCATATACACCCCCGCCGTAACCATCGTTGCGGCATGGATGAGGGCCGATACGGGCGTTGGGCCAGCCATTGCGTCAGGCAACCAGACCTGTAGCGGCAGCTGGGCCGATTTACCCATCGCACCCATAAACAGCAGAATGGCAATCAGGGTAATCGTGGTCTGGTCAATCGCGCCAGTTTTATGGCCTTCCTCAAATACTTTGAAGACATTTTCGTAATTGAGGCGGTCAAAGGTCGGAATATTGCTTTCGGCGTGGTTCAGCATCGTGACGAAAATCCACATAATGCCCAGGCCAAAGCCGAAGTCGCCGACCCGGTTGACCACGAAAGCTTTTTTAGAAGCCTCGGCAGGCAACAGCCGTCCCCAGTCGTATTTCTTGGAGAACCAGAAGCCAATTAGTAAATAGCTGCTCAAGCCGACCAGTTCCCAGAAAACGTACAACAGCAAGAAATTATTGACCAGCACCAACCCCAACATACTAAAAGTAAAGAAGGGCAGATAGGCATAAAAACGCTGGAAGCCGCTATCATCGCGCATATAGCCGCTACTGAAAATGTGTACCAAGAGACTGATAGTACAAACTACTACCGTCATCATCGAGGTAAGCGGGTCAACATTAAAGCCAACTACAATATTAAAGTTGCCGCTCGGTATCCAGGTATAAATATTTTCAACTTTAATCAGCTTGTGCGGGTCATTCCAGCCAATCAGGAAGACCATTACCAGCAGCGAAACGATTAGCGAACTGGCAAGCGCTGCAATACCAATAAAACTGGTCAGGTAACGCAAATTTAGCTGGCCCGGTGTCAGGCTCGATTTGGGCTTGCTTCTTAAAAACACCAGCGCAATAAAGCCATTAATAAAAGCTGCTACCAATGGAATAGCCGGTATCAACCAGACAATACTTTTTACGTCTTCAAGATTCATAAATTCCTCAGAAAATTTACGATTAAAAAATTTACGATTTACGATTTACGATTTACGATTTAGGTAAGGATGAAGGGTTAACTCCATTGGCGGAGCAATGTCCTACAAGGCCGGACTAATTTATAGGATGCTGCTCCGTCAGCTGATTTCTACTCATCACTGGCTGCATCAGCCCACCCGACGGGGTGCATCACTCATTACTCATTACTTTAATCGTAAATCGTAAATCTTACTCTTTGAGCATATCAATCTGGTCGGCATCTATCGAGTCTTGCTGGCGGGCCAGACTGACGATAATTGCCAGACCAACCGCAGCTTCGGCTGCCGCCACCGTTACCACGAAAATTACAAAAGCATCTCCGGCAAAGCGCACCGTACCAAACGAACGGGCGAAGGCGACCAGGCTGATATTGACTGCGTTCATCATCAGTTCGACGCACATAAAAATTACCAAAATGTTGCGCCGGGTCAGCACGCCCGCCAGACCAATTCCAAATAGCACGGCGCTCAAGATTAAATACCAGCTTACTGGAATCATTTACAATCTCCTGGTAGTTTCTGGTTTCTGGTTTCGAGTTTCTGGTTAACCCGCCCTGTAATACCCATAGGGTTGCCCTATGGATATTACAGGGCGGGCTTGCTCAAGCTTCCAATTTCAAGCTTAACGCCTTCGCTACTTCTTCAAAATAACGGTACGTTCTTTGGCCTCTTCGCGGAGTTGTCCGCGTGTGGCCTGTTTTGCTACTTCGACCGCTTGCTGGCTGCCGGGAGCAGGGGCAGAACCGATATTGATACCCAGGTGCGGTGAGTATTCCTCTCCCTTATCCGTACTGAGGCTGCGGCGGGCAATTACAATTGCGCCAATCGCGGCAATCAGCAGAATAAGGGATGCAATTTCAAACGGGAACAGATAGGTCGAATAAAGCTCTTTGCCCAGCGCGGCGGTATGCCCAACTGTGCGCGGCTGAATCGCATCCGGGTTACCCGGTATAGTAATCGGGCCAGATACTTTATTTACATCGGTATTGACGCTATATTGCACTCCGGCTTGCATTCGGGATGCCTGAATATTGGTATCCTGGGTGATTTTGCCACCGTTCAAGGCGAACGAGGAGGTAAAGACCACCAGTACCACCTCGGCTAGAAAAACTAGCGCCAGCACCGGGCCGAGCGCACTCTGGAAAAAGCGCAAGGGGTTGAGGCTTGGGCCGGGCCGAATTTGAAGCAACATTATTACAAATAAGAACAGCACCAAAATTGCGCCGCTATACACCAGCACCTGAATAGCCGCAATAAATTCTGCACCTAGCAAAATATAGACTGCTGCGATATTGGCGAAAGTTACCACCAGCGCCAGTGCTGCATGTACCGGGTCTTTAAATGTAATCATGGCGATAGAGGTTACGACTGCCAGCACCGCGAACACCAGAAAAAAGATTTGTTCAAGGGGCATAACTTTTCCCTTTTTTAGTTTTAATTTTATTTATTAAGCAGTTTCGTAGATTACGTAATAATTCGTTTTAGACTTATTTGCGACAAATTGAGCTTTTTAGCCGCAAATCGGTAATTTGAGCAGAACCGCCCCGAAATATTCATAGGGTAATTTTTCAGGTTAGAGTTCAATTACCCGCATCTGAACCCGGACATGAATGTCCGGGCTAAAAACAAATTGATTTATACCAAGTCTTAAAGGTTTGTAATCACTCGTATTGGCTCATTACATTCGCCCAACTCTCTTGAATAACCAACACCTTTCGAGACTTGGTATTATTTCTTAGCCCGGCTCTTCAGGGCCGGGGATTTGAACTATTACTCTTTGTCCTTATCTCCCTTCAGAGGAGCAGGCAACTCTTTCGTGCTATCTTTGCCCTTCAGCTTCTTTTCGTCTTTGGGTATCGGATTTAACCAGGCGCTCTTGAAGACTGTACCAGCTTTGCCACCCTCAACGTGACCATCGGTAATTTTGCCCATGATGTCCTGATTGACCACTTCGTGTCGGTAAATATCATTTTCTTGGGCGGCAGTAGGCAGATAGGTGCGGGTTTCGCGCACATCGTCAGCAAATTCCTGGAGTGCTTTAGGCATAGGAGCGCGTTCGTTATCCGGCAAATAGCTATTCTGGATTTCGCGCAGGTGCGGCGGCAAATTGCCCTGAGCCAACGGTTTGCCTGACTCTTTTTTCTTGAGATAGTCAGCGTAGTCCATCGGGTAGCCGTGTGGCAGAACACCGAGCAAAGGCTGATGGCTCTGGAAATTGCCGTGCTGGGCCTGTTCGGGTATTTCTTTGTGGCCCATAAAACCGCTCGGCGCGTTCTCGAAAGCCGGGAAGCCCGGTTCTTGAATTGCTTTGCCGGTGCGGGCAAACTCGCGGTCAGACAGTGCCAGCATCGCTTCGGCATCCAGCACCAGTTCGGCCCGGTCATCCACCGCCAGTTCAAATTCGTGGGTCATCACCAGCGCCAGTTCGGGGCAAACTTCAACGCACATGCCGCAGAAGACGCAACGGCTCATATCATAAAGATAAATTTTGGCGTTGCGAATACCATGCTCGTCCACCCCCGGCACAACGGTCAAACAATTGGCAGGACAGACCGAGGAGCAGAGGCCACAACCAACGCAGCGTTCCTTGCCAGTCTGACTATCGCGCACAAAGCCGACTGCGCCCCGAAAGCGCGGGTGCATATTGCGGATTTGCTTGGGGTATTGTACCGTAATCGGCTTCTTGAAGAAGTTTTTGAGGGTAACACCCATCCCCTTCGCCAGATCAGCTAACATTTCTTTGCTGCTCCTCTAAATACAAATAACACAGATGAACACCGATTAGCTCAGATTAACACAGATTTTTTAACTAGAAACTCGAAACTCGAAACTTCTTATGCCCACCAGCCCGCTTGAATACCGATTATTTTGACAATGGCGGTAATTACCAGATTCGCCAGCACTATCGGGAAAATAATTTTCCAGACCAGACCCATTAGCTGATCGTAGCGGAAGCGCGGCAGGGTCGAGCGAACCCAGTAATAGATGAACAGGAAGAAGGCGAATTTGCCGAAAAGCCAGAATGGGCCGGGAATAAATTCCAGGAACGGAAACGGTGCCGCCCAACCACCGAAGAAAAGGGTGGCTGCCACAACCGCAATCGCGTTCATGTTGATATATTCCGCCAGATAAAACAGACCAAAACTCATACCACTATATTCGAGGTGGAAGCCAGCGACCAGTTCGGACTCGGCTTCGGGCAAATCGAAGGGGTTGCGGTTGGTCTCGGCGATACCACTGATGAAATAGCAGACAAATCCAGCAAACTGTGGGATGAAGTACCAGACAGTAGCGCGCTGCTGCACCACAATGTCATTCAAATTGAGCGACCCGGCCTGAATTAATACACCCATCAACGAAAGGCCCAGCGTCAATTCGTAGGAAACCACCTGCCCGGCAGAGCGCAGCGCACCCAGCATCGAATATTTATTGCCGCTGGAATAGCCCGCCATTACAATACCATAAACGCCTACTGATGAAAGCGCCAGTATGTAGATAATGCCCAGGTCAAGATTGGCAATTACCGGGCGAATCCAGCCACCCAGAATACCATCATCTCTGGCATCGCCCCAGGGAACAATCGCAAAGGCGGCTACCGCCGGAACGAAGGCAACCAGAGGAGCAACGAAAAAGACGTACTTATCGGCTTCTTTCGGCACAATAAATTCTTTGCCTAGCATCTTTACTGCGTCGGCAATCGGTTGCAACAAACCCATTGGGCCAGTGCGGTTCGGGCCATAGCGAAACTGCATACGGGCGATAACTTTGCGTTCGGCCCAGGTCTGGTAGGCCATCGTCACCAACACCACGTTCATGATGACGAAAACGGTGATAAAAGTCTGCAAGAACCAGATAAACGGCTCGTTAGGAGCATTGACTTTAGCATTAGCCGACGCTGCCGTATCAAAAAATGCGAGCGACTGAGCAGATGAAAACATCGGTTTTCTTCTCTTTCTCTAGTTAGCGATCCACTTCGCCAAGCACAATATCAATCGTACCGATGCACGTAACTACGTCCGAAACCATGCGCCCTTCTGTCATCAGGGGCAGGCTTTGCAAATTCACAAAACTGGGAGCGCGAATCTTGAGTCGGTAAGGATGGCTCGACCCGTCGCTGATGATGTAGAAACCAAGTTCGCCTTTCGAGCCTTCGATTTTACCGTAACATTCGCCCACCGGGGTCGGAAAGCCGTGAATAACCTGATAGAAGTGGCGCTGCATCGCTTCGGCCTGGCTTATCACCAGTTCTTTGGGCGGCAACATTACTTTAGGGTCATCCGCTTTCACCGGGCCACTCGATGGCAACTTTTTGAGAGCTTGCTCAACCAGACGGCAGCTTTGAATCATTTCTTCCATCCGCACCAGATAGCGGTCATAGCAATCGCCTTTTGTCCCGACTGGCACATCGAAATCAAGCTGATCGTAAAATAGATACGGTTCACGCTTGCGAATATCGTAGTTCACGCCACTACCGCGCAAACTTGGCCCGGTCAGGCCCATATCAATTGCGTCTTCCGGCGTTATTACTCCGACATCAACCGCCCGATCCATAAAAATTGGGTTTCTGGTAACGAGCCGCATATATTCGGCGTGGCGCTCCGGGAAGACCCGCACAAATTCGCCAACTTTTTCGGCAAAGCCGGGAGGCGGTTCACCCATCAAGCCACCGATACGGGCGTAAGAAACGGTCAGTCGAGCGCCGCAGCACATCTCAAAAATATCGAGAATTAGCTCCCGCTCACGCATAGCGTACAAAAACGGAGTAATCGCGCCGATGTCCATAATGTGCGTACCAAACCAGAGCAAATGGCTGGAAATACGCTGCAACTCGCTCAAAATCAAGCGTATCCAGACACCCCGGTCAGGAATTTTATCTTCAATACCGAGCAATTTCTCGACGGCAAATACATACGCCAGATTATTATTAAAGGGCGAGAGATAATCCAATCGGTCAGTCAAAGGAATAACTTGCTGGTAATATTTGCCTTCCGCCAGCTTTTCCGTCCCGCGATGTAAATAACCGGGAACGGGGTCGCAGCGCACCACCACTTCGCCTTCCAAATCTAAAATTACCTGAAGCACACCGTGCGTCGAAGGATGCTGCGGCCCCATATTCAGCCGCATCCGCTTTTCGCCCCGAAAAACTTCGCCTTCCTCAGTATGGAATTTAGTTTCTTGCATAACTACCTTTTCTTTTGTAGTTTCAAGTTTCAAGTTTCAGGTTTCAAGTTTCAAAATCCAAAAGTTACTGGTTTGAAACTATGAGAGATGCTTCTGAAGCTAACAACTTGAAACCTGAAACTTGAAACTATGTATTCCTATCCCGGCAGCCCTTCCGATTCGTAGCCTTCGATTGGGTAATCTTTGCGAAGCGGGAAGCTTTCCCAATCTTCGGGCATCATAATGCGACGCAAATCGGGATGGCCTTCAAAGATAATGCCGAACAAATCGTAAGTTTCGCGCTCTTCCCAGTTGGTCGTCCGCCAGACCGGGACAAGGCTGTCAAGCCGCTCGTCAGTAGTGACTTTGGTGCGAAGGCGGTGGGCCTTATTGAGCGAAAGCATATGGCAAATCACATCAAAGCGTTCGTCGCGCAACGGGTAATCGGCGGCGGTAACGTCAATGCACATATTGAAATCGCAATCCGGGTCGGCCTTCAAAAATTCGTGTACTTGCCGCCAGGCCGGTTTCGTCACCCGAATAGTTACTTCGTCCCGAAATTCGGTGACGCTGAGTACCGAGTCCCCAAATTGCTCCTGCACGCGATTGACTACGGTTTGAAGGCTCTCCTGCATTGTTGTCAAATCCTTTACTTGGCTGGTTGGGCGCAATGAATTGCGCCCCTACAAATTACTGGATTGGGCGGGGAAACCCCGCCCCATACGCATCAAGTTAAGAAATTAAGCCCCAAATTAGCGGCTTGTGTTGGGCGGGGAGACCCCGTCCCTACGCTTTAATCGGCGCTTTTCTTGGGCGAACCTTCAGCCAACTGACCTACCGTAGAAGGCAAAAACAGGTTCTCGTCGTCCAGGTGGGCCGAATAATCTTTCGCCGTTGGCATCCGAACATAGCCGGGGCGCTTGATGGTATCCACATTGTCGCGCGGCTGACCAGTCGGGTCTACCGTCGGCACAAGCTTGCGGATACGGCGA
>JBBQXW010000161.1:0-15740 GCA_038209275.1 Chloroflexia bacterium | reverse complement strand
TATTGAGGGTAACTTTGCGTTCAACTTGATTTCCAGGATTGATTTCAAGAACAAATTCCATTTTGGGTTTCATTTAACTGCTCACTCTCTCGGCTCATAAACGAACCAAACATCCCGGAATTTTAGTTTGTAGTTGGCTTTAATCGCTGCCACCAGTTCGGGCGACCAGACATCGCCGCGCACTTCGCGGCCAGTGAAGAAATCGCCTTCGGCTAGAATGAGGCCAAATTCTTTGTTCCGAACCGCGTTCAGCAGACCGTCCAGGTTGTAGCGGCCTTTGCGGGACAGAGCCGAGATAGTGAACAAATCGTTGTAATAAAAATGGTCGGCGGGGCGGTTGGTCAGAGCCAAAAAACCGGCTTCGCTGCTCAGGATGGGTTTGGGTTGGGCGGCGGCGTTAAGGACAATCTGGCCCAGTTGTCGCTGATAATCGGGGTCGCGCTGCCGGAACTCGATTTCGTAGCGCGGCGCGGGTACGGCGCACACCGCCGCCTGCACCCACAGCCCGCCAATCGCCACTAGCGCCAACCAGCGCCACTTGTTCCCCGACGGCAAAGCCAGCAGCCTTCCTACCAGCACCCCCGCCGCTGCACAGCCTGCCGCCTCTCCCGGCAAAAAATGATTATGGTCTGTCCCCACCACCCCCAACCCAAACAGCAACGGCAACGAGAACAGCACGAACCAGGCGGAGAGGGGAAGGACTGAGGACTGAGGATTGAGGACTGAGGATTGAGGACTGAGGATTGAGGACTGAGGAATCTTCGATTTTCCCGTATTATTCCCAATTTCTGTAGGAGGGGGCTGCGCCCTCGATTTGTCTGAATTGCCGCCAAGTTGTAATTGCGCCGCCGATTTTCCCTCGCCACGCCGTCCCTGTATGACATTGCTCCGCCAATGGATTTCCCCTCGCCCCACTTTTTCCCACAACCACCAGACCAGCGTCAGCACAATTAGCAGGGCGGACATTACCAGCAGGGCGGCGTTTTCTTGCCAGAAAAGCTCGGTATAACGCTCGAAATTGCGGTCATCGCGGCCCAAGTCGTGATAGGGGAAAAGGCGGCGATAAAATTCGTTGGCGGTCAACAAACTGAGCAGCACAAAAGGCAGACCCACCGCCCCGCCGAAAGCACCCAGCCAGATTAAGTTGCGTCGCCAGTTCTGCCAGTTTTGCAGCACCACGAAAAAGGCGGCAGCAGCAGGAGCAGCCAACCCGGTATGTTTAGTATAGAGAGCCAGAGTAAGCGGCAAAATAGCGGCGAAAGCGGGCCACTGGCGTGGCTTCCAGGCAATCAGCACTAGCCCGACCAGTTGCAAAGCCACCATCAACATATCGGCCCGCACTCGCGCCGCCCAAACCGCCACGGCGGGCATACTCAGAAAAAGCAATCCGGCAGCTAATCCGGCTACCAGACCGGGCCACCACCTGAGCAATCGCCGTGTGCCAGCTTGCGCCGCCCCGCTTTCGATTATCACCAGCAGCACAATTAAAAAAGCGGTAACGAGAGCCGAGACCAACGAGATAGCGCGTCCGATAGTAAAGCCGGTGGCGGCAGCGCTGCCGGAAGGCCAGAGTGCTGCCAGCAAATAATAATAAAGCGGGGGATAAGGGGCGGAGATAAACAAATCAGGGCGAAGCGGGACATACAGCGAACCACCCGCCCGAATAATCGCGGCTTCACTCAACATCAGCCCTTCCGAGCCAGCCTGAAAGTAGGGATATGTCAGCCAGTGCGCCGTATTCTGGCTGAAAAACTGAAGGCGAGGGAATAGCGCCACCGCCAACCCTGCCAGAGCCAGCGCAACGGCAATTATAAAGCTCAAACGGCTTACCCAACCGAGCGTTTTAGCCTGGTCGGGCAGCCGTTCTTCTTCTGGTCGGGCAAGTTTTTCTGTCGCCTGTGAATCTTTCAAGGCTAAATAATATCCAGCCTGAGCAAGCCTATCGCTCCTTCGCTTCTTTCGCCTCGGTCAGCTTTTCCGCCAGAGCGCGGGGCGTACTCAGCCGCAGCCACTTCTTGTCGCTGCCTTCGCTGAAAAAATACTCGCCGCTACTGAACTGCCCGTCCAGCGTAACCAGCTTGGCCCGAAAACGCAAACCGCCGTACTGCCAGACGACTTCGCGAATACTGAGCAAATTCTCTTTGTCTTCGGTATGCTTATCTTGCTCAAGTTTATCACAAAAGCGGCGCAAGGCGTTGTTCAGCACTTTGGCCTGGGGGTCTTCCACTGGATGTGCGCTGGTATCGTCTATCGAAAATGCGTCCATATTAGCTTCCTCCACCAGAATAATTCATTTCCTAGACAGGGTTCTTGTCCCTTCTATTATAGCTCTCTCCGGCGCAAATTTCAATTTTTTTATGCGAAAAGCTTAATCCCTGATTCTCCTCGCAGCGTTCCCCTAATCTAAAGTCTTTTGAATTGACGCAGTGCGTCAAAAGGCTTAAAATTAAGCTAATAGTAGTTTCGCTCAGGCGAAGGCTAACGCCTGAAAATTCTTGTTTTTGAAGTTTCGCAAAAGCTTCAAAAATTAAACTATAAACAAGATGAGGAAGAAATGTTATGAGTACTCAGCAAGGCTTTTATGTAGATACAGCAATTTTCCGCTTCCGTAGCGGCTACCACGAAATTAACGCTTTTCTGGCGGTGCCGAGCGTAGCCGTACCTATGCCAGGAATTGTGCTGGCCCACGATATTTACGGACTTGACGAGCATATCCAGGAGGTAGCGATACGGTTTGCCCGCGAAGGCTACGCCGTGCTGGTTCCCGATTTCTTTACTACCCGCAGCGGCCCGGCTTCCACCAATGGCACGCTGGTAGATGCCCGTACTTTGCGCCGCAACACCCCCGATACCATCGCTGTTACCGACATAAAGAATAGCTACAACTACTTCAAGAGCGAAGGCTATGTTGACCCTCGCCGGGTAGCGGTGGTTGGTTTTGGCTTCGGCGGTACAATCGCCCTGCTCAGTGCCGCCGAAAGCAATAATTTTGCGGCAGCAGTTAATTTTTATGGCGATATTGTCTATCCCCGTGAAATGCTGGGGCGGGTCAAGCCCAATTCACCAATTGATATGATTGGCTTAATTCGTTCACCCATGCTCAATATTTACGGTGCGCCGGACAACCAGATTCCCAATCAGGAAATCGCTGCGCTAGAACGTACCCTCCGGGCCAAAGGCAAAAACTTTGAACTAAAGCTCTATCCAAAAGCGCCTAACGGCTTTTTCAATAACAGCCGCCCCGAAATTTACCGGGCCGATGCCGCCCGCGATGCTTTCGCCCGCACCTTCAACTTTTTGGATCGCTACCTGAAACCGTAAACTTAATGATTTTTAGAGCTATGTAATAAAAGCCGTGCTTCAGCGCACGGCTTTTTGCAACCAGACTTTGTATTTCGAGAAATCCCCAAAACTAACCGACGCAACGGCTGGAACATCGCAAAATAATGGTAACGGCCTCATTTCTCTTTTTACAGAAAACCCAATTAAGTTTGCTATCAGACCACAAGAACGCTTATAATCAGTCTGCCCAACATTTTGCTACATCCGTGTTAATCTGTGGCTATCTGCGTTCACCTGTGTTCAAAAATTTGAATTGAATTCTAAAATTGAAAAAGCAGCGCGAAAGGAAGAATGTGTTATGAGTATTCTTGAAAATCCCCCTCTGGCCCGTGAAGTTAGCAGCGACCAGTATGCCCCCAGGAAAGAAGACAAATTTAGTTTTGGCCTGTGGACAGTCGGCAACCGGGGACGCGACCCCTTCGGCGATTTCGTGCGCCCGGCCCTCGACCCGGTGCATACCGTCAGGAAACTGGGCGAGATGGGTGCATGGGGCATTAATTTTCACGATAATGATTTAGTTCCCTTCGATGCTACTCCCGCCGAACGTGACTGCATCGTGCGCGATTTCAAGCGGGCGCTGGATGACTATGGGATGGTCGTACCAATGGCTACCACCAATCTGTTCTTTCACCCGGTATTCAAAGACGGCGCTTTTACGGCGGTAGACCCGGCAGTGCGGGCTTTCTCCCTTCAGAAAACCATGCGGGCGATTGATTTAGGAGTCGAGCTTGGCGCAACCACCTACGTTTTCTGGGGCGGACGCGAAGGCGTGGATGCCGATGCCAGCAAAGACCCAACCGTCGCGCTCAAGCGGATGCGCGAAGCCCTAAACTTTCTGTGCGAATACGTGATTGATAACGGCTACAACCTGAAATTTGCGCTCGAACCAAAGCCAAACGAGCCGCGCTCCGATACGTATCTGCCGACAGTCGGGCATATGCTGGCCTTTATCTACACCCTCGACCATCCCGAAATGGTCGGCGTTAATCCCGAAGTCGCCCACGAAAATATGGCGAACCTGAATTTCTATCACGGTGTCGCTCAGGCACTGGAAGCAGGCAAGCTTTTTCACATTGACCTGAACGACCAGAAAGGGCCGCGCTACGACCAGGATTTGCGCTTCGGCAGCGAGAGCCTGAAAAACAGTTTCTTTTTGGTAAAACTTTTGGAAGAAAAGGGCTATGTCGGGCCGCGCCACTTCGATGCCCACGCCTACCGCACCGAAGATGAAGACGGCGTTTGGGATTTTGCGCTCGGCTGTATGCGAACCTACAACATGTTCAAAGAGAAGGCCAAACGCTTTAACGCTGACCCTGAAATTCAGGCGCTGCTGGCCGAAGTAAATCAGGGCGACCAGACCTACGGCGGTCTAATCAGCAGTGGCTACAGCCCCGAAATTGTCCGCAAGCTCAAAGATACCGATTTTGACCCCGATAAGCTGGCGCTGCGCGGCTATCGCTACGAGAAGCTTGACCAGCTTACAGTTGAGATTATTTTGGGAGTGCGTTAATGCGGATAGCCGATTTGTCAACCATCGAGCAAGAATTTATCGCGGCGGCGCATGAAATGGTCTGGTGCAATGTAGCAACCGTAGATAGTGAGGGTCGTCCTCGCTCACGGGTGCTACATCCTATCTGGGAAGTCGGGCCGATTGGCTGGATTGCGACGGGGCGGCACAGTCCCAAAGCTAAACACCTCGCCACCAATTCCAACGTCTCGCTGGCCTATATGATTCACGTTTTGAAACCAGTTTACGTAGATTGTACGGCGGAATGGGTGGACGACCAGGCGGAAAAGCAACGTATCTGGGACATATTCAAACAAACGCCCGGCCCGCTCGGTTACGATTTGGCCCGCTTTTTTGGACAGGTAGATAATCCCAACTACGGCTTGCTCAAGCTCACGCCCTGGCGAGTCGAACTGGCTGATTTGCTAGGCGAATCGCGCTTCTGGAAAGGCTAAATCTTTGCCTTTAGCTTTGGAAAATTTTTCGCGAAAAATTTTCCAAAGCTAAAGAATTTCCATTTTATATCGAAACAGGAAAAGGATGGAACAGGAAAATAGTTCGGCAAATTACAGCGTTGAGGCCGGGCAATGGCACGATGAACCGACCTATATTCTGCGCGACCTGACGAGCGGGGCGGAAGCCACGATTGTGCCAGGGATAGGCAGCAATTGCGTGGCCTGGTCGGTTACAGCGGCGGGTGGGAAAGTAGAAATTCTGGAAACGCCGCCCAGTGCCGAAGAATTGCGAAGTCGCCGTTTCAAGGGAGGTATCCCGGTGCTATGGCCTTTTCCGGGCCGGGTGCGCGATGCCCGTTACGAATTCAACGGCACGGAATATCATTTGCCGCGCACCGATAAAGGCGGTGTTCATCATATTCATGGGCTGGTCATTTTTGCCAAGTGGCGCGTAGTTGAATCTGGCGCAGACGACCAGGGAGTGCGTTTAGTCACGACGATTGGGCCGGAAGATTTGAGCGAGGAAATGCGAGCCGGGTATCCCTTCGACTTTGCTCTGACTTTGACCTACACGCTAAGAAACCACCAACTAATTTTGGATACTCGCGTCGAAAATAAAGCCAAAGAGCAGCAAATGCCGTTCGGCTATGGGCTGCATCCCTATTTTCGAGCGCCGCTTCAGGTTAGCGAGGTTACGCCAGGCCGCACCGCCTGTCTGGTAAATATTCCAGGCAGCGCCACCTGGCCCACTACTGAAGGTTTGCCGAATGGCCCAGCTAAACCCGTTGCGCCGGAAGTAGATTTTCGAGAGTGGCGCAAGCTTGGCCCTTTGCCTTTCGACCATATGTACACCGACGTAAGTTTCGAGAACGATTGGACAATGGCGGGCTTTCGCGACGATGGCGAGGCCGGATTGGAAGTACAAATTCGGGCCGACCACCATTTCCGCGAATGGGTATTGTTTACCCAACCCAACCGTCCTTCGCTCTGCATTGAGCCATATAGCTGCCCGCCCAATTCGATTAACTTCATCGAAGAAGGGCTGGCCGATAGTGGTCTGGTTGTACTAGAACCGGGCCAAGCCTGGGACGCACGAGTTATTTTTGAGGTCAAAAAATTTGCTTAGTATTCAAAGTTGAAAATTAAGGAGAACAACGATGCCATTAGACCCGGTAGCTGAAGGATTTTTAGGACAGATGGCCGCCGCAGGCGGGCCACCTTTGCACGAGATGACCCCGGAAGTTGCACGACAGGCGTTTAGCGTCTTTAACCAGCTAGGCGGCACGCCCCAGCAGGTTGCCAATATCGAAAACCGCACTATTCCCGGCCTAGCCGGAGAAATCCCGGTGCGGATTTACACGCCGGAAGGAACAGCGCCGTTCCCGGCCCTGGTTTATTTTCATGGCGGTGGCTGGGTTATCGGCGAATTGGACGTGGTAGATGTACCGTGCCGCGCCCTGGCAAATCAGGCGGGTTGTGTGGTAGTCTCGGTGGATTATCGGATGGCTCCCGAACACAAATTTCCGGCAGCGGTAAATGATTGCTACGCCGCAACTAAATGGGTCGCCGATCATGGGGCGGAAATCGGGGTTGACCCGAAACGAATAGCGGTTGGCGGGGATAGCGCGGGCGGCAATCTGGCGGCAGTGGTATCTCTTATGGCGCGAGACCGGGGTGGGCCAAACCTGGTTTATCAGGTGCTGATTTACCCCGTCACCGATGCGACCATCAGCACCAAATCTTATGAAGAAAACGCCGACGGCTACTTACTGACCAAAGACGGCATGGTCTGGTTCTTCAATCACTACATGAACGAAGACACCAACCGCAAAGACCCACTTTTGTCGCCGCACTGGGCCGAAAACCACAAGGATTTGCCACCAGCCATAGTTATTACCGGCGGATTTGACCCGCTCCGCGACGAAGGCGATGCCTATGCCGCCAAACTAAAAGATGCTGGTAATTCCGTTCAACATTCGCATTACCCTGATATGATACACGGCTTTTTCTGGTTGGGCGGCGTATTAACTACCCATTATCAGAAAGCCCTTGACGAAATTACTGCTGAGTTGCGAACCGCTTTTAATAGTTAGCTGAAATTGGGACATGATTGTTGAAGTCAAAAAGAGGTTCGATTGGGCATTTTCGACCTTATCGAACCTGGACTTTTAGTTTTGACTCTTAGCCGCAATTCAGGTTTGAATTCAAATTCCCGGCCCTGAAGAGCCGGGCTAAGAAGTAAGCCGCCTTTTTTAGCCCGGACATTAATGTCCGGGTTCAGATTTCGATGTAGTGCAGGGATATGTAATCTTAATTAATCAGGAGAGAGAAGAAATGTCACGAATCGTTAAATGTGCGTTGACGCAGGCCGACGGAAACGGTACGAAGCAAGAAATTATTGATAAACACCTGGGCTATATCGAACAGGCTGCCAAACAGGACGTGAATATTACTTGTTTGCAGGAAGTGTTTTTTGGGCCGTACTTTTGCCAGATACAAGACCGCAAATGGTACGACTACGCTGAAACTATCCCCGGCCCGACCATCAGCCTGATGCAAGAAGTCGCCAAACAATACGGCATGGCCCTTATCGTGCCGATTTATGAAGTGGTCGGCATCAGCACCTACTATAATACTACCGCCGTAATTGATGCAGACGGTACGCTGCTGGGGATTTACCGCAAAAACCATATTCCGCACGTAGTCGGGTTCTGGGAGAAATATTATTTCAAGCCGGGCAATCTGGGCTACCCGGTTTTCCAGAGCCAGTTTGGGAAGCTGGGCGTGTACACCTGCTACGACCGACATTTTCCCGAAGGCGCACGGATGCTCGGCCTGAACGGGGCGGAAATTGTCTTCATTCCGTCGGCGACCAGCAAAGGCCATAGCGATTACCTCTGGTTTATCGAGCAGCGCAGCCATGCTATCGCCAACGGCTATTTTGTTGGCACCAACAATCGAGTTGGGGTCGAGCCAGAGTTCGGGCAGCAAATTTACTACGGCTCAAGTTACTTTTGCGACCCACGCGGCAAAATCCTGGCGCAAGGCAGCGATGACAAAGAAGAAGTAGTAATCGCCGACCTCGACCTCGATGTAATTAAAGAAGTGCGCGACCACTGGCAGTTCTACCGTGACCGCCGCCCGGAAACCTACGACAAAATAGTCCAGCTTTAATTGATTGACAATTAAGGGACATAGTGGTATAACGCTTTTAATGTAGTCAGAGGTTGGATAAACCGACCTGGGCTAAAAGCCAGCAACTTAGTGAAACAGAAAAAGGTTAGTGTTATATTTTGAAGTTTTCCAGAATCCTAATTAATACAAAGCTAGTTTAGCTTTATATTAAACATAAGCTACAATCCTGAAAACGATGCGTTATAGCTTTTAGAGAAATTGCGGAGGTGATTTATGCGAATTCACCTGGGTATAAATGTAATTTCGCAAGAGGGGCGTAGCCTCGGTCGCCTCAAATATCTTTTACTCAACCGCCATAATTTGCAGTTGGGCGGATTGGTGGTGCGGAGCAGGCGCTGGTTGGTGGCGCACATCGAAACGGTAGTACCGATTAAGCTGTGCCTTTCGGCTTTCAAGTTAGAACAACTCGATGAAATCCGGCTGGATATTTCTGCTGCTCAATTTGAAACGCTCAAGCCTTACTGGGAATATCAGGACGAGAATCCCGAAGAAGATGTTTATCCCACCTGGCTGCACTGCAACCCCGAAGCTTTTTTCATTTATCACCCGCCCCATTCCTATACCGATTTCAAGAAAATACGCAATTGCGAAGCGGAACTGGTACACCTGGGTAGCGCAGCCCATGTAAGCTTGAGCGATGGCGGACGCGGACGTATTCGGGAATACTATTTGGGCTGGGAAAGCACCCACCTTATGCCGGTATTGACCAGTCTGGTAGTTGGTTTTCCGGCTTTAGGCGATAGCGTCACCATACCGGCAGGCTGGCTCAAGGGTTTGGAGGAAGAACGCGCCCTGCTCGAATTGAACCGAGCGGAATTAACCGAGCGCCTTAGCTGGCCCACTCGTCTGGCCGAATTATTGGTGCAGGTAAAACAGGAAGATAATCTGTAAAGACCATTCGAGAATGTTTTGCTACAAAGGGGATGGGCAGTCGCGAACGAATAAGTGACTGCCCGAAAGACTAATAATTACGTCCGTTGTTGCGGTATACATTTTTGTCGGGGTTGAGGTAGTAAGTCATACTTTGCAATGCGCCCACCGGGTCAATGTTGCGAGTACGGACATCCGGCGGCACTTGCACGGTAATCGGAGCATAATTCAAAATAGCCTTTACTTCGGCCTGCACCAACAAATCCACCACTTCTTGAGCGCTACCAGCTGGCACAGCCACAATCGCTACTTCCAGGCCCATTTCTTTGACTATCTCCGGGATTTCGGTGTAATGATAAATTTTCCGACCATCCAGTTCCATTCCAACCCGCTCCGGATCAGCATCGAACAGCGCGACAATCTCGAAACCTTTATCAATGAAACCGCCGTAGTGTGCGATAGCCTGCCCCAGATGGCCCACGCCAACCAGCGCCACACCCCACTGCTGTTCCAGATGCAAAATATCGCGAATTTGATTGAGCAAGAACTGGACGTTATAACCTTTGCCCTGCTTGCCAAACTCACCAAAATAAGAAAGGTCGCGCCGGATTTGAGCCGCCGTTACGCCAATGCGCGAACCTAGTTCGCTGCTGCTGACGGTTGTTATCCCCTCACTAGCCAGGTAGGAGAGGCTACGAGCGTAAATCGGCAAACGTCGGATGACAATATCCGGTATATCCATATCCTTCATCATAGGAAGGTCTCGCTCCTTTCACGGTAGCGGGTGCGTCCTTGTACCCCGAACCGATGTGATTAGAGTGTGACAAAACAACTGTCCTGCTCTTTATCTACTACAACACTCAAACTTCTAATTTTTATAAACTTTCGCTTACATTCAAAATATAGCTTAATGCTTTTTTAGGTTTAGATTTTTTGCAAAAAATCTAAACCTAAAAAACAAGATTTTTGCTTTTGAAAATTTTTGCAAAAATTTTCAAAAGCAAAAGGAAAAGCGAAAGCCTTGTTTTATTTTAGTTTTTAATAAATTTTTCGCGAAAAATTTATTAAAAACTAAAAGGCTGGTTTAACGGGGTTTGCTGCCAACGTGAATCGCGGCGGCACCCAGCCCATACAGCCGGAAGCTGACTCGCTCCAGTCCGGCTCGTTCCATGATACGTTTTAGTTCTTCCGGCGGCGGAAAGTTTTTAGCCGACTCCGGCAAATAAGTATACGCTTCGCCGTGTCCACTCAGCAATTTGCCGATTAACGGCACGACCCGATTAAAATAAAGCTGATGGCCCAAGCGCACCAGGGCCGAACGCGGGCGGGCTACTTCCAGACAAACCACTCGCCCGCCCGGTTTGACCACCCGCGCCATTTCAGAAAAAGCCCGCTCAATATCGGCGACGTTACGCATAGCAAAGCCGGTAGTGACAGCAGCGAAACTATTATCTTCAAAAGGCATATTCATTGCGTCAGCCGCCATAAAATGAACTACTTGCCCAACCCCTTCTTTTTCGGCCTTTGCCGGGCCGGGCAACATCATTTCCAGGCAAAAATCGCTGGCTACTACTTCGCCACTTGCGCCGACCTGCCGGGCCAGTTCGAGGGCAATATCGCCCGTGCCGGTGGCAACATCCAGCGCCCGGTCGCCCGGTTTGAGCCGCGCTTCGGCCACTACCTGCCGTCGCCAGCCCTGGTCTAGCCCAAAGGTCATAAAGCGGTTGACCCGGTCGTAGGTTGGCGCAATCTGGGCGAACATTTTATTGACGTACTGCGCTTTATTTTCGGGCTGAAAACCGGGTAATTTTTCGTTTGGAATCAGGTGCTTTATTTCGGTTTCCGGCATTTCACGCTCGGTCTCTATTTTATCTGGCAAAGCCATGAGTTTATAAAACTTCCTTTTTGTACTTACGCTTAAAACTCGTCTGCAAACACCCAGAATGATACAGCAAAGTTTGAAATTATTTTAACATTCGAGTTACGTAAAATCAAGCCTTTTGACGGTTTTCTCACAATCTCCCCACAAATGTCCACATTTTCACTCAACCTTTTTTGTAGTTACTCACTGCGTCGTGCCTGTCACCCTGACGCAGGAAGGGTCTCGGCACTACCCAAAGCAACTACTTCGGCAACCAGAGAGATGCTTCGTACCTCAGCATGACAGGAGCAGGTAGTGAAGTTTTTTTGCAAAGATTGGTTTAAATCGGTTGCAAAGCACCGCCGCCCATGCTAATATCAGTCTCAGTAAGCCTCGGTTAATAATTAGCTGGATAGGAACTTTCTGACATAACAGGTCAAATCTTCATGAACTGACCTCGCAACCTCAAAGGAGAATTTTCACCTTGAAAAAGTTTAAAACTGCGCGTGGGCGCGGAGTGCTGGCAGTACTTTTTGTACTCACTCTGATTGTAGCGCTTATTCCAACGCTGACGCTGGCGGCTGACCCGGATTTTAAGGGCAACAGCGCCTTTCTTGCCAAGTGGCAGCGCACCGATAAGCCGGTAGCGGATGGACGAGTATCGCGCTCGTGGCTATGGGGGCCGGAAGTAGCCAGAGCCTCTAACGAACCATACGCCGAAGCGCCCGGTGGTAGCCGCTCGGTGGTTTATCTGGACAAAGCTCGCATGGAAATTAACGACCCATCAAAAGGGACGGTCACAAACGGGCTACTGGTAAAAGAATTAATTAGCGGGCAACTGGCGCTGGGCGACGCTAAAACGCAGACCCGCCAGCCCGGTGACATCAGTGTGGCGGGCGACCCCGGCAACCCCGGCCCGACCTATGCCAGTTTCCGCAAGGTCAGCACCCTGAATAATACCGATAACAACGCCGCCAGCAAAATTGGGCAGGCGGTAGAAGATACCCTGAGCCGCGACGGTACGACTGGCAAGAACGCTGCGCTCGGCCTGAAGGCGAAAGTAGCTTATTACGATAATAATTTGAAGCACAATATTGCCGATGTGTTCTGGGCTTTTATGAACCAGCGCGGCGTTATCTGGGATGGCTCGAAATTTGTAGATAATCAGCCAGTGTTCGATTGGCTCGATGCGATGGGCCTGCCTATCAGCGAAGGCTACTGGAGTCAGGTGGTAGTCGGCGGTCAGCCCAAAGATGTTTTAATTCAGGCGTTCGAGCGGCGCGTGCTGACTTATACGCCCAGCAATTCGGCGGCTTTCCAGGTCGAAATGGGCAACGTTGGGCAGCACTATTTGAGCTGGCGCAACGACGCGCGCTACGATGGCACTGCGCCCGTTTCCTCACCTACGCCCGTTGGTTCGACCCCGACCCCTGGCGGCGGCACTCCGCCTCCGACTGGCAGTACCCCGCCGCCGCCACCGTCCCAGGTGCCGACTGATGGCGGGTCATACACCTGTGTTACTTCGGACATTCCCAAAGATAATAACGCCAACGTATTTATACCTTGCGGCCCGGCAGGATTCCAGCAAATTATGTTTGGGATTTTTATGACACCTGGCGAAAGCGTGGACGTATTTATGGTTAGTGCGTTGGGACAGACTCTTAATCCAGTCAGCGCCCAGGCGGACGAGGGTGGTGTGTTGAGTATACGCTACGATGTGCCAACCACCGCCCCCGCCGGGCTATCCAACCTGAACTACCGGGGAACCCAGAGCGGCAAAACTGGTCGGGCTTACTTCAAAGTAACCGCGCCCTTTAGCAGCCCGTCAATTGCGATGCTGCGCCGCGACGACGGTATCTTTGCCGCCCTGATAGTAGCCTTCACGCCCGGCGAAAAGATTATTATCTCGTACACTTCGCCCAGCGGCACGGTAAGCTATCCGGCGATTCGGGAGCGCACTACCAGCACTACCGGCAGCTTTACCAATCTGATTTCGCCGAAGCTGGATTTGCCCGGCGGCGAGAAGGGAGCCTGGGTCGTCACCGCCCGCTCGGTCAGTGACCCCGGCAAATCCGCCAGCGCCGTCATCACCCTGACCTAAGCTTTGTTTGGCCCGGTAAGAGCTTACCTGAATAGCTCCTGCCGGGCGCGTCAATTTAAATTGACCCTCAGATTGGTGCATCGTGTGCGTCCGCCCTGGACAACCCTACGGGCCGAATTCCGGGCTACATAGCTCAAGTGGTTTGAAAACCACTGGATACGACTCTTGCGCTTTGGTGTAATCAGTGGATTTTAATCCACTTGAGCGACGTAGCCCGGAATTTATTCCAGGGCTACCTATCAAAATTTACAATTCCCCCGCTTTCATCTCTCAATAATCGTGACAAAAATTAGCCGAAAGTATATAATCACAAAAAGTGTACGAGTGATTTTTATTAAAGGTTGCATTGCTATGCCTACACCGCGCCAAGACCTTACAGAACAAATTAGAGAGGCTTACAGCCAACTTAAAGAGTATGGAGACCTGCTTGTCGTCACTAGCGACCCTGAAGAAAAGGCTCGGCTTGAATATAAGAAAACACAGAAGCAAAAACTGATTGAACAACTAGAAGCAGAGCTAGAAAGAGGCGTTAGTCCGAGGTCACCCGTTCCTGACAAAAGCAAACCTATTCAGAATGTTCTTTGGCTGGGGCAAATAATCCTGCTCGTTGGTTTCGTGGTTATTCTGGTTGTGCTGTGGGAACAGGTGAAAAGCCAGCCGTTTCTTGGAGTGCTGGCGCTGGTGCTTTATCTGCTGCTGGCTTTTGGGCTGGCGGTGTGGGCCAGACTTCAGGAGAAGGCGACCCAGGGTGCGGCGGATTGGGTGCTGGCGGCAATCAACGGGTTTCGGCCCGGCTTCCGGCGGCGCTACAACCGTCAGCTTATCGAAGACCACGAAATTTTCAACGTGCGCGGCATGGGCCTGATTAATACTTTTACCCTCAAGCTGGAACAGGTCTTTGTAGAATTGCGGATTGCTCCTTCGCTAAATCCCCACAAACTAAATGCCGACCCGATTGCGGCAAAAGAACTGAGCGGCAACAAACCCATCTGGGATTTTTTGCGCTACGGCGAAGGTAAGCACGGCCAGAACAAGCCTCCGGCACTGGCGATTATTGGTGCGCCGGGCTGCGGCAAAACCACCCTGCTGCAAAATATCGGACTAACCTTTGCCTTCAATCGCCAGAACCGCTACCACTTGCCCGCCTATGTTCCAATCCTGCTCTTTCTGCGCGACCACGTAAAAAGCATTATTCAGGCGAATCCACCGGGTTTAGGCCAGTTAGCGCAGGAGTACTTTTGCGACCACAAGAATTATCCCGACCTGAATACACCGCCCGGTTGGTTTGAAAAACAATTACAGGCCGGACGCGGCATAGTGCTGCTGGATGGTCTGGACGAAGTGGCGGATGCGGAACAACGTAAAGCGGTTTCAACCTGGGTAGACCGCCAGATTCGGGATTATCCGCGCAGCCGCTTTGTAATAACCTCACGTCCACAGGGCTATCGCGACGCGCCGTTGCAACGCGCTCATATTCTGGAAGTGCAGCCCTTTAACTCGGCCCAGGTACACAAGTTTATTGAAAGCTGGTATCTGGCAAACGAGGTGATGAGTTCGGGCGGCGTTCAAGATGGTGCAGTTCAGCGCCGAGCCGATAAGGATGCCAAAGATTTGCTGGAACGCCTTCGCAAAACCTCCAACCTGACCGAACTAACCGTCAATCCCCTCTTACTGACCATGATTGCAATGGTACACCGCTATCGTGGGGCGCTGCCGGGTAGCCGGGTAGAACTTTACAACGAAATTTGCGAGGTATTGCTGGGGCGCTGGCGACAGGCCAAAGGCGTGTCAGACTCATTAACTTCGGCTCAAAAACGAGCCGTCCTGCAACCGTTGGCGGCTTA
This sequence comes from Chloroflexia bacterium, assembly GCA_038209275.1. GTDB lineage: Bacteria > Chloroflexota > Chloroflexia > Chloroheliales > Chloroheliaceae > L227-5C. The sequence continues at coordinate 565 of JBBQXW010000161.1, read as the reverse complement.
CATGATGGATCAAGGACATCGTGAAATAAGCACCGATGAAGCACTGAAAAATATCGCCCCTTATCTGGCAACCGTCACTGACCGACCACTCAAAAGTTTTCTGGTGGAGTTGCAGGGCAGTAGCGGGTTGCTGTTAGAACGGGAAGTTGGAAAGTGGAGCTTTGCCCACAAAACCTTCCAGGAATATTTAACTGCCGCTCACTGGCTGGAACAGCACATTGTGCCAGATTGGAGCAGGCTAATTGGGGATGAGTGGTGGCACGAAACGCTACGACTTTATGCCGCTCAAGGCGACGCTACCGGGCTGGTGCAGGCTTGTTTGAATACCAACAATGTAGCCGCCCTGACGCTGGCAGCAGAATGTTTGGAAGAAGCGAAGCAACTTGACCGTGAAGTGCGACGGGCAACGATTGAGCGGGTGCTGAATAATTTGGAGTCGCATGACCCTGAACTACGGCGACTGGCGGCGGAGGTTCAATTGACCATCCGACTTAAAAGATTACAATCAATAGACGAGCAGCGCGAAATTGATTTGACTTATATTACTTGTGCCGAATACCAGCTT